>NZ_AWXD01000012.1:0-5036 GCF_000478945.1 Peptoniphilus sp. BV3AC2 | reverse complement strand
CCCACCTGTACCCATATCGAACACAGAAGTTAAGCCTTCATGCGCTGATGGTACTTGGCTGGTAACGGCCTGGGAGAGTAAGTTATTGCCGGTTGCTTTTTAAGCATTAATAATTAACTTGCGTTGATCTATAGAGACGACGCAAGTTTTTTTTATGCAAAAAATTATTAGAAAAAGTTTTACTTAGTCGGGGGGGTATAATATAGTTAAAGCAGTGTACTAAATTATAAAAAAAGACAATCGTCAAGGAGGAATTATGAACTACACCAACCCCAAAAGGTTCAAGAATGGAGACAAGAATAACTAGTCTGAAAGCTTATTATTTATTTATAATGAATAAGTTGCACAGATAGGTCATGTAAATTCATATATTAAATGAACAGATGAAGATGTAAGTATAATTTTTAATTAAAGGAGAAGTCATGAAAAAGTCAAAATTAATGGTTTTAATTTTAGCCATTGCAATACTTCCAAGTGCTACCTTTGCTAAAAATGTAAATGTAAATTTGCCGAAGTTTCCTGTTAAAATAAATGGAGTTAAGATGGACAATGAGAAAAGCAAGTATCCTCTTATTGTTTATAGAGATATAACCTATTTTCCGCTAACCTACAAAAACTCCAGATTTATGGGACTTACTACCGATTGGGATAAGTATAAGAGAATCTTTAGTGTCAGCCGAGATCCAAATTCTATAGGAGAGTATAGTAATTACGACCAAGGATTTAAAAATAAAAATTCTTACAAGGCGGGAGTTCCAACATTTATTGTAAATGTAAATGAAAATAGAATAATAAATTCGAAAGAAAAGTATCCACTACTTGTATTTAGAGATGTGACATATTTCCCTCTCACCTGGAGATTTTGCCACGATGAGTTTGATCTAAACTATTCTTTTACAAATAGAGATGGGCTTGTGATTTCATCTAAATCAAAAGATGGCAGTAAAAACACAGAAGTAAAACCTATGGAAAAATCCGCAGAAGAATATAGCGACAAATTAATTTTATACTTTGAAAAGCAAAGCATAAATGGAAAGACTTACCTAATCGGGAAAAACCAAGATAATTATAGTATAGTTGTTGCTATTGTTGAAGATGGCAAGGCAAATCCTATAAAGGTAATAAAAGAAAATGGTTCTGGCTTCAAATTTGACAATGGCAAATTATATTATCAAGTGGATAGCGATACGAAAAAGACAATAAATTACTATGACATTGAAAAAGACGAAGTGAAAGAAGTCCTTTCAATCAATCTAAATAAATGGGATCCACTTCTATTCACTGTTCTTAATGACAAGATTTACTACAAAATTTCTGCAGACAAGGGAGCCTTAAAAGACATAGATGGCAAAATTTTATCCGGTGGCGGATTGACAGGAATGAGAAAGATAGGAGATTTCGTAGTTGCTACCTTCGACAATAAGGAAATCCTAGTCTTCGATAGAGAACAAAAAATAATCTACAGCAAAAAAGCAAATGTAGATGTAGAAACTGTAACCATTTCTGGAAATAAAATAAGATTTCTAGATGCGGATACTGGAAAATATATAGAGGGAACAATTAAATAGTAAAATTATTTAAAAAAATGTGTAGAACTTATCTGCACATTTTTTTTGGATTTATTTTGCAAAGCTATTTTTATAATATTTCCGCCGGAATAATTAATTTATAATTTAAATTACAATCATAATAAACAATACAAAAACAAAAACCTCAGATGCTAATGATGCTACTGAGGTTTTTTTATGCAAAAAATAATTTTATCTATTTCGCTACATTGTTTCTAGGTTCTTTGCCAGCTTCATAGTCTTCTATATTGTCTGCGGCTGCGTTACCCATTTCAAGCCTTGCTTCGAAGGTTGCGTTTCCTAAATGTGGTGCAAGTAGGATATTCTTTGCATTCTTTAATTCTTCTGAGATTTTAGGTTCGAATTCGTAAACGTCAAGGGCGCATCCTGCGATTTCTCCTTTGTTTAGGGCCTTGATAAGTTCTTTTTCTTCTACCAATGGTCCTCTTGCTGCATTGATTAGGTATGCACTCTTCTTCATCTTCTTAAACTCATTCGTTGAAATCATATGTTTAAGTTCTGGCTTAAATGCGCTGTGTAGGGATACAAAGTCTGACTTTTCTAGAAGTTCGTCAAGTGAGTCCACATATTTTACGCCCAACTTTTCCATTTCTTCTTTTCTATTTCTTGAATGGTAGATGACATTCATTTCAAATGCCAATGCACGCTTAGCTAAATTGCTTCCTATATTTCCAAGACCGAAGATTCCAAGAGTCTTGCCTCTTAATTCGTGACCAAGCATGTAGGTTGGTCTCCATCCTAGGAATTTATCTTCTCTGGAGAGTCTTTCACCTTCTACGATTCTTCTTGAGATGGCAAGCATAAGTCCAAAGGTTAGCTCTGCTGTTGATACAGCACTGGATGGTGCAGGGGCGTTGGTTACATAGATGCCCATTTCTTTTGCAGAAGCTGTGTCTATATTGTCGTATCCTGCTCCATAGTTAGCTACAAGTTTTAGATTTCCTCCTGCTTCTAAGACTTCTCTATCTATTTTGTCGCTTAGTGGGCATAGCAAAACTTCTGCGTCCTTTACGCCTTCTATGATTTCTTCCTTGGTTAGAGGAATTTCGCTGTCGTGATAATTTAATTCGTACTTACTTAGTCTCTTAAGTATTTCGTCCGGGATTCGCGCTGTAATAAATATTTTCATAATTACCTCCTAATAGATACTTACCCAATTACATTTATTTCTATTTTACCATTTATCTAGTATAATAAGATAGTTAAGGAGGAATTACTATCAAAGAAAATAAAATGGGTACCAAGAATATCTCAAGCCTTATATTGGAGATTTCTGTACCAATAATGATTTCAATGCTTATTCAAGCTTTATACAATATTGTGGACTCATACTTCGTGATGAAGATTTCGGAGAATGCTTTTACTGCTGTGTCCATTGCCTTTCCTATTCAAAATACCATGATTGGGGTGGCTGTTGGTACTGCAGTGGGGATAAATTCTCTTTTATCTCGTTCCCTCGGGGAGAAGAACTTTGAACTTGCAAATAGTGTAGCGGAAAATGGAATGTTTCTAGCGTTTTGCTACTCTATAATATTTTTTATCCTAGGACTTACACTTTCAGAAAAATATTTCCGTCTCACCACAGATGATTTGGAAATTATTGATTATGGAAAAATATATTTAAGGATAGTTACCATGGGAAGTTTCGGGGTTTTTGTACAAATCACCATGGAGAGAGTTTTACAATCCACGGGACGAAGTTATCTCACCATGCTCACCCAAGGTATCGGTGCAATCATAAATATTATCCTGGATCCGATTCTTATCTTTGGATACTTCGGACTACCGGCTCTTGGAATTGCAGGGGCGGCTTATGCGACTATAATCGGTCAAATCATTGGTATGTTTGTGGGACTTTACTTAAATCATAGGTACAATGTAGAAGTACAGATGAGGACATTTGTCCCAAGGTGGAATGTTATAAAGAAAATCTACACCGTTGGACTTCCTTCCATCATACTTATAACTATTACATCAGTTTCAATCTCTCTTATGAACAAGATTTTAAACGGATTTTCCAAGACGGCGGTGGCAGCATACGGAATCTACTACAAGATTCAGTCCTTTATATTTATGCCGATCTTCGGTTTAAATAGCGGGATTATTCCAATCATCGCATATAACTACGGTGCGAAGAATAGAGAGAGGGCGAAGAAGACCTATGAACTTGCAATCATCTGGGGAATGATGATCATGGTAGTTGGAATACTGATTTTCCAATTCCTATCTAGTTTTATTCTAAAAGATATCTTTGGAGTTAGCGATAGTCTTCTGGAAGTGGCAGTGGTTGCTTTTAGAACGATTTCTATTTCTTTCCTATTCGCTGGATTTTCAATGGTAACTGGGTCACTTTTTCAATCCCTTGGCAATGGAACTCTGTCCTTAGTGGGAGTTATCATTAGACAGGGAGTGGGACTTATCCCGGTTGCATACTTCTTAAGCGGATTTGGAAAGCTCAGTCTAGTTTGGTGGGCGCCTCCAATTGCAGAATTTATAGGATTTATATATTTCTACTACTACATGAAGAAATTTGCCATGCCATATATAGAAAGAATTTAAATTTCAATAGCCATGAAGATGGCTATTTTTTTATGGGTTTACACATATAAATTTAGTTTTTTTAATGACTTTGTGTTAAAATAGATTTGAGGATTTACTTTACCTCATAAATGAAGAGGCTTAAGGAGGATTAAAATGGCAAAAGCGCATTTTGAAAGAAACAAACCACACGTAAACATAGGAACAATAGGACACGTAGACCACGGTAAAACAACACTAACAGCAGCAATCACACTAATAATGAACAAGAGATACGGATCAGGAGAATTCGTAGACTACGCACACATCGACAAAGCACCAGAAGAAAGAGAAAGAGGAATCACAATCTCAACATCACACGTAGAATACGAAACACCAAACAGACACTACGCACACGTAGACTGTCCAGGCCACGCCGACTACGTAAAGAACATGATCACAGGAGCAGCACAAATGGACGGAGCAATCCTAGTAGTAAGTGCAGCAGACGGACCAATGCCACAAACAAGAGAACACATCCTACTAGCAAGACAAGTAGGTGTACCAAAGATAGTAGTATTCCTAAACAAAGAAGACCAAGTAGATGACCCAGAACTAATCGAACTAGTAGAAATGGAAGTAAGAGACCTACTAAGCGAATACGACTTCGACGGAGATAACACACCAATCGTAGTAGGATCAGCACTAAAAGCCCTAGAAGAACCAGAAGGAGAATGGGGAGACAAAATAGTAAAACTAATGGAAGAAGTAGACGCTTACATTCCACAACCAGAAAGAGACACAGACAAACCATTCCTAATGCCAGTAGAAGACATCTTCTCAATCACAGGAAGAGGAACAGTAGCAACAGGAAGAGTAGAAAGAGGAACAGTAAAAGTAGGAGACAACGTAGAAATCGTAGGACTATCC
>NZ_AWXD01000011.1:0-34269 GCF_000478945.1 Peptoniphilus sp. BV3AC2 | reverse complement strand
GAGAGGAGAAAAAGAAAGTATCATAGAAAAGATAAAAGAATATAAGCAAGATAGTGATAGCTTTAATAAAAAAAGACAAATGACTAAAGACTATTACAAAAATCAAGAAAGATAAGACCTGGTAAAAATATCTTATCCAAGCTATAATATGACCAAGAAAATAAAGGCAGATCTAGGAGGTAATAGAGATGAATAAAAGGCAAGAGCTAATAGATGAACTCATAAAAGCAGATCAAGATGGAACATACAAAACATATAAAAGCACAGAAGAAATAAAAGAAATGAACAATGAAAAAATACAAGTTTTGTATTCCAACATGAAAAACTATCTATCAGACAAAAGAACACACACAAACTACTAAAGGTGGAAAGGTACTGTAAGCTATTTAAAAGTATAAAAGGTACAAATACCTAAGAAATATATAAAATATCAAAATAAAGCATTCCACCACCAAGAACAATAAAATAAAAACAATCAAAGGGAAGTATAGAAAAATTAAAGCCTATACTTCCCTTTTTTAATTCAAACAAAGGAGAGAAAACATGATAAACGAAGAAATAAGCAAAGAAGCAGGTCAAGCAGCACAAACCATAATAACATACACAATAAAGGCAGCAAAAGAATCAATCAACTTAGACAAAGAAATAAGAAAAAAGATGAATGAAACTTTAGAAAAAGCAAATGGCAACCTCAAAAGCCTTATGGGCGATGAAATGAAAATAAAAGACCTCTACAAAAAAGGACAACTAGAAAATATAAGCATAGATCAAAGCGACCTCAAAGAATTAAAAAAAGAACTAAACAAACTTGGAGTAAGCTTTTCAATAATGAAAAACAAAGAAAGCCAAAACTATGAAGTATTTTTTCAAGCCAAAGACATAAAAGTAATGGAATATGCCTTTAAGCAAGTCATAGCCAAGGAAAATAAAAAAGAAAAAGAAAGTATTCTAAAACAAATAAAGAAATACAAAGACCTATCCAAGAACAAGGATAAGACAAAAGAGAAAGTAAAAAGAAAAGTAAAAGAAAAAGTAAAACCAAGTAAAAAAGATATGACCAGAGAAATCTAAGGGAGTAACGAAAAGTTACACCCTTAAATAACCATAATAACAAGACTTCCGAAAAGCAGAAGTCCAGAATTCCGAAAATCGGAAATCAAGAATTTCGATTATCGAAAATCTGGGAAATATCAATGTAGAAAGGATATAAAATAGAATAAACACAATATTTATGATATAATTAAAGCAGTTAAGAGGTCAAAGAGGTGCTTGTATGAATAAGAAAAATAACATAGATAGGGTTCATGATGATGTTTTTAATAGTATAAAAACATTAATGGATAAGGCAAGAAATCAAGTTGCAAGAGAAGTCAATAATATTTTAGTGCAAACTTACTGGGAGATTGGACGTATCATCGTAGAAGATGAGCAAGGTCATTCTGAAAGAGCAGAGTATGGCAAAGAGCTTATAAATGATTTGTCAAGACAACTTACAAAGGAATATGGTAAGGGATTTTCTAAGTCTAATTTATTTAACATGAGAAACTTATATTTATCATATCCAATTTTCCAGACACTGTCTGGAAAATTGACTTGGTCCCATTATTGTGAACTCTTATCAATCAGCGATGAAAAAAAGCGAAGCTTTTATGAAAAAGAAAGCATCAACGCAAATTGGTCAGTAAGGGAACTTAAAAGACAAATCAAAACATCACTATTTGAAAGGTTGCTCTTATCAGCTGGAGAAGAAAACAAAGAAAAAGTCTTAGACCTAGCCTTAAAGGGCAATGAAATAAATAATGCAGCAGATCTTGTAAAAGACCCTTATGTATTTGAATTTTTAGGATTTCCAGAAGAAAAACCAATGCTGGAAAGTGACTTAGAAAAAGCACTCATAGATCATATCGAAAAATTCTTGCTAGAACTCGGCAAGGGTTTTATGTATGTAGGAAGTCAACAGAGGGTAACACTAGGAAATACCCACTATTATGTGGACATGGTATTTTACAATAAAATATTAAGGTCTTATGTCTTAATCGAACTAAAGACAAGTAAGCTAATGCCAGAAGCAGTTGGGCAAATCAATATGTATCTTAATTATTATAAGGCAGAAGTTAATGATGAGATGGACAATGAACCAATAGGAATAATCTTATGTACAGACAAAGACGGAGTCCAAGCAGAATACGCCTTAGGAAATTTATCAAATAAAATATTCGCATCAAAATACACCCTATATATCCCAGACAGGGAAGAGCTTGAAGAACAAGTAGAAAAAGTCATTAAAAAATACAAGGAAAAATAAAATATAAATTATAAGGAGAAGTAGAGAAAAAATCTACTTCTTTTTTTATTGCAAGGAGGATTAGAATGGCAATAAACAAAAGATATTATTGGATAAAATTAAAAGAAGAATTTTTCACAGACAAGAGGATAAAAAGACTAAGGAGAATATCGGGAGGAGATACCTACACGATAATCTACCTAAAACTTCTACTACTAAGCCTAAAAGATGAGGGCAAACTCTATTATGACGGCGTAGAAAGTGATTTTATAAAAGAGTTAGCACTAACCATAGATGAAACAGACGATGATGTAATGGTTACAGTTAATTATTTAATCAATCAAGGCTTATTAGAAGTTGTAACAGAAAATGATGAATATTATTTAACTGAAATACCAAGCCTAATAGGATCAGAAACAGCTTCTACAAGGCGTTCAAGAAAGTCTAGAGAATTAAAAATGTTGCAATGCAACACCAATGCAACACACAAGCAACAAAAGTGCAACGGAGAGATAGAGATAGAGAAAGATATAGAGATAGATAAAGAGAGAGAGGGAGAGATAGAAAAGATTTAACATTTTTGGTATAATCACATTAATCAAACTAAATGTGTAATGATAAAATTAGCTTGTTTACCTTAAGCTGATTGTGATAAAAAGATTAAAACTCCCACCATTGGTGCAAGAAATAGAATAAAATAAAGAAAATCAGATTGGAGTGATGAGAATGAATAAAAAAGATTTAGCTATTGTAGGAGATAGTGAATATATAAAAATGCTTGAGAAAATAAAAAAATCATATACAAGCAGGCAACTTAAAGCAGCAGTTTCGGTCAATTCTGAAATGCTAAAGTTTTATTATAGTTTAGGAGAAGAAATTATTAGCTTAAAAGCAGAAAGCAGATGGGGAAGCGGATTCTATAAAAAATTAAGTTCGGATTTAAAAAATGAAATTCCCAATGTTAAAGGATTTTCTGTTACTAATTTAAAATATATGAAGAAATTTTATGAAATGTATTCGCCATTAAATGGTCCACAGCTTGTGGACGATTTACAAATATCTAAAGTCGGTGGAGATTTTAATATGATTTTTAGTATCCCATGGGGACATCAAAGATATATTATGGATAGATGTGAGGGAAATTTGAATAAAGCATTTTTCTTTATATCTAAAACATTAGAAAATAGCTGGAGTAGAGCTGTGCTTTTAAATTTCTTGGATACAGATCTGTTTGAGAGACAAGGAAAAGCAATAACAAATTTCACAAATAATTTGCCTGCAACCCAAAGTGATTTAGCTAATGAAATGACAAGAGATCCGTATAATTTTGACTTTATAGCTATAAGGCAAAATTATGATGAAAAAGAATTGAAAGACGCTTTGATGGATAATATTCAAAAATTCTTATTGGAGCTAGGGACAGGTTTTTCGTTCGTTGGCAGAGAATATAGACTTTTAGTTGGAAATTCAGAAGAATTTATTGATATGTTATTCTACAACATTAAGCTTCATTGCTATGTAGTTGTGGAGGTTAAAATTTCCGCATTTAAACCTGCAGATATAGGGCAACTTGGAACCTATGTAACATCTGTAAACCATATATTAAAGGGAGATGGAGATAATCAAACAATAGGTCTTTTAATCTGTAAGACAAAGGATAATGTATTGGCAAAATATGCTTCTGAAAGCTCAAGAGAGCCTATTGGAATTTCAGAATATCAACTACAAAACTTAATTCCTGAAAGGTTAAAAGGAGCATTACCAACCATAGAAGAAATTGAAAACGAACTAAAATAAATTTTAAAAACATAATAAATGTACGCAAGGCGGTAGAATTAAAAACTATCGTCTTTTTTTATTTGAAGAAAGGTAGGAGAGCATGGCAGATAAAAGAATGTTTTCACTAAAGATAGTGGATAGCGACTTATTTTTGGATATGCCACTAAGTAGTCAATGTCTGTATTTTCATCTATCAATGAGGGCAGATGATGATGGTTTTGTAAATAATCCTAAGAAAATCATCAAGATTATCGGAGCTAATGAAGATGACCTAAAAATACTTATTGCCAAAGGCTTTGTGATAGTCTTTGATCAAGGAATTATCGTCATTACTCATTGGAAAATAAATAACTTTATTAGAAAAGATAGATATAAGCCAACAATGTATATAGAGCAGAAACAACAGCTTTATCAAACGGAAAATGGAGCATATATTTCAGAAGAAAAAGTTGGTTGTCATCTGGTTAACCAAAGGTTGTCAAGTGGTCAACCCAGTATAGGTAAGGGTAGATTAGATAAGGTTAGTATAGATAAGGGGAGAGAAGAACAGTCCACCCCCATTTTTTATGGAGAATTCAAAAATGTAAGTCTAAGCGAAGAAGAATATAAAAATCTTAAAGAAAAATTAAACTCACACACAGAAATAATGATAAATAAACTATCCAGATACATGGAAAGCAGTGGCAAAACCTATAAAAACCACTATGTAACAATCTTAAAATGGTATGAAGAAGATAAAGACAAACTAAGACATCAAGGTGGAAATAAAAAAATGAACTATGATGTAGGAGAATCTTTATAGATAAAAAGAGGTGGAAAGGCATTATTAAAGACTTTAAGTATGAAAAGGTATAAAAGTATGCCAGAGATAAAAAAAGATAAATATGACACTTAAAAGGCGATTAGAAAATTAAAAATCTAATCGCCTTTTTTTATTGTATGAAAGGATAAGCTATGACAAAAAGACAAACAAAATATATTGTAAAAAGAAATTATGATAATAGAAGAACAGACACAGACGCTTTTCTAAGATTAATAAAAAAATCAAGCAAATTAAATAAGACTAATGAAATTGAGTATAACAAATATAATATTGATAGTAATAAAAAAGAGTGCTATAATAAAAATAGTTTTAGAGAAAGTTGTGTTATTTCCGAAAACTCAAATAAGGAGGAATAGGAAATGATACAAACAAATTCAAATCACTTTTCATTCAAAGCTGCAATTTATTGCAGACTATCTAAAGATGATGAGCAGAAAGGAGAGAGTGCCAGCATACAAAACCAAAAGGAACTTTTAGAAAACTATGTAAAATCAAGGGGTTGGAGTATTTACGATGTATATATAGATGATGGATATACTGGATTAAATACAAATAGACCATCATTTCAAAGACTAATTAGAGATATTGAAAATAAAAAAGTGGATATAGTCATCACTAAGGACTTATCAAGGCTTGGAAGAAACTATTTGCAGACTGGATACTATACAGAAAATTTCTTCCCAAAGAACAATGTCAGATATATAGCTTTAAATGATGGAGTAGATACCTTTAAAGAAAACAACGAAATAGTTCCTTTTAAAAATGTTTTAAACGAGTTTTATTCAAGAGATGTTTCTAAAAAGATGAAATCTGCCTATATGACAAGGGCAAGGCAAGGAAAATTTATTGGTTGTCTTGCTCCAATAGGATATAGGAAAGACAATGAAGATCCACATAAATTAGTAATCGATGATGAAACTTCATGGATTGTTGAAAAAATTTTTGATCTTGCTTTTAGTGGTTATGGAGTACAAGCAATTAGAAGAAGACTTTTTGAAGAAAAAATACCTACACCTACCTGGTGGAATAGAAAAAAAGGACTTAGAAATAAAAAAACTAAGTTAGAAATGACCGTAGATGGTGGAGAGTATTGGTGGGACTGCACAACCCTAAAAGAAATTATTGAAAACCCAGTTTATATTGGTCATATTGCTAGTCAAAAAGTTAATTATAAATTCAAAGTAGGTTGGTTATCCGATAAACCTAAAGAGGAATGGATAATAGTAGAAAATACACACGAACCAATTATTTCTGAAGATATTTATAATATAGCAAATGAAAAATTAAAGAGCAGGAGAAGACCATTTAAAAATGGAGAAGAAAGCATATTTGCAGGCATTGTGAAATGTCCCGATTGTGGAAAATCTTTAAATCTTGGAAGAAACAAATCGAAAAAAAGAGAAAAGTTACTCACTTGTAACACTTATAGAAGATACGGAAAGTCATTATGTAGTCAACATAGAATTTATTACGATACTCTTTATGAGATAGTGCTTAAGGATATTAGAAAAAATGCAGAAATAGCATTAAAAGATGAAAAAGAAATTATAAAAGCACTTGAAAAATCACGAGAAATTGATAATGAAGAAGAACAAAAATTTATTATGGATAAGATTTACGAAGATCAAATAAGAGTAGAAGACTTAACTAAAAAGATTGAAAGATTATATGATGACTGGCTAGACAATAAGATAAGTGAAAGTAACTTCCAAAAAATTCTTGAAAAATCACAAAACGAACAAGATTATCTAAATCAAAGAATAAAAGATAATCAAAAATTGATTGTCAAAGAAGATCTTGAAGATATTAATGTTAAAAAATGGATTGAACTCATAAAAAAACATAGGGATATAAAGAAGCTGGACAAAGAAACCTTAAACGAACTCATCTCAAAAATCTATGTTCACGAAAAAGAAGTAGTGAATGGAGAAATCACCCAAACAATTGATATTTACTACAATTTCATAGGAAATACAGACACACTACAAGTATTTTACAATCTCTAATTAGGCATAAAGCAGCTTATGGCTGGTGGGGGAATTGTACTAATCGGTATTAAATTAATTCCACTACTTGCAAATGCTTTAAAATAGGAGAAAGTCTATGTTTGGTATCTTTGACAAGCTAACTGAATTTTTTAAGGATATGCTACTCGGAGGTATCAAAGCAAATCTTGAGTCCATGTTCTTAGATATAAATGACAAGGTAGGAGTTATTGCAACTGATGTTGGGAAGACACCAATGGGTTGGAATGGAGAAGTGTATAACTTCATAAAAAACATTAATGATAATGTGATCGTTCCAATAGCAGGTCTTATCATAACAGCAGTTTTATGTATTGAACTCATAAATATGGTTATGCAAAAGAATAATATGCACGATACAGATACTTTTGAGTTTTTCAAATACATTATAAAGATGTTTATAGCAGTCTACCTTGCAAGCCATGCCTTTGAATTTTCAATGGCAGTCTTTGATGTGGCACAAAATCTTGTAAACAAAGCGGCAGGGGTAATCACTACTTCTGCCACTGTTTCAGGAGATCAGATAGTTGCAATGGTTGATACATTAAAAGAAAAAGAAATAGGTGAGCTTTTAATGATATTAGTTGAAACAAGCCTTGTAAGGATTGCAATTCAATGTATATCTTTAACTATTACCTTAATAGTATATGGGCGTATGTTTGAAATATATGTCTACTCATCAGTATCATCCATACCATTTGCGACTATGGGAAATAAAGAATGGGGTCAGATTGGAACAAATTATATCAAGGGACTTTTTGCCTTGGGACTACAAGGTTTGTTTTTGATGGTATGTTTAGGTATCTACACCGTTTTAATAAGAACGGTACAGATTACAGATATTCACGCAAGCTTGTTTAGTATATTAGGATATGCTCTACTACTTGGACTTATGATGTTTAAGAGTGGAACAGTTGCAAAAAGTATTATGAATACGCACTAGGAGGAATAAATGTTAAAAAAGAAAAATTGTGCTTTATTGGGACTTGGAATTTTATTAGGAGGAACTTATGAAATCTTAAAAGAGAAAAAAAGAAATGAAGAGATTAGAAACTTAAAGAGGAGAATAAATAGACTCGGAAGATGTCACAATGAATTTGTTATGTATCAAGGCGAATACAATGACAGAAATGAAGAAAAACAAGAAGAATTAGAAGAAAGAATTAGCTACCTGGAAGAGGAAACAACATCTAATTATGACCATATACTTGAACTTTCCAAAGAAGAAGTAGAGGGAGATTAAAATGGCATATGTACCAATACCAAAAGATTTGGACAAGATTAAAACAAAGGTTGCCTTTAACTTAACCAAAAGACAACTTATAGGTTTTTCTGTGGCAGGACTAATTGGTATACCAACCTATTTATTTATGAAGAAATATCTACCTAATGATGTTTCTATCATTGTAATGCTAATAGTAACCCTGCCAATCTTTTTTATAACCTTATATGAAAAAGATACCTTAACTTTTGAAAAATGTTTTAAATTTTTCTATCTTCATAAGTTTTATCAACCAACTAAGAGAATAAGAAAGGAGGCATACATTGAAGCAAAGAAAAAAGCAAATCAGCGACTTAAATCTAAGGGAAAAACAATTAAAAAAAGACCGAAAGGAAGTAAGAAGGCTAAAAACAAAGAAAGATCCAACAAATAGTCTTCTAAGTGTACTTTTAAAGAAAGAGAAAAAGAGATTTACTGTTGAAGATACAATTCCCTATATAAGAATGTTACCAGAGGGCATTTGCCAGTTAGATGAAAAAAATTATTCAAGGACAATTTCATTTCAAGATATAAATTACCAGTTGGCATTGGAAGAAGATAGAGATTTAATCTTTAACCAATTTGCCAACTTTTTAAATTCTTTTGATCCAAGTGTCCACATTGAACTTTCGTATGTAAATCAATTAGGAAGAAATAAAGACCTACAAGATGCAATTAAAATTGCTGATAAGGGAGACTTCTATGACGATGTAAGAAAAGAGTTTAGGGAGATGTTAAAGCTTCAACTTGCAAAGGGCAATAACGGACTTAAAAAGATGAAGTATATAACCTTTACAACAGAAGCCGATAACCTAGAGCAAGCAAGAGCAAAGTTAAATAGACTTGAAGTAGATATTTTATCTAACTTTAAATCTATGGGAGTAAGAGCAGAAAGCCTTGATGGTGAAGAAAGGCTAAGACTTGTTCACGATATGTTAAATCCAGACAAAAACTTTTATTTTTCATATAAAGATTTGAAGAAGAAAGAGTCTACAAAGTCACATATAACTCCCAATATCTTTAATTTTGCACCAGTAAATAATTTTAAATTTGGTAAATATATTGGAGCAGTAAGCCATTTTCAAATACTTGCAAGTGAGTTATCAGACAGAATGTTATCTGAGTTTTTAGATATTGATGACAATATTTATGTAGCTTTTCATATAGATGTAGTTGAACAAGCAGAAGCCATTAAACTCATTAAGAGAAAAAATACAGACCTGGATAGAATGAAAATTGAAGAACAAAAGAAAGCAGTTCGAGCAGGATATGATATGGATATTATTCCATCAGATATAAATACTTTTGGTGCGGATGTTAAGTCCATGTTATCTGACTTACAAAATAGAGATGAAAGGCTCTTTGTAGTTACCATAGTAATGATGAATTTTGCTAGGACTAATCAAAAATTAGAAAATACTATTGCTCAAATCTCATCAATTTCTAACAGACATAATTGTCAGGTGAAAAGATTATCTCATCAGCAAGAGCAAGGACTTGTTTCTGTCTTACCTCTAGGAGTTAACCAAGTCGAGATAAAAAGATTTTTAACTTCATCATCAACGGCAGTATTTATGCCTTTTACAACAGAAGAGCTATTTATTGATTCAGCAAATTCTTTGTACTATGGCTTAAATGCCCTTAGCCAAAACTTAATTATGGCAGATAGGAAGAAACTCAAGAACCCTAACGGATTAATATTAGGAACACCAGGTTCTGGTAAATCTTTCTCGGCAAAGAGAGAGATGGCAAATGCAATTCTTGTAACAGACGATGATGTAATTATTTGTGATCCTGAAGGCGAGTATTCAAACCTTGTAAAACAATTTAATGGAGAAGTTATTAAAGTTTCAGCAAAATCAAAGGACTACCTTAATCCACTAGATATTAATATGAACTATGGAGATGGGGACGCACCTTTAAAGGATAAGGCAAACTTCATAATGTCTATGCTTGAACTTGTAGTAGGAGGATCTGGTCTTACTGCTGCAGAAAAATCAGTTATAGATAGGTGCTTACCAAAGATATACCAAAAATATTTTGAAGACCCAAAACCAGAAAATATGCCAATATTAGGAGATTTATACGATATGCTCCTATCTCAAGAAGAGGGAGTCGGTAGAAAACTAGCAACAGAAATGGAAATTTATGTTAAGGGAAGTCTTAATGTATTTAATAATAGGTCAAATGTTGACTTAAATAGACAACTACTCTGTTTTGATATAAAAGAGCTAGGAACACAACTTAAAAAAATAGGTATGCTTGTAATTCAAGACCAGGTTTGGAACAAGGTTTCCCTAAATAGAGGAAGCAAGTCTACTAGATACTATATAGATGAGTTCCACCTTTTATTAAAAGACCCACAAACTGCTTCATATTCAGTAGAAATCTGGAAAAGATTTAGAAAATGGGGTGGTATTCCAACAGGTATAACACAAAACGTAAAAGACCTTTTAACAAGTCAGGAAATTGAAAATATCTTTGATAATACAGACTTTGTTCTAATGTTAAATCAAGCATCTGGAGATAGGGATATTCTTGCTAAGAAATTAAAAATATCGCCTTATCAGTTAAACTATATAACTAATTCAAATGCAGGTGAGGGACTATTATTCTTTGGAAATACTATTGTTCCATTTATAGACAAATTCCCTAAAGACACCATGTTATATAAGTTAATGACAACAAAACCAGAAGAAGCTAAGTAGGTGTGATATGGATAAAAAACTAAAAAAAGATTTTCAAAAGAAAATTATACGAAATAGGGACGCTCCTGAAAAGAATCTTGAAAGTAAACTTGTTCATTCAGATGATTATACCAATAAGATTATTAAGACTAAGGATAGGTTCGGGGATAAAATTTCAGAAAAAGAATCTAAACTTATCCATGAGAATGTATTAGCTAAAGATCAAAAACAAGATAAACTAAAAGATTTTCAGAAGTCTAAAAATAAGGAAAGAATTAGAAAAGAAGTTTTAGATAATAAGGATAAGGCTGGAGAAACAAAACAAGCTAATCTTGAAATAAGGGCAGATGAAAGCTTTAAACTTGATGAAGATTTAGATGTAGACTTCAAAAAGGTGAATTTTGATAGTGAAAACAGTAGAAATATTAATTCTAATAAATTAACAACAGATGATATTTCAGCTGAGGTTCAACCAAAAAGCAATAAGAAGACATCAAGTAAAAGACAAGTTCTTAAAAATTATGAGGATAAACTTATCCATAGTAAGGATAAATTCCAAGACAAAATTAACGAGAAAGAGTCTAAGCGAATCCACACAAGTGAAGATAAACCTATCGAAGCAAAGAAAAGTAAGAGAATATATAGAAAAGAAAAGCTTGTTAAAGATGAAGTAAGTAAGAACGAAAGTAATACTAATATCGATAAAAAGCAAAAGCAGAAGCTTTATCAAGAAAAGAAGTTTAGGGATAAGGAAAAAAATTCTAATGAAATAAATAAAGAAAATAAGATAAGCGAAGTTGATACAGAAAAAACTTTTGATAATTCTGAGCTTAAAGACAATAATCAAGAATTTATGAAGGATGAAAAGGAAACAAGCCTTAAACCTTCAGAACAAAAGAAAGTTAATAAAAAGAAGACTTACTACAAAAGAAAAAATTATGAAAGTGATAAATTTACTCGCAAGAAAATCGATGACTTAAAAAATGAATCTAAGAAAGTTACAACGAAAGATTCCAAGAAAGCACAAGATGTTAAATATTTTATCTCAGATAAAAAGATTGGAGAGCTTGAAAAGTCTAAAAGTAAGCTAAAGAATAATATCCTAAAAAACAAAACTAAAGGAGGTCTATCTTCTGGGGTTTTATTATCTGGAGCTAAGTCTTCAGAGTTGGTGAGAGATTATTTAAGTTCAGGATCTGACAATACTGGTGTAGAATCTGGAGAAAAGGCCGCTAATGTAAGCTCTAAACTCCAGCATGGAATAAGGAAGTATAAGCTAGACAAAAAGAAAAAGTCATTAAAAAAGCTATCTAAATTTGATAAAAAAATAAGAAATAGAAAAAGTAAGTTGGAGTTTAAAAGTGGCTTGGAAGATTTAAAAAAATCAGATGCCTATATAAAGAAAAATAGATTTAAGAAGTTTTACCAAAGAAAGCAAATGAAGAGCATGATAGCTAAAAAGCACGAAACAAGACTTGTAGATAGAGTTAAAAAAGCTATTTTAAGTCTAGGTAAGGCTTCTAAAGAGCTAATCGTAAGAAAAAGTAAGATGATTCTATTTCTAGTAATAGGACTAGGTCTTATGATATCAATCATGATTGGTGGTGGAAGTGTTGGTATGAGTGGACTAAGCAATTCAGTAAACTCAGTAATGACAACAACATACCTATCACAAGATACAGTTCTAAGTGAAGTAAATCAAGAATTTTCATCAATGGAATATGACCTACAATCACAAATAGAAAGTGTAAAAACAAGTCATCCTGGATATGATGAATACATCATAAACAAAGAAGGAGAAATTGGTCATAATACCCATGAACTTTTATCCTATATAACTTCAAGATGTGGAGAAGTAAAATCAGCATCTGAAGTAAAAGGAATTTTAAAAGAGCTTTTTGACAAGATGTATAAGCTTGATTTTAAAGAAGAAATTGAAATTAGAACAAGAACAGTAGCAAGAACTAGATATGATAGTCGTGGCAATCCTTATACTAGCTATGAAAAAGAAGAGTACGAATATAAAAAGTTAATTGTAACTTTAAAGAAAAAAAGAAATGGATGAAGTTGTTAGGGAAATATTTAAAGATTATCCAGACAATGTAGTTCATTATGAAGCTCTTCTTGAAGCTAAGGGGAATATGGGAGATGTTTTTGGATCAGGTAATGGGGACTTAGGAGAAATAGTAGACAATCCAAACTTTGGAAATCCTGGTCTTGCTTTTGATTCAGCTACTGCAAAAGCCTTATTTAATGAAGCAGAAAAACATATAGGCAAAAGATATGTGTTTGGAGCAAGTGGACCATCTAACTTTGACTGCTCAGGTTTTGTATGTTGGTCATTTACTAAGTCTGGTGTAAAGAGAATGCCAAGAACAACTGCATGGAGAATATACAAAGACTATTGTAATCCAGTAAGTCCAAGTGAAGCTCAACCTGGAGATATTATATTTTTCCACTCAACATATAACAGTGGAACTCCAATATCTCACGTAGGAATATACGCAGGTAACGGAATGATGATTCACGCGGGAGATCCAATTCAATACACATCAATAAATTCAAAATATTGGAAATCACACTTTTATGGTTTTGGAAGACCAAGATAGAAGGGAGATATTATGTGAACAGGAAGCTTATAAGTATTAGGAACAGAAAGAAAAAAATAGAAGATAAATTGAAAGATTTAAATGCGAAATACAAGGAAATTTGTGATGAAGAAATACAAGTTGAAAATGAAGAAATAATTGTAACTATTAGGAGAAACAATATTAGCTTGGAAGAATTAATGGAGAAAATCAATGATAGAAAAAGAGAAGAAAAATTAAAAGAAAAGGAGAACATTCATAATGAAGAAATTTAACACGAACAGACTAAGAGCCTTTTTTATGGCTCTTTTATTAGTTTTAACATCAACCTCAACTACTAATGTACTAGCTAAAGCTGATGATACAGATGGTAGTAAAAAAGTTATAGAAAGTTCAATAAGTAAAATTAGTGATTTAGAAAATCAGATCAAAGACTTAAATGATAAGAAACAAGAAGACCAAACAAAGATAGATGAATTAAAAGAAAAGTTAGAATCTTGCAAAGATAATGGAGAGAAACTAAAACAAGAAAAAGCTAATCTAGAAGAAGAGATTAGAGATAAAGATAATAAGATTGCTCAATTGAATAAAGAAATTGAGAATCTTAAAAACTCCAATAATGATGAACTAATAGCAGAAATCACTCAACTTAAAGATGAATTAAAAAGATTACAAGATGAAAATGCAAAACTAAAAGAAGATTATTCATCTACAAAATGGGAATTAGAAGCTGAGAAAGAAAAGACCGATAAAAATGAAAATAAAATCAAAGAAATGCAAGAAAAGCTTGAGTTTTTAGAAGAAGAACTTGCAAAGAAGACTAAAGAAATTGAGGATAAAGATAATAAAATTAAGGACTTAGAAAAAGTTCTTGATAAAAAAGATGCTAAGATAAAAGACCTTGAGTCTAAAAAGAAAGAAACAGAAAATACTAAGTCAGAATGTTGTAAGAAAATTGAAGAGCTTCAAAAGGCTATTAATAGTTTAAAAGAATCTTCTGAAAATACAAAAAAGGAATTAGAAGATAAGATTAAAGAACTAGAAGATAAACAAAAAGCTTCTGAAGAAGAAATTAAAAAGCTAAACGAAGAATTAGATAAGAAAATTGAAGAAGCAAAGAAGTTAATCGAGGAAGCAAATAAAAAATCGAAAGAAGAACTTGAAAAGCGAGCTAAAGATGAAAAAGATAAAAATCTAAACCAAGACTTATCTAAGAAATTAGATGAACTTCTAAAACTCCAAAAAGAAAACAAAGAAAAGAAAGAAGATAAGAAATCTCAAGATAAAAAGTGGGACGAACTTTTGAAAGCTGATGATAAGAACATCCTAAATCAATTTGATCTTAACAAGATGAAAAAGCAAGAGGAACAACAATACAAAAAACAAGTTAAAGATGAAAAAGAATTTGCAGTTTTCCAAGTTGACAAAAACTTTTATAACATTATCAACAAAGATGGTAAGACAACAGTCTATATGGATGTAAAAACTTATGTGGATCAAGGAAGAACTATGATTCCAGTAAGATATATCGCTTATACTCTAGGTTTTAATGTTGAGTATGACAACTCTACTCGTGAAGCTATTTTCTCCAATAAAGAGAATAATATCCTAGCTAAAAAGACATTAAGACTAAATATTGATACTGGTGTTATGAAAGATTCAGATGGTAAAGTCTACAATTCAGATGTTAAGCCAGTTATTATAAATGGAAGAATCCATGCTTCAATTTCAAACATTGCTAAAGCTTTTGGAGCAAGTCATGGAGATATTAAAGATGGTAAAAACCAAACAATAGAATGGGACAATGCTAGAAAAGCAGTCTATGTATTTAAAAATGTAAAATAAGAAAGGATAGAAAAATGAATAAGAGTATTAAACGAGGAGTAGCCATAGCGTTACTCCTTTTTACATTTACAGTACCAGCAACTACATTTGCAATGACAAATGAAGGGCAAATAGAAAGTCAAAACGAATCAATCTATGAACCACAAAAAGAAGAATTTGAAAAAATGTTGAAAGATGATGTTTTTACACCGTCAAAAGAAGAAATTCCTTATCAAGATGTTCCAAGAATACCAGGAAATACAAGTGAAGCAAATAAGCCTTCAAATAATCCTCCAAAGAAAACCCCACTTGTAAAAGGTGGTAATACAAAGGCAGTAAATAATCTTGCGACACAAGAAAATAAGGCAAGAGGTTCAGTAATTGAAAATGTAGATAGGAATGGAAAAGATATTACACCAAGTGGAGATACAGAGAAAGATAAAGAAAATCCAGTAGATGTAAGACAATTCTTAACATTTCAAACTAAAAGTGGAAAAACTATGCACCTAATAGTGGATCACTCATCAAATCAAGATAATGTAAGGTTATTGACAGAAGTAGGAGAGCAAGACCTACTTAATATGATTGAATCAGAAGATAAAAATACTATAAAGGTTGAAGAACCTAAGAAAGAAGAAGTGAAAAAAGAAGAGCCTACGGTTGTTCCAGTAAAAGAAGAAAAGAAAAGCGGAATAGGTTCATTTCTAATTGTTGCACTTGTAATTGGAGGAGTTATAGGAGCAGGATACTATTTTAAGGTAGTCAAAGCTAAGGAAGATAAAATGTTGGAAGACTTTGAAGAAGATGATAAGGATTATATTAGTGAGTCAGAAGATGAATCTGACAATGAAGAAAGTAATGAAGAATCTTTAGATGAAGACGATGAAGATGAACTATTATAATAATTTTTAAAAGTTTGAGCGAGAGAGAAATCTTTCGCTCTTTTTTTATTTATGGAGGTATTAATGAAGTTAGTAATAGCAGAAAAGCCAAGTGTAGCAGTTACAATTGCAAAAGTAATTGGAGCAAGAACAAGAAAAAACGGATATTATGAGGGGAATGGATACATTGTTTCATGGTGTGTAGGTCATTTAATTCAAATGGCAAGTCCAGATAAGATAGACGAAAAATGGAAAAAATGGACAATAGAAAATCTTCCTATAATCCCAGAAGAATATATTTATGAAGTATCTAAAAGCACTAAAAAACAATATGGAATTTTAAAGAAACTTTTAAACGATAAGAACATCGACACAGTTATAAATGCTTGTGATGCTGGAAGAGAGGGAGAACTTATTTTTAGGCTTGTATACAATCAAGCTAAATGTAAGAAGAAAATTCAAAGACTTTGGATATCTTCAATGGAAAACAAAGCTATTGAAGATGGCTTTAGAAATCTTAAAGATGGAGAAAACTTTGAAGACTTATATAGATCAGCAAGTGCAAGAGCAATTGCAGATTGGCTGTTGGGAATGAATTTAAGTAGACTTTATTCTTGCATTTACAAGGAAACATATTCAGTTGGTAGAGTACAAACACCAACTCTATATTTAATAGCTAAAAGGGATAGTGAAATAAATCTATTTAAGAAGCAAAAATATTATACAGTTGACCTATCTTATAAAGGATTGAAACTTGTATCAGATAGGATTGATAAAATCGAAGTGGCAGAGCAACTTTTAAACTTGATAGAAGATGAAATAGTTATTACAGAGGTAGAGGATAAAGAAATAAGCACAAAACCAGATAAGCCTTATGATCTCACTACCTTACAGAGAGAAGCAAATAAATATTTTGGATATTCAGCAAATGACACTTTAAATATGGCACAAGGTCTGTATGAAAAAAAGCTAATCACATACCCAAGAACAGATAGCAGGTATTTAACCGATGATATGGTTACTACTATGAAAGAATTATTAGAAGGACTTGAAGAAGGTTTTAAAATCAACGAATCAAACTTTAAGTCTATTTTTAATTCATCTAAGGTTACAGACCACTATGCGATTATTCCTACTATATCAGGTATTGGAAAAGTTAAAGATTTATCTGATAAAGAAAGCAAAGTCTATAATCTAATTAAGGATAAACTACTTGCTTCATGTTCGGATAACTTAAAGGAATCTAGTAGAAAAATCAGATATGAATATGATAAATTTAACTTCAATGCAAGTGGAAAGACTATAATCGATGAAGGTTATACCAAGTATCTAAAGGCTTATGGAAAAGAAAAGCAAGAAAATGAATTACCAGATGTAAAGACTGGAGATAAAATTAAGCTAACTTCTAAAAATATATCGGAGAAATTTACAAAAGCTCCAAGTCATTATAATGAAGATACACTTTTAAAGGCTATGGAGAATGCAGGGATTGAATCACTGGATAAAGATATAGAAGTGGAGAGAAAAGGCTTAGGAACACCAGCTACAAGAGCAGGAATTATTGAAAATCTTATCCATAAGGACCTTATAAGAAGAGATAAGAAAAATCTACTTGTAACAGAAAAAGGCAATAGACTTGTATCAATTGTAGAGGATAAGTTTAAGTCAGCTAAAACAACATCTGAATGGGAAATGAAACTTGCAAAGATTAGCTCTGGTGAAGTAGATAAAGAAGACTTTTTAAGAGAAATAGAAGATAGTATAAGGGAGCTTGTAGATAGGTACAAGAATAATCTAAATGAATAAGGTAAAAATATTGGAGCTTTTCGGTGGCATAGGTGCTATTAGAAAGGCTTTTATTAATTTAAAGATATCTTATGAAGTAGTTGATTATGTAGAAATAGATAAGGCTTGTGTTAAATCATACAACGCACTTTATGGAGAGGCTTATAAGCCAAAATCAGTAGTAGGATATAAAGCTCCTAATGAGAAGATAGACTTAATTATGCATGGAAGTCCTTGCCAAGACTTTTCAAGAATAGGGAAAAAGCAGGGAGGAGCAAAGAATTCAGGAACTAGGTCAAGCTTACTATTTGAAACAATTACAATAATCAAAGAAATGAAAGAAAAACCTAAATGGATAATTTGGGAAAATGTAAAGGGAGTCCTTGATAGAAATATGAGGGACTCCTTTTTTATTTATCTAAAAGAGCTAGAAAACCTTGGATATGAAAGCAAGTATGAAATCTTAAATGCAATGGACTTTGGGATACCTCAAAAAAGAGAAAGGATATTTGTTGTTTCATGTCTAGGAGCAAATAACTTTTCTTTTGATAAATTAGAGAGGAAAGAAACAAGACCACTAAGTGAATTTTTAGAAAAGAATGTAAGTGAACTTTATACAATGACCCAACCTTATATGCTGAAATTTTTAAGTAAAGGCATAGATAATAGTTTTAGAGGGCGACTAAAAGTGATTAAAGATTTTTCTTATACTATATCTACAAAACAAATGAGAGTACCTAATTCTGGAATAATAGATATTGGAAATGGTCAGTATAGGTATTTAACAGAAAGAGAATGCCTAAGACTCATGGGTTTTGATGATAGTGATATAGACAAATTAGAGGAAGTGCATTCAAGAAGAAAAAATTGCACTTCAAGCAAACTATATAAGCAGGCCGGCAATTCTATTGTGGTTGATGTTTTAATGTGCATTATTAGTTCAATAATGCATGTTAGTGCAAACTTATTATTGTGAATGATATAATAAAATAAAAGACAGGAGGATATGATATGGATATTCTAGAATGTAAATTAAAGAATTGTTATGGAATAGATGAGTTTAACCATGAATTTGATTTTACAAATACAAATGTGATTACAGTATATGCAAAAAATGGATTGATGAAAACTTCTTTTGCAAAAACTTTTAAGAAAATTCAAGATGGTAAAGCTGACGAAATACGTGATGAAATATTCGATATAAAAGCAGAAGTTAATGTGAGCATAGATGGACAAGATATAAGAAAAGAGCAAGTGTTTGTAATAAAAAGCTTTGAGAATTATTATGAATCTAGTAGTGTAGCAGATTTATTAGTAGACGAAAAAACAAAAAAATCTATCACAACTTTATTAAAGCAAAAAAATAATTTTTTAAAAAAGTTAGTGCAATATTCAGGATTAAAAATTGAAAAAACACAACAAGGAAGAAAAATTTATGAATTAGAGCCTACAGTAGTTTCTGACATGAATTTAAGTGAAAAAAGTTTTTTATTAAGCTTGAAAGAATTATGTGAAGCTGAAAATAAAACGTATTTACCTAATGTTAAATACTCTACAATTTTTGATGATAGTGTAATTAAAAAAATAAAAGACAGTAGTTTTCAAAATAAAATAAAAGAGTTTTGTGAAGCTGCTGAAACTATATACAGTAGTTATACTTTTTTTGAAAAAGGTCAATTCACATTTCCAAAATTGAAGAATGTTGCAAAAAATTTAGATTCAGATAATTTTTTTGTAAGAGATAATAAACTTAATTTAAATAATAGCATAGTAATTGGTAATAATGATGAACTACAAGAGAAAATATATGAAATAGAGGGGAAAATTAAAGATATTCCAGAATTTCAACAGATAGAAAAGTTACTAAGTGATACAAAAGGCATATTATTAAGAGATACAATAGAAAACAATCCTGAACTAATAGAGTTTTTGAAAATAGAAAATTTAGATAATTTAAAAAAAGAATTATGGACTTCATATATAAAGAAAGAAAAGAAATCTTTTGATGATTTATTAGAGATATATAAAGAATTAGAGGAGAATATTAAAAATCTCAATATAGACAATACATTGTGGAATCGTTCTTTAGAAATATTTGAAGATAGGTTCACTGTTCCATATAAGATGAAAATATCAAATTTAAAGGGAGCGATAATAGGAGAAAACCTACCACGTGTGGAGTTTATATTTGAAAAGGGTGAAAATCAAGCAAGTTTAGATAGATCAAATTTAGAAAAATTAGACGTGTTAAGTCAAGGAGAGAAAAGATCTTTATATTTGTTAAATATAATATTTGACATAGAAAAAATAAAAAAAGAAAGCAATGAAGTCCTATTTATAGTAGACGATATAGCAGATTCTTTTGATTATAAAAATAAGTATGCTATTGTAGAATATTTGTATGAAATGGCAACAATTGATAATTTTAGAATGATAATTTTATCTCATAATTTTGATTTTTATAGAACAATTTCTTCTAGACTAAATGTACCTCGTACATCTAGATTTATCGTTGAAAACAAACAAGATTTAAATTTGATAGAAGAGAAATATCAAAAACAACCTTTTATAACATGGAAAACTAAACCAGATAAATATTCCTTATTTGCACTTATACCATTTGTTAGGAATCTAATTGAATATAGTTTTGATAAATCTGTTAATGATTCAAGTTATTATGATAGCGATTATGAGCTATTAACTAATTTACTACACAAAAAAGAAAATTCAGGAACTATTAATTTTAAAACTTTAGGGAAAGTATATAAAGAATATATAGGGAGATTTGATATACCAAGTGAGTTTAAAGAGGATGATCTGGTTATAGAAAAGCTTTATGAAACTACTGAAAACTTAACTAGTAACTTAAATTTGCTCGAGCATAAAGTTTTATTATCAATGGCTTGTAGACTTAAAGCTGAGGAAATAATGTTAGATAAAATTAATAATTATAATGGT
The DNA here is from genome assembly GCF_000478945.1 of Peptoniphilus sp. BV3AC2. NCBI lineage: Bacteria > Bacillati > Bacillota > Tissierellia > Tissierellales > Peptoniphilaceae > Peptoniphilus > Peptoniphilus sp. BV3AC2. The sequence goes on along the minus strand of NZ_AWXD01000011.1, from coordinate 13,375 downwards.
ATGCTAAATTGGAAAGTGAAAAATAATTTGAAAACAGGAGATAAAGCGGAATTTCTGAATCATGTAGATAAAACTAATAATATGACCAGGGTATTATTTGATGCATATAAGCAGATTGCGAATGAAGAACAAATTAATATAGTTAATGAAGTTAATATAATGACTCCAGAAAATATTCATATAAACTCTTTTATGTATGAGCCTATAATGGATATGGATATTAACGAATTATTGAACTTATATGGAAAACTTAAAGAATTAATATAGGTCATTTAATTATATTACATTATAGACGGTAGATTATTTAAAATCTATCGTCTTTTTTATTACTCAAAAAAGGAGGTAGAAAATGCAAGTAAATGATTTTAAGAATATACAAGAAGCAATAAAGTATGAAGTTTTGCAAGATGAAAATGAATATTTAAAACTCTTAAAAGTTATAGGCAATAATCAGAAATATGATTTTCCAAGCCAACTAAGTATATACAACAAAGAACCTGAAGCTAGAGCTTGTGCGACCTTTGATATGTGGAAGAAATATTTTGGTCGAGTTGTTATGAGAGGTCAAAAGGGTATTCCAATTTTAGTGGGAAGTGATGTAAACAAAAAGGTTTCATACATTTTTGATATTAGTCAGACCACATCAATGGATAGGAATGTTAATGAGGTTAGCTTATGGCAGTTTGACCACGAAAACCATAATGAGGCTTTAAAAGAAATAATAAGAGATTCTTCATTTGAAGCTAGTGATTCACTCAATGAAAATATATTTTCTTTGAGCCGAATTTATGGAGATGAATATATTAACTTGGCTCTTGCTGATTTGAGGATAGATATAGAGGATAGACTTAGCTTTGAAAAGTTTATGAGAGACTCAATATCCTATGCGGTAGCTAATAGGTTTAATACAGCCTATCCTATGGACATGGAAAATTTAAAAAATAATTTTTCTAGGATTAATACAATTTCTTTAGAGCAGATAGGTCTTGTAATATCAAGGGTTAGTGAAGATATTATAGATAAAACAATAGAAAAATCTAAGGAAATGGATCGTGCTAGGCTGCTGACAGAAAGGGCCGATGCCGACTATAATAGAGATATAGAAAATATAAATGAAGATAGAGGAGGTCAAAATGATTTATATAGACGAGATGATAGGTCAAGAAGTAGAGATGGACGAGTTTTCACAGATGGAAGCGACAGAAGAAATAGCAATGAAGATCGAAGAGAAAACCTTGGACATGATGGAGAAGGATCTGGAGTTTATGGAGAGATTTCCGAATCCGACTTACGCAGTTTTAAGACTGTCTTATCTGGTAGGCAGCGAGGACATGGAGAACTGGAAGAAACTTCAGAAAATGTACGAGGAGAAAACACTTTTGAACCATCTGAAGGAAATTCAGAATCAGGCAGTGGACTTTATCAAGAGAGAGAAAGTCAAGGTGATGAAAGTACAAGGATTGACAGAGAAGATGATGAGAGAGAATCCAGAAGAATACCAAGGACAGATGAACAACTTGATGGCAACAGTGAAGAAAATGGCAATCAAGGAATACGTGGAAGCTTAGAAAATGAAATAAGCCAAGAAAAGGAAGCTGATGAAGCTTCTTTTTTTGATGGCAACAACATTGAAAAAAGAAAAGACTACTGGATTGTAGAATTTAATGAAAACCACGAATTAGTTTCCGATTATAGTGGGCAGATAGTAACCAAAGAATTAATAAATGTCCTAAGACAAAAGGATATTGATGTTAAAGACCATAATCAAACTCTTGGAGAAAATGAATTTGGAGAAATGACAGATGATTATATAGGATATTTCAAATTCTATTTTGACCACTATGTAGACGGAGAAGTTGTCGAACATTATAGGATTGACCTTGGTGATGGTGAAGAAGTAAATGAGCTTGAATTTTCATATTTAGAAGAGCAAGTTGCACTAAGTGAGGAAAAATCTTTACAAGAAGAAGCTAAGGAAAATATAGAGCCTAAATTTAAGATAGGTAATCAGGTTAGATATAAAGATAAGGACTTTACTATTACAGATTTTGATGAACTAAGTGGAGGACTTAAAACTGTCACTATCAGAGATAATATGGAATATATGGGAGGTATGATTAGGGGTTCGGAAGTAATTCCATATAGAAACGATTCATACCTTGAAGAAATCTTTGAAAATCTAAGTCAAGCATCAGAAAAACTAGCAGTAAAGGTTGGTAAGGAATTTATTTTCGAAGATGAGAAGATCTTTGACGGAATTAACTTAATTGAAACTGGAACTAAAGTAGAAGTTAATGGAGAAGAATTTCCTTTATATAAGGGTGAAACATTTGAAGAAAGTAGAAAGATTGATGACCTTTTAGATAGTGAAAATTATGAGATATACAAATTATCTGAGCATGAAAAACAAATTGAAAGACAAGTAGAGCAAGAAAGCTTTATAGATAACCACAATCTTGAAATTGACCAAATGATGGATAGATACAATGTGCCAAGAGAAGCAGCCGAAAACTTATTGAGGGGGAAAGAAGATTTAAAGAATTTAGGCTATGAACCTAATAAGGAAAGGCTAAGCTTTGCTAGAAATTATGACTTGAAAAATCATATCTACTCAGAATACCTTACACCATCAGAAAAGTTAGATAAAAATATAAAAGCTATTAAAATGCTAAAAAGACTTGAAAATGAAAATAGGAGTCCAAGGGAGTATGAACAAGCCTATCTTGCTGACTATCTAGGTTGGGGTGGTCTTGCCGATGTCTTTGATGAAGAAAAAGGAGGGCAATGGCTTGAAGCAAGAAATATTTTAAAAGAAAATTTAACAAATGATGAGTATTTGAATGCTAAAGAGTCTACCTTAACATCCTTTTATACACCTAGAGAGGTAATGGATGGAATATATAAGACTCTAACAGATATGGGGTTTAAAACTGGAAATATCCTTGAACCATCTGCAGGAGTCGGTAACTTCATTGGTAATATGCCAAGTGAAATACAAAGCTCTAAAGTATATGGAGTAGAAAAAGATAGCCTAAGCGGAAGAATAGCAAGAGAACTTTATCCTGAAGCTAACATTCAAATTAAAGGATTTGAAGAAACAAACTTCTCAAATAACTTTTTCGATTTAGTTATAGGAAATGTTCCCTTTGGAGATTTTAAAGTTAACGATCGTGAATATAACAGAAATAACTTTCTGATTCACGATTATTTTTTTGCAAAGTCTATAGATAAGGTTAGGAATGGAGGAATTATTGCCTTCATAACATCATCTGGAACTATGGATAAAAAAGATGAATCTGTTAGAAAATATATTAATGCAAGATGTGAGTTTTTAGGAGCTATGAGGCTACCTAATACAACATTTAAAGGACTTGCTGGTACAGAAGTTACTTCAGATATTATTTTCTTAAAGAAGAGAGATTCAGTTATAGAAAGAGATGATGAATGGATTCATCTAGCAACTGATAATAAAGGTTTGACTTACAATAAATACTTTGTAGATAATCCTCAAATGGTATTAGGAGATATGAAAGAAGTGTCTGGAAGATTTGGAAATACTATTACTTGTGATGAAAAAGAAGACGAAAATCTAAAAGATTTAATGGATCTTGCAAGTAAGGAAATATCTTCAAATTCTAAATATGAAGAGGTAGAACTATTGGAAGATGAAGAATTAAGTCTTCCAGCAACAGATGATGTTAAAAACTTTTCTTACACTATTATTGATGAAGAAGTCTACCTAAGAGAAAACTCAGTCTTAGTTAAGCAGAATATATCAGATAAAAATAAAGAAAAGATAAAAGATTACCTTGATGTAATGAATGCTTTAAAAGATGTAATAGAAAGACAAAAAGATGATTTTTCAGACGAAGAAATAAAAGAGTCACAAGCAAAGTTAAATGAAGTCTATGATAACTTTTCAAAGAAACATGGCTTTATTAACTCCTTATCAAACACCAGAGCCTTAAAGGAAGACTCAAACTTTCCTTTGGTATCATCAATAGAAATACTTGATGATGAGGATAATTTCAAAGCAAAGAGTGATATATTTTCGAAAAGAACAATAACAAAGGCAAAGGTAGTAGATCATGTAGATACTTCCCTTGAAGCCTTAGTCTTATCGGTTTCACAAAAAGGATATGTAGACTTTGAATATATGGAATCTATCACAAGTAAAGATAGGGACACTTTAATTGGTGAGCTTGAGGGCGAGATTTTTTTAGACATTAAGGATACAGACCTAATAAATAACAGAATGCCCTTTGAGAACTTTAACAATGACGATCCATTTCATTTTTCATATGTATCGGCTGATGAGTATTTAAGTGGAAATATTAGAGAAAAGATTGGCTATCTCAATTCATATATCGGAGAAATTGAAAATGTAATAGATTTAGCACCTTCTGAAAAGAAAGACACATTATTAAAAGAGTTAGGCAAGCTAAAATATCAAAGAGAGAAATTACAAGAAGTTATGCCTGAAGAACTCACTGCTTCTGATATAAATGTAAGGTTAGGAGCAACTTGGATACCTCAAAAAGATATAGAAGACTTTACTTTTAATCTTTTAAAAACACCAGGTTATGATAGGTGGAATATAAATGTTAGGTTCTCACCACATACAAGTGAATGGAATATTGAAGGTAAAAGTGTTGACTCGACTAATGACCTTGCTAACATGACTTATGGTACAAGTAGGGTAAATGCCTATAAGCTAATTGAAAATGCTCTTAATCTAAAAGATACAAAGGTATTTGACCAAGTAATAAATGATGATGGTTCTAAGACTTCTGTATTAAATAAAAAAGAAACTATGCTTGCAAGTCAAAAGCAAGAACTGATTAAAGAAGAATTTAAGAATTGGATATTTGAAGATCCTGATAGAAGATATAGGCTAGAAAAGATTTATAATGAAAAATTCAATTCAATTAGAAATAGAGAATTTGACGGCTCTAACTTAACTTTTGATGGAATGAATACTGAAATCAGACTTCGAGAACATCAGAAAAACGCCATAGCAAGGACTCTTTATGGTGGAAATACACTACTTGCCCATGTAGTAGGAGCAGGAAAAACTTTTGAAATGGTAGCTTCTGCTATGGAATCTAAAAAGTTAGGACTTGCAAGTAAGTCATTATTTGTAGTTCCTAATCATCTAACTACTCAAATTGGTAGGGAGTTTATGCAATTATATCCGTCAGCAAACATTATGGTGGCCGATAAAAAAGACTTCCAACCTAAAAATAGAAAAAGATTTATTGGTAGGATTGCAACGGGAGAATATGATGCGGTCATCATAGGACACTCTCAATTTGAAAAAATACCTATGTCTAAGGAATACCAAGTAAGGCATATACAAGACCAAATAGATGATATAGTTTCCTTTATTGATGAGAACAAAAGAAATAGAGGAGAAAATTTCACAGTTAAACAACTGGAAAAGACAAAGAAGAAGCTTTTGGTAAGACTGGAAAAGCTAAACGATGACTTTAAAAAGGATGACGTAATAACCTTTGAAGAACTAGGAGTAGATAAGTTATTTATAGACGAAGCTCATAATTACAAAAACTTATTCTTGCATACAAAGATGAGAAATGTTGCGGGTATTGGTCAGAGTGAAGCCTTTAAGTCTTCGGATATGTATATGAAATGTAGGTATATGGATGAAATGACAGATGGCAAGGGAGTTGTATTTGCTACTGGTACACCGATATCAAATTCAATGACAGAGCTTTATACAATGCAAAGATACCTTCAATATGACGATTTAAAGGCAAGAGGATTAGAACATTTTGATGCCTGGGCTTCTACTTTTGGAGAAACAGAAAACACCTTTGAATTATCTCCAGAAGGCACTGGATATAGGCAAAAGACAAGATTTTCAAAGTTCTATAACTTGCCAGAATTGATGAGCATGTTTAAAGAAGTAGCAGATATAAAGACTTCAGATATGTTAAATTTGCCAGTGCCAGAAGCAAACTTCGAAGTTATTAAAACGAAACCTACTGAGGAACAAAAAGAAATATTAGAAGCTATTTCAGAAAGAGCGGACGCAGTTAGAAATAACCTAGTCGAGCCAACAGAAGATAATATGCTAAAGATTACAAATGATGGTAAAAAACTTGCCCTTGACCAAAGATTAATAAACCCACTACTTCCAGATGATCCTAATTCAAAGGTAAATGTATGCGTTAAAAATATCTTTTCGATCTGGGATAAGACAAAAGAAAATTCATCGACCCAATTAGTATTTTCAGATATGTCGACACCAAAAGGAGATGGAGAATTTAATATCTATGATGATATTAGAAATAAGCTAGTGAATATGGGAATACCAAAAGAAGAAATAGCCTTTATCCACGAAGCAGATACAGACAAACAAAAAGATGAATTGTTCTCTAAAGTAAGAAGAGGAGAAGTAAGAGTGTTATTAGGCTCTACTCAAAAAATGGGAGCAGGTACAAATGTACAGAACAAATTAATAGCCTTACACGATTTAGACGTCCCATGGAGACCGTCTGACCTAGAGCAAAGAAGTGGTAGAATTGTTCGTCAAGGTAATGAAAATGATAAGGTAAATATCTTTAGATATGTAACAGAGAATACATTTGACGCTTATTTATGGCAGACAATAGAGAATAAGCAAAAATTCATTTCTCAAATTATGACTTCAAAAACTCCAGTAAGAGTTGCAGAAGATGTTGATGAAGCAAGTCTATCTTATTCCGAAATTAAGGCTTTAGCTACAGGCAATCCTCTGATTAAAGAAAAGATGGATTTAGATAACGAAGTTACAAAACTAAAAATGTTAGAAGCAAACTACAAGTCTAATAAATACAAGCTTGAAGATAAGGTAAATAAAATTTATCCTCAAAGTATTTTAAAAACTGAAATGGAAATACAAGCAGTTAAAGAAGATATTGCAAGTGTTGAGAAATTAGGAGAAGGAGATAACAAATTCACTTCAATAAGTCTTGGGACAAATAAAATTTTAGATAAGAAAGAGGCTGGAGAGAAGCTACTAGAAGAAATAAAAAAGGTAAAGATAAATGATAGCAAGGTTATTGGTAAATATAGAAATTTAGATTTACAAGTTTCATATAACTTTATGACAAATACTCACACTTTTAAACTTCTAGGAAAAGCAAAATACTTCGGAGAGTTTTCAAACTCTACTGATGGTAATATAACAAGGCTTGATAATGCAATTGAAAAAATTCCTTCAAGACTTGAGAGGTTAAATCAAAACCTTGAAAACTATAAAGAATCTTTAGAAAATGCCAAGGTAGAATTAACCAAACCATTTGAAAAAGCAGATGAGTTAAGGGATAAGACTCTAAGACTAGCTGAAATTAATAAACTTTTAGATATGGGAGAAGTAGAAGAATTAGAAAACCAATCACCATTATTAGAAGATTTAAAGAGGGCGATAGTTGATTATTCCAACTATGAGTTTTCAGAATCTAATAGCTATGAAGACTTTGACAAACTATACCCTGATTTAAGCCATATAGGACTTGCCTATACAGAAACACCTGATGGTAAGCACTCTATCCAATATGAGGTAAATTTGGAAGAAAAAATATGGACTCAGTATGTAGATAATGTAGCTATTAGAACAGAATCTTTTGTAGAGGAAGATATATCTAACTCACAAGCTATTAAAGATATAACTGAAGCCATAAAGATGTCAAGTTTTGATGATCTGGTATCAGTAGATGAAGAAGATTTAAAACAAACTTTAGGACTAGAGATAGATGATGACGGAAACTTCTATGATCCACTAGCAAAAGATCTTGATAATGATGGAATACCAGATAGGTATGACAATGATTTTAAAGATAGTGATTATTTTGAATCAACTTATGACGTAGAAGATAATCTTCACGCAAGGGAAGAGAAGCCATCAATATTAGGACAAATATCCAAATTTAAATCGGAAGAAGAAAAAGATAAAAATCAAGAAAAAAATGAAAAAGGACAAGAAAGATAGAGGAGGGCGAATAGCTCTCCTTATTTAGTACAAGGAGGAAATTATGGAATACAAAGATATTAGAGAAAACTTAGAAGAAATGATGAATGATAACTACAAGGATTTTATAAAAGCACTTGTGAGCATAGAAAAAGGTGTCAATGATGAAAAGGCACTTGAAGAAGTCTATGTTTTATATATGAACAATGACACAACAGGTCTACTAAGTGATGATTTTGATTATATGATTGATGATATGAAAGAACAAGGTAAGATTGTTGAAAATACCAATGAACTTGAAGAAAAAGACGACCTCATAAATCTCGTGGGTAATATATCTGGCAAAGTAGAAAACCTTGAAAGAGAAAATGCAAATGGAGAAAAGTTCAAAGTAAGTAACTTTTCTCTTGTTTCAAAAGATGACGATGGAAATAAAGTTTATACAAATTGTTCAGCCTATGGAGATAAGACAAAAGATTTAAAGGACTTAAAACAAGGAGATTTTGTTAAAATCTTCGGACAAGTAAAAACCAGTATTGACAACAACGGAAAGGAACATAAAAATATTCGTATTTTGTCTTCTAAGCTATTAAAAGCAAAAGAACAAGTAAAGAGTCAAGACAAGGATAAAAAGTCCATAATAGGGCAAATAAAAAGCTTTAAGACAAACGATAAAACTAAATCTAATAAGAAAAATCATAGCAAAGGCACAGAAAGATAAATATCGGCAGTCTTCGGACTGCCATTATTTTTTTGTTCATTTAAAGTGATATATCAAATGATTGAAAATAACCTATAGTTAATGTTATAATTGATTAGTATGCAATAACAAACATAAGTATATTTAAAATGTATATATGTACGAGATTAGCTATCAAAAAATAATCTTGGAGGTTATATGGAATTAAGTTATAAAAGGTTATTTAAAAAACTTATTGATTTAGATATGCAACACAATGAACTTATGGAAAAAGCAAATGTAAGTAGGAGTACATTTTATAAATTAAAGAATGGTGAGAATGTAACTACCGATGTTTTGCTCAGAATTTGTGACGCATTGGATTGCGACATATCAGAAATTGTGGAGTGTATTAAAAATGATTGAAATAATAAACGGAGATTGAAAATTGATAAAAAAAGTTAGGATTAAAAATTTTAAATGTTTTAAAGATTGGTTTGAATTAGATTTAAATGGTGGCATAAATATTTTGGTAGGAAATAATGAAGAGGGAAAATCAACAATACTTGAAGCTATACACTTAGCATTAACTGGTTTTTATAGAGGTAATTATATCAATCGTGAATTATCTCAATATTTATTCAATAGAGAAGTTGTAGATGAATATTTAACAAATATAAATTCCAACAGTCCTTGTATACTACCAGAAATTATAATAGAAATATACTTCTCTGAGTTAGATGATGCAAATTTGGAGGGTAGTGGTAACGACTTAGGATTAAAAGAAGAAATAGGATTTGCATTTAAAGTATTATTTGATAATTCGTATGAAGATGAATATAAACTATTTATGGAAAAAGGAGAATTAAGCAGTTTACCTATAGAATATTATAAAAGTGAATGGCTAGGCTTTAATAGAGAAAATATTACTACTAGAGGTATTCCTTCGAAATCATTTTTAATAGATAATTCTTCTTATAAATATAAGGATGGTTCAGATCAATATATTTCTAATATGATAAGAGGGACATTAGATAATGAAGATTTAATTTCCATATCAAAAGCTTTTAGAGAAACTAAAGATGATTTTAGTAAAAATGAAAGTGTTAAAAATATTAACGAAAAATTAAGTAGCTCTAAATCAAATTTTGGGAAAAAAGTTAGTTTGGGTGTTAACTTAGGAAGTAGTTTCAACTGGGAATCAAGTATGATAACCGAATTTGATAATATTCCATATTCAAATGCTGGCAGAGGACTACAATGCTTATTAAAAACTGAGCTTGCATTAAATAATATTAATACAAATAAAGATAAAATAATTTTAATTGAAGAGCCAGAAAACCATTTGTCATATTCTAACATGAATAATTTAATTGATATACTACAAGAAAATAGTAATAAGGAATCTAGTCAAATAATTATTTCAACTCATAGTAGTTTTGTTTTGAACAAATTAGGATTAGAAAATTTAATACTTTTATCAAACAAAAAAAGCTCTAAAATTACAAATTTAAGTAGTGGTACAGAAAAATATTTTAAAGCTGTTTCTGGATATGACACATTACGAGTATTATTATGTGATAAAGCTATACTGGTTGAAGGTCCTTCAGACGAACTAATTATTCAAAGAGCATATAAAGATAAATATGGCAAATTACCAATTTTTAATGGTATCGATATAATTTCTGTTGGAACATCTTTTTTAAGATTTTTGGAATTAGGAGATAAATTAGACTTAAATCTCTATGTAGTTACAGATAATGACGGAGATGTAGAAGCTTTAATGAGAAAATACAAAGATTATGAATATAATGAAAAGATTAAAATATATTATGACGAAAAGACTTATAGTGGAGATATGGATAAATTTAATTACAATACTTTAGAGCCCTGTATTTTAAGAGCAAATGACTTGAAAACTCTCAATAGTATATTTAATACTAATAAAACAGATAGTGACTCTATATTAAAATACATGGAGAAAAATAAAACAAATTGTGCCGTAAGTATATTCGAATCAGAATCAAAAATTCAATATCCAGAATATATAAACAGGGTAATAGAAGATGTTGAATAAATTATATATAGCTGCTGCTGGAGCAGGTAAGACAACATTAATTGTGAAGGATGCTTTAAAAAATAAAGATAAGAAGATTTTGATAACAACATATACAAATGCAAATTGTGATTCTATAAAAAAGAAAATAATTAAAATAAATGGAGCCATTCCTAAAAATATTGAAGTTTTAACATGGTTTTCATTTTTACTTAAACATGGATTAAGACCATATCAAGATATAATGTTTAGTCAGAGAATTAATGGAATAGTACCTGTCAACGGTAAGAGTGCTATATTTAAAAATAGAAATGATCCTAATTATTTTATTAATAAAGAAAATCTAATTTATACAGATAAAATATCTGATGCGATTATATTCATGGAAGAAAAAAACCCGGGTTATATTTTTACTAGGATTTCAAAAATATATAATTTAATATATATAGATGAAGTCCAAGATTTAGCAGGGTATGATTTGGATGTTTTAAAATATTTAATTGAGGTTGGTATAAATTTGATTATGGTTGGAGACTATAGACAAGCAACTTATAGCACTCATAATACATCAAAATATAAAAAATATAATAATGGAAAAATAGTTAACTTCTTTAGGAATGAAAACTCACATTTAAATGTTGAAATTGATGAATCAACTTTGAATTTTTCGTATAGATCTAATCAAGAAATATGTGATTTTGCTTCAAAAATATCTAATGATAATCTCATAATAAAATCAGAGAGTAAATTCAAAGATAATCATGAAGGGGTATTTTTTATATCCAAAGAAGAAGTAGACTTATACCTTGAAATGTATAATCCTATTCAACTCAGACACAATAAAAGAACAAAAGTTAACGAAAATTATAGGGTATATAATTTTGGTGACTCTAAAGGTTTACAATTTGATAGAGTATTGATTTACCCTACAAGTCCAATATTAAAGTGGATAGAAAATCCCGAAAGTAAATTAGTTGATTTAAGCAGAGCGGGTTTTTATGTTGCAGTCACAAGAGCTAAACACAGCGTAGCTATTGTGTGTGATAAGAAATTTCTTAATAGGGATAAGATCAAGCCATTTTTATTACCAGAAGATTTCTTTTATAAATTATAGATTAGATATTGAAAACTTAAAAATCTATATTAATCAGATTCACTAATGATATTTTTATTATAATCTATAATTTTATATTTAAATTTTAATTATTTGTTAGTAGATTTAATTTGCTTATAGATGAGTGTTATAGAATAAAATTTTTTAATAGATTTCAAAGTTGATACATGAGAGGGTTAGAATGAAGAGTGTTTTGATTATAGAAGATAATAAAGAAATTGCCTTACAAATGGAAAAATATTTAGTTAATAATAATTATAAGGTAGAGATTGCATCATCTTTTTACGAAGCATGCTATAAGATGAATGTAGACATGGATGTGGCACTTTTGGACATAAATCTACCAGATAAAGACGGTCAACATTTAATAGAAAGATTAAAAGATAAGGACATAAGAGTAATTGTAACAACAGTAAAAAACGATGAAGATTTTATAATTGCCGCCCTAGATCAAGGAGCAGACGACTATTTAACAAAGCCATTTTCCCTTGCAATATTAAGGGCGAGAATTGATGCAGTTTTAAGGACAATAGCTCTAAGTCAAGACAAAACAATCAATTATAAGGATATAAAAATAGAATTAAATGATTCAAAAGTATATTTTAAAAATAATCAAATAGACCTAACTCCACTTGAATATGAAATATTACTGTTATTTATCAAAAATCCCCACAGGGTTTTCACAAGAAGCCAACTTTTAGAAATGTTTTGGGAAGATAGGGATAAGTTTGTAAATGACAATACTCTCACATCAACTATTAAGAGAATAAGAGAAAAAATTGATAGAGAAGTTATTACTACTGTCAGAGGAATCGGATATAGGATGGATTGAGATGCTATATGTATTTTGGATTATAAGTCTGGGACTTCTTTATTATTTTTTAGAATCAAGAAAGAAAAATAGAATAAATGAGCTTATAGATCTGATAGAAAATATGAAAAATCAGGACTACAAAATTCCTATGAAGCAAGATGATTTTTCAATTTTAGAGGATAAAATTTACAAGCTTTTTATAGAAATAGTGGAAGCCAAAGAGACAAGTAGAAAAAATGGCGAAAAGCAAATAGAATACCTAGAAGATATCGCCCATCAGATAAAAACTCCCATTTCATCTATGCTTTTTTCCATAGAAAATTTGGGGATGGACTTTCCAGATATTGAAGACATAGAGATTTTAAAAAGACAAACTCTTAGATTAAACTCCCTATCAGATATTTTGCTTAAACTATCAAGCCTTGATGCTAACAAAGATCTTATGAAAAATGAAGAAATTCGTTTGGATGAATTGATGGATTATGTTTTAGACAGTTTAGACTTAAAGAGATCTACCAATGTAGAAATAAATAAGAGTTTAAAGGAAAATAATATTTATGGAGATTTTTATTGGTTGGCAGAAGCTCTTATTAATATTATGAAAAATGCTGATAATAGACCGACTTGTGATAAAATCATGGTTTCATCTTACAAAAATCCCCTCTATACAAACTTAATCATTGAAGACAATGGTGGTGGAGTAGAAAAAGAAAATATCAAAAAAATATTTAAACGCTTCT
>NZ_AWXD01000010.1:0-1777 GCF_000478945.1 Peptoniphilus sp. BV3AC2 | reverse complement strand
GCAAGCAATAAAGATTTATGGTATGAGAGTTGCTATGTTATGTAGACTTTATGATCTTAAATTAATTAATGGTAAGGAATATACAAAAATTAAGAACAGGTTAGAAAATGATTATAAGAAGATGGATAGAAAGTAATTAATCTTATGATATAATAACACTGTAAATAGATACAAAATGGGAAGGAGGTAAAATGAATACTAAAGTAAAAGTAATAAAAGCTTCAAATACAGGAGCAAGAAATAGAAATGCACTATATTTAGATTTAAAACGTGTCGTAGCTTATTGAAGAGTAAGTACAGATAGTAAAGATCAACTTGAATCATATAAATCGCAAGTTGATTATTATACAAATCTAATAAAAAATAATAAAAACTGGACTTTAGCTGGTATATATGCAGATGAAGCAACAACAGGAACAACTGCTACTAAAAGAGCAGATTTCATGAGACTAATTAGTGATTGTCAAAATGGAGATATAGACATGATAATTACTAAATCTATATCAAGATTTGCTAGAAACACATTAGATACTTTGAAATATGTAAGGCTTCTAAAGGAAAATAATGTTGGTGTAGTATTTGAAGAAGAAAATATAGATACTTTGACAATGGATGGAGAGCTATTACTAACAATATTAAGTTCAGTAGCTCAACAAGAAGTAGAAAATACCTCAGCCCATGTGAAAAAAGGACTGAAAATGAAAATGGAAAAGGGGGAGCTTATTGGTTTTCAAGGTTGTCTTGGATACGATTATGACCCTACAACAAAAAGTATTTCTATAAATGAAGAGGAAGCTAAAATTGTTAGATATATCTTTAAAAGATATTTAGAGGGCAATGGCGGGTCAGTCATTGGCAGGGAACTAGAAGAACAAGGATATCTCACCCCTAGAGGTAAAACAAAATGGTCTGATACTACAGTGTTGGGAATAATTAAAAATGAAAAGTATATTGGTGATATACTAATGGGAAAGACTTTTACAGTTGATCCCATAACAAAAAGAAGACTAGCAAACTTTGGGGAATCTGATAAATATCACATCGAAAATCATCACGAGCCGATTATATCAAAAGAATATTTCGAAAAGGCACAGGAGATTAGACTCAGGAGAGCACAAAATAGAAACACCATTGCTAATAAGGATAGAAAAAGAGAGAAACTATCAAGGCAATATGCTTTTTCAAGTATGCTTGAATGTGGATTTTGTGGTGAAATACTTTCAAGAAGAACATGGCACACTAGTTCAATTTATAAAAAAATTAACTGGCAATGTGTAAAGTCAACTAAAAAAGGCAAAAAATATTGCCCTCATTAAAAAGGAATACAAGAAGCAGCAATAGAAAAAGCATTTGTTGAAAGCTATAGGCAATTATGCCATGCAGATTCAACAATAATAGATGACTTTTTAAAGATTGTTGAAGAAGAAATAAATGATGAGACTTTGGTCAAAGATTTGAAAAAGTTAGAAAACCAATTAAACAGAATCATTAGTCAAGAAAGAAAGTTAGTTGATCTTCATTTGGAAGATAGTATAGACGAAGAAGTTTATGCTAAAAAGTATAAAAAACTAACAAAACAAAAAGAAGAATTACTTGATGAAAAGAAAACATTGGAACTAACGATAAAAGATGAAGACTCTATTAAAGAAAGATTAAAGCAATTTAAAAAGGTCTTAGAAAATAAAGAAATTATAGAGGAATTTAACAGAACAGTATTTGAAAGCATAGTTGATAAAGTCGTGGTTGGAAGAATTGACAAAGACGGAACAGTCCATCC
>NZ_AWXD01000009.1:0-23351 GCF_000478945.1 Peptoniphilus sp. BV3AC2 | reverse complement strand
TCTACACCTAACTTGACGAACGTAGTGAGTCTTAGTAGGTGTGATGCAACCTGTTTCCCAAGAGGCGTAGCCGATTGGTTGAAACAGTCTGCTGAAAGCATTTAAATATTCCACCAAAAAATTTAATTTCCTCAACAAAAAAAAGCGGCGGTGCCGCTTAAAAATTATCTTTATTCATTTTACTTTTTCCCTTACTTTTTCTTCCTTGCTTCTTCCTAACTTCTGTCATAAATTCTGATTCTTTAGTCTTGGCATCTAAATATTTTCCTGGTTCTATTAAATATAATTCTTCTTTAGCCCTTGTAAGCGCTACATAGAAGAGTCTTCTTTCTTCTTCGTAGTCGTTGTAGATGCCTCTATCCAATCTTTCGATGGAGCGAGAACTTGGAAGTATTCCCGAGGTCAAGTCGATGATAAATACTCTGTCAAACTCCAGTCCCTTCGCGGAGTGCATGGTTGAAAATGTAAGGCTCGACGTAGATCTTGTCGGTTCCCTTAGTAGTTCGTCGAGATATTTTAATCTTCCGATGAATTCTTCGTAGGAGTCCACGTTCTTTGCAATTTGCATTAGGGTATATGCAAATTCACGAGATTCTTCGATATTTTGTCCCATTCTCTTGCAGGAATTTTTCATGTAATCGCTATAATTTAGTTCGTAGAGGATGAAGTGAATCTTTTGGTACATGGTTTTCTTTTTCAAGGATTTGAAATCCAAAATCAATTCATAGAAATTATCTTTGTAGTAGGAGGGAAGATCAGGATAGGTAAGAAGAGCCTCCAAATAGTTGTCCGTCTGGATATTTTTTATATATTCCATCTGTCTCTTACTGATGTAGCCTTTGATTTTGTAGTAAAAACTGTAGAAAATTTCGTAGTTAGACGGATCTATTGAGAAATCTATGATGTTTAAAATATCTCTAAATATAAAATTATTATAAAATCGAAGCTTAGTGTCCCGAATATTAAATGGAATATTATTTCTCTCAAAATATTCCACTAGACCTAGAACTTGTGCGTTGTTTCTATATAGCACCGCTGAAGATTTGTCGTCGAGTTTACTTTTTATAAATTTAAATTGGTCTATCCTCGTCGGAAGTTTTACCAGGTACACCGGCTCTCTTTCCACCAAGGTAGACTCAATAGTCTTGTCAAATCTCTCCCTGTTACCTTCGATAAAAGTGTTTGCGCAGTCGATAATATGCCTTTGAGAACGGTAATTTCTCTGCATCTTGAAGATGGTAGGGTGGATTCTCTCCTCGAACTTTTTAACTTCTTCCACGCTTGCTCCACGAAATCCGTAGATGGCTTGGTCGTCATCGAGCACGACGAAGAGATTGTTCTTCGGATGGGCGAGAAGCTCCATAATTCTAAATTGTGCAAAGGATGTGTCCTGTCCTTCGTCCAGTTGATAGTACTTAAAGGTACCTCTCACTTTTTGCAGCACAAATTTATCGTTTAAGAGAATTTCGTAGGCTTTCGTAATCATATCGTCGAAGTCAATTAAATTCTTGGAAGCCTTGTAACTTTCGTAGCTATGAAAGATTTCTTTAAATCCACTGATCTCAGAACCACGATTATCAACGAGTTCCTCCGGAGAGATGCACATATTCTTTACGTAGGAAATATCTGATAGTAGAGATTCCAAAATTTCATCAGTAGGATTCTTTTTATTTATATTTCTATAAATATTTTTTAAAATCTCCTGCTTGCTTGGTCTTTTTCCTTCAAGAAGATTGTAATTTACACCGCGAAGCCTCTTGTGATAGTTTAGAATCCTATAACAAAATGCGTGGATAGTTGAGAATTCTGCATCATTTTTGCCGAAGAGTTCAAAATATTTTCTCTTCATGTCAAGGCTCGATGCCTTTGAAAAGGTGATAGTCAAAATCTTCTTTGGATCCACACCACTACTTATTAATTTGTTGGTTCTATGCATGAGCATAGTGGTCTTACCAGCTCCAGGAACTGCGAGGACCATCGCCGGTCCATCTCGAAATTCTGTTGCAAGGAGCTGTTCTTTCGATAAAACTCTGTCCATATGTATCCTTATCTGTAAAAGGGTATTAAAAAAGGAAGGTAAACCTTCCTATTAAAATGCTAGATTGCATTATTAAGTCTCTTTGTAAGTCTAGAAATTTTTCTTGCAGCTTCGTTTTTGTGAATTACATTTTTAACGGAAGCTTTTTTAAGTTTCTTATCTACATCTTTTAAGATTTCTCTAGCTTCATCGAAGTTTCCTTCAGCTAATGTCTTTTCAAATTTCTTTATAACTGTTTTGAATTCAGTTTTTCTAGCTTTGTTTCTTAGTCTATTTCTATTTCCAATTTCGATTCTTTTCTTTGCAGATTTAATATTTGCCACTTATTTCACCTCCATTAATTATTACGCTCTTAGTATTTTACCACGAGGGCAACGAGTTTGCAAGAGTTATTTCATGAAATCAAGCTCTACCTGATTAGAAATATCTCTGCCATAATCGGTTAAAAATATCCGATTATTTTCAACGCGAATGGTTTTGTAATTTAAATTTTTTTCAATTTCTTCTTTGTAATATTTTTTTATGTCGACGCCGAATCTATTTTCTGCATCTTCTATGTCCACGCCATCATTAAGCCTAAGTCCCATAATCATGTATTCGTGGAGCCTGTCAATATTTTTAAGCTTTTCCTTAAATATTTGAGGAAGTCTACCTTCATCGATCATTTCAAAATAATTTTTAAAATTATCCGTATTTGTGTATCTATATTCACCGACGCTTGACGATGCAGAAAGACCATATCCAATATATTCTTCTATCTTCCAGTATCTCAAATTATGCACCGATTCATATCCACTCTTTGCAAAATTTGAAATTTCATACTGATGGTATCCAAAATTTTCAAGTCCTTCTACTACTCGATGATACATCTTTCTATCCAGTTCTTCGTCTGGAAAGGTGTACCTGCCTTCTTCGTAAAACTTCTCCATTGGAGTTTTAGACTCAATAATTAAACTATAGTAGGAGATATGCTCTGGATTTAATTTTTCAATTTCTTTTAGAGAATCTTCCACGTCCTCCATATTTTGATCTGGAAGGGCAAGCATAAGATCCAGGTTTAGATTTTTAAATCCCGTTTCTCTGATATTCTTGGCGGCTAAAAAGGTGTCACTATTTTTGTGAACCCTGCCGATTTTCTTTAAGATTTCTTCGTTAAAGGATTGCACTCCCATGGAGATTCGATTAATTCCTAAGTCTTTGTAAACCTTTAATTTTTCTTTGGTAATCGAGTTAGGATTTGCCTCCAAGGTTATTTCTATATCTTCTGTCCAAGGATATTTCTTCAAGAATTTAAAAATATCTTCTATATATTTTGAGTCAACAAAAGAGGGGGTTCCTCCTCCTATAAATATGGAATTAATTTCATCTTTAGGAGGATTCATCCCCATCTCCTTAATTAAATATTTAAAATAATTTTCTATATTTTCTTCTGAAATGCAGCTATAGGACGTGAAGTCACAGTAGTTGCATTTTTTTATACAGAAGGGAATGTGAATGTAGATTGATGTCATTTTTCTTCGTCGTATTTTAGTACTGTTAAGAATGCTTCTTGTGGCACTTCTACAGAACCGATGGATCTCATTCTCTTCTTACCTTCTTTTTGCTTTTCAAGAAGTTTTCTCTTTCTTGAAATATCTCCACCGTAGCACTTAGCAAGTACGTCTTTTCTAAGAGCTCTTATGGTTTCACGAGCGATAATCTTCGCACCGATGGCAGCTTGGATTGGAATTGCAAATTGATGTCTTGGAATTACATCCGTTAGCTTTTCGCAAATTCTTCTGCCCCTTGCATAGGCTGTGTCTTTGTGAACGATCATTGAGAAGGCATCCACAAGTTCAGAATTTATAAGAATATCCATCTTCACAAGTTCTGAGCGTTTGTATCCGGTAAGTTCGTAGTCGTAGCTTGCGTATCCACGAGTTTTGGATTTAAGCGCATCGAAGAAGTCGTAGATAACTTCGTTAAGTGGAAGGTCGTAGCTAATTAGAGTTCTAGTTTCTTCCAAGTACTGCATATCTATAAAGATTCCACGCCTATTTTGGCAAAGCTCCATAACTGCCCCCACATAATCTGTAGGAGTCATGATCTCTGCGCGAACGATAGGTTCTTCCATAAATTCTATTTCAGTTGGATCTGGTAGGTTGGATGGATTTTGAATTTCAAATACTTTGTGATCTACAGTGTGTACCTTGTAGATAACTGAAGGTGCAGTGGTAATAATATTTAAATCGAATTCTCTTTCCAGTCTTTCTTGGATGATTTCCATATGAAGAAGACCTAAGAATCCACATCTAAAACCGAATCCCAAAGCAACAGAAGTTTCTGCATCAAAGGATAGGGCAGCGTCGTTTACCTGTAATTTTTCCAAAGCTTCTCTAACTGCGGTGTACTCTTCTCCTTCACCAGGATAGATTCCGCAGAATACCATCGGTTGAACTTGTTTGTAACCAGGCAGAGCCTTTTCTGTTGGACGAGATTTTTCTGTAACAGTATCACCGACACGAGCTTCCTTCACTTCTTTAATAGAAGCGGTGAAGTATCCAACATCTCCTGCAGAAAGTTCACTTAGACTCATAAGTCCAGAAGTGGTCACACCGACTTCTACAACTTCAAAGGTTGCACCGTTTGACATCATTTGAATTTCCATGCCAGGTTTAATAACTCCGTCGAAAACTCTGATGTAACAGATAACTCCCTTGTAAGAGTCATAGTAAGAGTCAAAGATTAGAGCCTTTAGAGGAGCCTTTGCATCTCCAGTTGGATGGGGCACAGCTTCAATAATTTTATCGAAGACAGCTTCCATTCCCACGCCAGTCTTAGCAGAGATAAGAGGAGCATCGTGAGCATCGATTCCGATAATATCTTCTATTTCTTGCTTAACTTCTTCAGGTCTTGCAGCAGGTAGGTCAATCTTATTTATAATTGGCACAAGCTCCAAGTCTTGGTCTATTGCAAGATATACATTGGCAAGAGTTTGAGCCTCAACACCTTGGGATGCATCCACCACCACAAGGGCACCTTCGCAAGCTTGAAGTGATCTTGAAACTTCGTAGTTAAAATCTACGTGACCAGGAGTGTCGATTAAGTTTAAAAGATATTCCTGACCATCTTTCGCTTTATACACAAGCCTAACGGCTTTTAATTTAATTGTAATTCCACGTTCGCGTTCAAGATCCATTGAATCTAGAACCTGGGAGTCCATCTCTCTTTCGGTAAGCATCCCCGTCATTTCAATAAGCCTGTCGGCGAGGGTACTCTTACCGTGGTCAATATGGGCAATTATAGAAAAGTTACGAATATTTTTTTGTCTGTCCATTAATTCTCCTTATCTTTATAAACGATAGATGTGGCTGATTTGAAAGGGAAGAATCTATAAACTGCAAAGGAGTAGATATTCTTCTTGGTTATAGGGCCAAAAGCTCTCGAGTCCTCCGAGTTTAGACGATTGTCTCCCATTACAAAATATTCGCCATCACCTAGTACAAATTCATCATCTATATCTCCATTTAGATGGGCTGGAGTAAAATCTTTTACATAAGGCTCGTCAAGGAGTTTGCCATCTATGTAAACTTGTCCGTCTTTAATAGTTACAGTCTCACCAGGAAGACCGATAACTCTCTTTATAAATTTTCTTTTTTCTCCAGGGATTGGAGGTTTTATAACAACGATTGAATCTCTTTCTACCTCTTGAAACTTCTTGTAAGATAGGCAGAATAAAAGATCTTTGTGGTGAAGGGTATTTTCCATACTCGCACCATTAACCGATGCAATATTGAATACATAATTTCTAATAAGCAGTCCTAAAATAACTGCAATAACTATACTTTTAATAAGCGATATACTTTCTTTTGACATAGTTACCTCCTATAGACCTTTATTTTATCATAGTTATGCGGATTTAAAAAGATAGTTAATGAGGAATAGAGTAAAGTAGCAGAAAATTTATTTTTTATTTTACTCGATTTAAATTTAAATCAAGATAACGCTTTCAATCATTGAAACATTATATAATTTTATGTTATTATATTAAAAAATTTTTTTTGCAAGGAGGCAAGACAATGAAGAAAAAAATACTTTCATTAATTTTAGCACTACTTATGTTAGTGCCGAATGTGACGGCTTTTGCAGAGTTTGACAATGAAAAATTCGACAAACTTGATATGAAAGCAATGGAAGCAGATGAAAATCAAAAAGTAAAAGACTTGATTTTTCAGACAAAAGGTAAGGTAAAAGATGAGGACAGGGTAAAGGTAATTGTAACTCTTAAACCTGAATCATTTAGAGAGCTAGGAGAAATGGTGGATGCCAAAGAACTCTATAGCGAAAGAGGAATTAAATCCCAAATTAATTTTGGTAAAGCTGCTTTAGAAAAAGCTTTAGCAGAAATTAGAAATTCTGGGATAAACATTGTGCCAAAGAATGAGTTCAATGTTTTATTATTAGGATTTGATACAGAAATTTCTTTTAAAGATGCAAAAGAAATTGCAAAGTTTAACTTTGTAAAATCTGTAAGCATACAAAATAATATAAATAAACCAATATCAACCGCAGAAGATCTTTTTAACAAAAAAGGAGTATCTTTTAGATCTGCTCAATCAAGAGACATAATCGGTAACGAAGAAGTATATTCAAAGTACAAGGGAGAAGGAACCATAGTTGCGGTTATAGATTCAGGTTTTGATACAGAACACGAAGCATTTTACTTAACTGACTTAGGAAAAGAAAAAGCTATATATTCAAAAGAAAAGATTGAAAAATTAAAAGCTGATGGTGTACTAGAACACGGTTTTTACAAGAATGAAAAAATTCCATATATATACAACTACTATACAACTTCAAACCACGATTTGGTAAAAGAAAGAAATGAAAACTCTCACGGTCAACACGTGGCAGGTACAGTAGCAGGAAATAGAGTTACGGTAGACTTAGGCGAATCAAAAAGAGAAATCATAGGAGTTGCACCAGAAGCTCAACTTGCACTAATGAGAGTCTTCTCAGATGATAATGCAGGAACAGCTCCAGCAATCTACTTAAAGGCGTTGGAAGACTGTGCAAAATTAAATGTGACAGCAGTAAACATGAGTATCGGTGCACCCGCAGGAGATAGTACAAATATTGACAAAGAAATTCTAGATGCAATAAATAGACTTGAAGAAGCTGGATGTGTAGTTGCAATTGCTGCAGGAAACAACACTTCATTTGGTAAAGGACTTGGTTTTTCTCCAAAGGCAGAAAATCCTGACTACGGAATACTTGCTAACCCAGCCGCAGCAGAAAAATCTTTTGCAGTAGCATCCATTGAAAATGGATTTACATTCCAAAAATATTTTTACAATATAACTAAGAATGAAAATAAAACAAGTTTCTTCCTAAAATGGTCAAAAGACGATAACAACAAAGAACCAAAATTAGAAGTAAATAAAGAATTTGAATTCGAGTTTGTAGGACTTGGAAAAGAAGAAGACTACAACGGAAAAGATGTAAATGGAAAAGTAGTTCTTATTGAAAGAGGAGATATTCCATTTGCAGAAAAAGTAAAAATAGCAAAAGAAAAGGGAGCAAAAGTAGTATTCATCTACAACCATAAACAAGGTGGAGATGAATTTGTAGGTATGAAAGATACTGGCAATCAAGGTATACCAGTAGCTTGTCTATACTATTCCGCAGGGATGAAGTTAAAAGAAAATGGCGGGAAAATTGTATTTAAGGAAGGAAGAAAAGAATTTATAAATCCACTTAAAGGACAAATTTCTGAATTTTCAAGTTTTGGTCTAACCAGTGATGGAATCTTCAAACCAGAGATAACTGCTCCTGGTGGAAATATATTTTCTCTAGGAAACGACAACACTTACAATGTGCAAAGCGGTACATCTATGGCTACTCCTCACGTTGCAGGTGCTCTTGCCCTTGCAAGATCCATGGTGGACGAAAGATTCCCGGAACTTTCAACTAAAGAAAAATGGCAAAGAATTAGAAATCTACTTATGAGTACTGCAGAAATTCATTATAACTACGATGGAGCTGCAACTAGCCCAAGAAGTCAAGGGGCTGGAGTTATGAAACTTCAAAAAGCACTCCACACAAAAGCTATACTCATTGGAGATAATAATGAAACAAAATTATTTAAAAGAGCAGCCACAGATAACGAAACTTTAACTTTTAAAATTCAAAACTTATCTGATGAAGAACTAACTTATAATTATAAAACTATAATCGTAGCTGACAGAGTAACTAAGGATGGTTATCTAGACCTTAAAACCAGATCTCTAAGGACAGATTACAATGGAGAGGTTACACTAGGTGCAAAAGAAACCAAAGAGATAAGTGTAAATATAGATACCAGAAACTTCTCAGACAAACTAAGAAGAGAGATGCCAAATGGATACTTTATAGATGGATTTGTAGTATTTGAAGATCAAGATGAGCCTACAATTTCAATTCCATTTATAACATTCGTAGGAGATTTGGATAGACTAGCTTATGTAGAACCTTCAATTTACGACTTAACAAAGGAAAATAAAATTCCATTCTACTGGAATGAAGAAGGAAACACCCATATAGCAAATTTATCAAAAAAAGATGAAGTAAGTAACTATGACTTTACACATCTATATACAAATGTAGAAAATCGTACAGAAATATTAGGACAAGTGAAAGATTACACTACAAAAGCTCCTAAGTTCTACGACAAACACGTACTATCTCCAAATAGAGATGGATACGCAGACTATCTTTACACTAGGTACACTATGCTTAGAAGTGGATTTGTAGACATAGATATCTACAAACTAGATGAAAATGGAAACAAAAGCCCTGCATCTATTCAAAACTTCTTAAAGAAAGAAGAAGTTGTGAAGAACTTTGGCTCTCCGATGATGGGAAGTTCTTACTATATAGATATACCATTCCCAAGTAATTCAGCTAAGGTTGAAGAAGGAAACTATGTAGTAACAATAAAATCATATAGAGATGAAAATAAACCAGCAAAAGATGTGGATATGTACTTCACCATAGACATTACCAAACCAACATTAGAAAATGTTAAGTTTGAAAATAATGTTCTAAGCTTTGTACCAAAAGATGAAAATGAGATAAGGGAAGTAATAGTAAAAGTTGGAGATAAAATAGTAGACAAGACCGAAGAAGGATATAGTATCCCAGAAGGTACTGATCTAAAGGACGTTGTAATAGAAGTAAAAGACCTTGGATACAACACACTTAAAACTACAGCGAAAATGGCACTTGAAAATAAAAGTTCTGGTGCAAATATAAATGTAAAACTAAATAAGGAAGATCCAGACTTCAAATTAAATTACACAATTATAGATGAAAATGGAAGAGAATTCTTTGAAGATAATCTAGCACCAGGCAAATACTCTCTTAAAATCGAAAATCCATCAGAAATCTATAAGATTGAAAAGGTAAATGACAAAGCGCTAAATGATTTAAAAGTTGAAAAACTTGAAACAGAAGAGCTAGATGACAATGGTAAAAAGATAGTAAAAGATATCTATATCTACGATTTCGAAGTTAAATCTGGCGAAAAAACAGATATAAATGTTGAAATAAACAAACTAGATGCCCACTATGTATACTTTTGGTTGTACAATTATACCAATGAATTCAAAGGCGTAACCCTTGAAAATAAAAAGACTAAAGAAAAAATAGATTTGGATTTAGTAGTAGGTAAAAACGATGGATCTGGTGTAGGAGCAAAAGCATTTTCTAAGTTGATTCCTTACGGTGAATATATAATTATAGTTAATGGAGATACAGAAAACTATGACGTCAAATTAAATAGAACTGTTGTGGAAAACGGCAAGGATAAGAAGGAAAGTGCAGGGATGTCTCTAGTAGTAGATGACAACTCTAAGTTAAATAAGGCAGGAAATATTTCCTTCGACATAGATGCAGAGAAGAAGAGTACAACATTAAATATCTTTGGAGAAAATCAAGATAAGGTTAAGTATAATCTAAACTTAGAAGGAACAGATGATAAAGCCTCATTTATAAACTTGGCAGGAGCAAAAGAAGTAGAAACAGGAGCAGAACTTGCAGCTAAAAACTATCTTTTACTTCCAATTCCAAAAGAGGGATACTATGCAGAACCAGCACTAGTATACTTAGAACTAGGAAAAAACAAAATTACAAAGTTCCCAAATAAAACAGCCTCTACATTTAAAAATGGAGAAGGTGCCAATGTACAAGTGGACATCAAAAAATCTGAAGGATTTGGAAGTTTAGAAATAAATGATAATTCAAAAGCTTTGGGCTACACTCAAAAATATTTAGTAAGAGATATAAGAGGTTATAAAGGATTAAATAATAATGTCTATACTGATCTAAACAAAATTCCAGAAGGCTACTATGTAGTAACTCCTGAGTTTGATGAAAATTCTATATACACTAGCCAAGATAATTTAAAGATAGTAAAGGTAAATGCAAATGAAAAAACTACTTTAAATTTTGTATTTGAAGATAAAACAGCAAGTGAAGATGGAATAGCGTTTATATACTCTCCAAGAAAAATAAATATAAAGGTTAAAAGTATTAAAACTGGAGCAGAATTACCATTACTTATAGAAAACAAAGAAGATAATGGATCTATAAGCTATATGTTTATGGGCAATGAAGGAGTCTATGAAATAATTATAGAAGATGCAAAAGGACTTAGATACCCAAGATACTTTGCAATGACTGGCAATACTATGCTTGGAATAACTGAAGGAGAACCAGTAGCGACATCAGTTGTATATGATAAAGAATTAGATAACCTATCTAAAGAATTAAATGAACTTCTAGACAAGGCAAATGGATTAGAAAGAGATAAATATACAGATGAATCTCTTAAACTACTTGATGAAGCACTTACAAAAGTAAACAAGGATTCAAAAGTTGCTGAAGAACTAAAGAACTCTATTTCAATAGTAAAAGCTGCACTAAAAGGATTAAAATCAAAATCTACAGTTAAACCAGAACCAACTGATCCAGTAGCACCTGGTCCAAAAGATCCAGTAATACCAGATCCAGTAGATCCAACAGAGCCACCAGTGCAAAAAGAAAATGAAGTTACACCTTTTGTACCTTTCTTTACAAGTCCAATCTTTGAAACGGTTAAAAAGGAAACTAAGCCTGAAGAAAAATTGGTTAAAGTTGGAAGCACTACTTTAAAATTCAAAGAAAATTTAAATGAAAATAAACCTTCAATAGAATTTATAGATATGACTAACTCTAATTACAAGTCTTATGTTGATATAGCAGTTAGAAGAGGACTATTAGTAGGAGTTTCAAAGGATAGATTTGCTCCAACTACAGGCATTACAAGAGCAATGGTAGTGGAAACACTTAGAAGATTAACAGATGACGATACAAACTATACTTCAAACTTCAAAGATGTAAAGATAAATCTATGGTACTACAAGGCGGTTAGCTGGGCAGAAAAAATAGGTTTAGTAGCTGGATATGGAGACAATACCTTCAAACCTGACAGAAACTTAAATATTGAAGAGCTAGCTGTAATAATTGATAAATTCTTAGAAAAAGGAAATCTAAATATAAACTCTTCAAAAGACTCAGATAGAAAAATATCTTCTTGGGCAGAAAGCTCCTACAAGAAGCTTATAGCATCAGGAATATTATCTGAAGAAGACTTTGAAAATAGTAGAGAAGTCCTAACGAGAGAAAAACTTGCAAAAGTACTTGTAAAACTTGTAGAGATAATAGAAAAAAATAATTAAATAAATTTTTTAGAACCTTGGAAACGAGGTTCTTTTTTTAATGAAATCTATAACACCAAAAAAACATTTATATAATAGGAAGAAAAAATAAATTTATAGAAATAAAATTAAAATAAATTTCTAAAAAATAAATAAATTTTAAAATTAGGTGAAAATTATAAGTATTTTCTGTATTGCTATTGGAAACCTTGACATATAGTGTTATAATAATAAATTGCATAATAATAATTTAGAGTGGACTAGTAGGCTCTAAATTTAACGTTTATATACCAAAAGTAGGGGTGATTTGATGGTACATCCTGTTAAATACGGGAAACGCGAAAGAATGAGTTTTTCAAGGATTGAGGAGGTTTTAAGCTTACCTAACTTAATCGAAGTACAGACTAGCTCATATAAATGGCTTCTTGATGAAGGACTTAAAGAAGTTTTTGAAGATGTAAGTCCGATTGAAGACTACGCTGGCAATTTAATCTTGGAGTTTGTTGATTATAAACTTCACGAAGAACAAGCAAAGTACGATATAGATGAGTCAAAGGCGAGGGATACTAACTACGCTGCGCCACTTAAAGTGATGGTTAGACTTATCAACACAAAGACCGGAGAAGTCAAAGAACAAGAAGTGTTTATGGGAGATCTTCCTCTTATGACACCAACAGGCACATTTATTATAAATGGTGCGGAACGTGTAGTAGTTTCTCAGCTTGTTAGAAGCCCAGGTGCTTACTACAAACAAGAAACTGATAAGGTAGGTAGAAAACTTATTTCTGCTACTCTTATTCCAAACAGAGGAGCTTGGCTAGAATACGAAACAGACTCACAAAGCGTAATTAACGTTAGAATAGATAGAACTAGAAAGATACCAATTACAGTGCTTCTACGTGCAATTGGTTTAGAGTCAAATGAAGAAATTACAGAATTTTTAGGTGAATCAGAACTACTTCTTAGAACTTTTGAAAAAGATTTGACTACTAATAAAGAAGAAGCTCTTATAGAAATTTACAAAAAACTAAGACCTGGCGAACCACCTACTCTAGATTCTGCGCAAAGTCTCTTCGAAAATATGTTTTTCGATTACAAGAGATATGACCTTGCTCATGTAGGTAGATACAAGTTCAACAAGAAACTTTCTATCGCATCTAGAATAGAAGGTCAATTCGTTGCAGAAGATATTATCGATACGCTTACAGGAGAAATCCTAGCTAAAGCTGGAGATAAACTTACAAGAGAAGATGCTTTTAGAATAGAAAATGCAGGAGTTAATACGGTTACTGTTTTAATCAAGGCAATCCACGCTGGAGACGAAGATAGAAAAGTAATTGTACACGGAAACAACTTCTCAATTCCAAAGAATTATGATCTTCCTTTCGATTTAAAAGATCTAGGCTTTAAGGAAAAGATTTATCTTCCAGTATTTGAAGAAATATACAATGAATTTTCAAACGATGAAGAAGCTTTCAAGGCAGAACTTATAAAAAGAAAATTCGACCTTTCTCCAAAACATATTTTAGTAGATGATATGTTAGCTTCTGTTTCATATGAGTTCGGACTTTCACAAGGAGTTGGAACTACAGATGATATTGACCATCTAGGCAATAGAAGAATCAGATCAGTTGGAGAACTTTTACAAAACCAATTTAGAATTGGTATTTCCAGAATGGAAAGAGTAATAAAAGAGAGAATGACTGTACAAGATGCGGATACTACAACACCACAATCTCTTATAAATATAAGACCAGTGACAGCTGCAATCAAAGAATTTTTCGGTTCATCACAGCTATCACAATTCATGGATCAAAACAATCCACTTTCTGAACTTACTCACAAGAGAAGACTTTCAGCTCTAGGACCTGGAGGACTATCTCGTGATAGAGCTGGTTTCGAAGTGCGTGACGTACACAACTCCCACTACGGAAGAATGTGTCCGATTGAGACTCCAGAAGGACCAAACATCGGTCTTATCACTTCTCTAACAACCTATGCGAGAATAAATGAATATGGATTCATAGAAGCTCCTTATAGAAAGGTGAAACTTGGAGAAGGAATCGTAACAGATGAAATTGAATATATAACAGCAGACGTTGAATACGAACAAATCATTGCCCAATCAAACGAAATTTTGGATGAAAACGGAAAATTCGTAAACTCTAGAATCGTTGCAAGAGGACCAGAAGGTGTGGTTGACTTCTTCGATTCAGACAAGGTTACCTACATGGACGTAAGCCCTAAGCAAATAGTAGCTGTAGGTACTGCGATGATTCCATTCCTAGAAAACGACGACGCAAACCGTGCCCTAATGGGAGCTAACATGCAACGTCAAGCAGTGCCACTTCTAAAGACAGAAGCTCCTATTATAGGAACAGGAATAGAATACCGCGCAGCTAAAGACTCTGGGGTTGTAATCGTTGCAACAGATGACGGAGTAATAGAAAAGGTAGATGCAAAATCAATCACTCTTAAAAGAGATGAGGACGGCAAAGTAATAAACTTTAAACTTCACAAATTTGTAGGCGGAAACCAAGGTACAACCATCAACCAAAGACCAATCGTGAAAGAAGGTCAAAAGGTTAAGGCTGGAGAAGTAATAGCTGATGGACCATCTACAGATATGGGTGAAATGGCACTTGGTAAGAATATCCTAATCGCATTTATGAACTGGGAAGGATATAACTACGAAGACGCTATGCTAGTAAACAAAGATCTAGTTATAAATGACGTGCTAACTTCACTTCATATTGAAGAATACGAATCTGAAGCCCGTGATACTAAACTAGGACCAGAAGAAATCACAAGGGACATTCCAAATGTCGGAGATGATATGCTTAAGGATCTAGATGAACGTGGAATTATAAGAGTTGGAGCAGAAGTTAAACCTGGAGATATCCTAGTAGGTAAAGTAACTCCTAAGGGAGAAGGAGACCAAAGTCCAGAAGAAAGACTACTACGTGCAATCTTTGGAGAAAAATCTCGTGAAGTAAGAGATACATCTCTTAGACTTCCTCATGGGGAACAAGGAATTGTCGTAGATGTTAAGACATTTAGAAGATCTACAGGAGATGAACTTCAACCAGGAGTTCAAGAAATGGTAAGGGTATTTATCGCTACGAAGAGAAAAATCCAAGTAGGAGATAAGATGTGTGGTCGTCACGGCAACAAGGGTGTTATCTCAAGGGTAATGCCTGCAGAAGACATGCCATACATGCCTGATGGAACTCCAATCCAAATCGTTCTAAATCCACTAGGGGTACCTTCCCGTATGAACCTAGGACAAGTACTAGAAGTTCACTTGGGACTTGCAGCTAGAAAACTCGGTTGGAAAGTTGCAACACCAGTATTCGACGGAGCAAACGAACAAGATATTATAGATTCATTAGAAAAAGCTGGACTTCCAGCAGATGGTAAGATTCAACTAAGGGACGGAAGAACCGGAGAAGAATTCGACCATCCAGTAACAGTAGGAATAATGTACATGCTTAAACTTCACCACCTTGTAGATGAAAAGATTCACGCAAGAAGTACAGGACCTTATTCACTAGTAACTCAACAACCTCTAGGAGGTAAGGCACAGTTCGGTGGACAAAGATTCGGAGAAATGGAAGTTTGGGCACTTGAAGCCTACGGCGCATCCTACACACTACAAGAAATGCTTACAGTTAAATCAGATGATATTGTAGGTCGTGTAAAGACTTATGAAGCAATCGTAAAAGGCGAAAATATTCAAAAGCCTGGCGTACCAGAAAGTTTCAAGGTTCTAATAAAAGAATTGGAAGCACTTGCATTAGAAATACAAGTATTAGACGAAGACAAGAACTTAGTCGACTTACAAGTAGATGAAGAAGATCTAGCAAGAATAGATCAAGGTGCAGCAGAAACAGAAGAAGATATTAAGGAACTTATAGAAGGAACTTCTCACCTTTCAAGAATTTCATCAAAAGAAATCGAAAATATGTCCATCGAAGAAGACGATGAGGATGACGATGATGAGCCATCATTCATAAAGGTCATAACCGGCGAAGATGCTGAAGATATGATGGATGATGTGGATGATGACGACGATATGGAAGAGGAAGAATAGTTCTTTAAGAAAGGAGATTCATTTGAGTAGGCATGATTTATTCCACTCTATCAAAATAGGACTCGCAAGCCCTGAAAAAATCAGAGAATGGTCCTATGGCGAAGTGAAAAAACCAGAAACAATAAACTACAGAACATTGAAGCCTGAAAAAGAAGGTCTATTTTGTGAAAAAATATTTGGACCTACCAAGGATTGGGAATGTTCCTGTGGAAAATATAAAAGAATAAGATATAAAGGTGTAGTGTGCGAAAAATGTGGAGTTGAAGTAACAAAAGCCAAAGTTCGTCGTGAAAGAATGGGTCACATAGAACTAGCAGCACCAGTTTCACATATTTGGTACTTCAAAGGCATCCCTTCAAGAATGGGACTAGCCCTTGATATGAGCCCTAGAGCCTTAGAAAAAGTTCTATATTTCGCTTCATATATAGTTACAAAAGTAGAACCTGAATGTAACGCTGTTTTTGTAAAACAAATTCTATCAGAAGTCGAATATAGAGAACTAAAGAGCGAATACGGTGACCAATTCGAAGCAGGAATGGGAGCAGAAGCCGTAAAGAAACTTTTAAAACAGATAAATCTAGAAAAAGAATCTGAAATGTTAAAGGCAGAAATGGAAGGCGCAACAGGACAAAAGGCAATTAGAGTTTCTAGAAGACTAGAAGTAATAGAAGCCTTTATCCAATCAGGAAACAAACCAGAATGGATGATCCTAGATGCAATACCAGTAATCCCACCAGATCTAAGACCTATGGTACAACTAGACGGTGGTAGATTTGCAACTTCGGATTTAAACGATCTATACAGAAGAATAATAAATAGAAACAACAGACTAAAAAAACTACTCGATATAAATGCACCAGAAATAATAGTTAGAAATGAAAAGAGAATGCTACAAGAAGCAGTAGATGCTCTTATTGACAACGGAAGAAGAGGACGTCCAGTAACAGGACCAGGTAACAGACCACTTAAATCTCTTTCTGAAATGTTAAAAGGAAAGCAAGGTAGATTTAGACAAAACCTACTAGGTAAACGTGTTGACTACTCAGGACGTTCAGTAATAGTAGTAGGACCAGATCTAAAATTCTATCAATGCGGTCTTCCAAAGAACATGGCACTTGAATTGTTCAAGCCATTTGTAATGAGAGAGCTTGTAGCAAAAGAATATGCTCACAATATAAAAGCAGCTAAGAGAAAAGTGGAAAGACAGACAGAAGAGGTTTGGGATGTGCTAGATGAAGTTATAAAAGATCATCCAGTACTACTAAACAGAGCGCCGACCCTTCACAGACTTGGTATCCAAGCATTTGAACCAGTGTTAGTAGAAGGAAAAGCAATCAAACTTCACCCACTAGTATGTACAGCATACAACGCTGACTTCGACGGGGACCAAATGGCAGTCCATCTACCACTATCCATAGAAGCACAAACAGAAGCTCGACTTCTAATGCTATCTACAAACAATATTCTAGCTCTAAAAGATGGTAAACCAATTACAACACCTACCCAAGACATGGTACTAGGTATGTACTATCTAACCCTTGACAGAAAAGATGAAGTCAAAGGAAACGGCATGGTTTTCAGAGATATCGATGAAATGATGCATGCTTATGGAAGTGGATTTTTACACTTACAAGCAAAAGTAGGAGTTAGAAGATACAAAGACGAAGACGACAAGAGAGGAAAGATAGTTTACTCTTCAGTAGGAAGATTCTTAGTAAACGAATTTATCCCTCAAGATCTAGGATTTGTAAATAGAGAAGAAGATCCATACGGACTAGAAATAGACAGAGTAGTAGATAAAAAACTACTTGGAACCATAATCGAAAAAACTTACAAAAAACATGGAAATATAGAGACAGCAGTCCTACTTGACCATATCAAAGAAACTGGATACCACTATTCAACCATAGGAGCAATCTCAATCTCAATGGGCGACGTAGAAGTACCAGAAATAAAACCAGAAATCCTAAAGAAAGCCGATGAACAAGTAGATATCTATGAAGATACATTTGCAATGGGATTAATATCTGATGAAGAAAGATATGAAAAAGTAATCGAAATTTGGAACGACGCAACAGACGAGCTAACCGATGAAGTAATGAGTGGATTCGACCCACTTAATAATATCTACATCATGGCGGACTCTGGAGCGAGAGGATCTAAGAACCAAATCAGACAGCTAGCAGGTATGCGTGGACTAATGGCATCACCATCAGGAAGAACTATCGAAGTACCGATTAAATCAAACTTCCGTGAAGGACTATCAGTGCTTGAGTTCTACATGTCAGCCCATGGTTCTAGAAAGGGACTTGCAGATACGGCTCTAAGAACAGCGGACTCAGGATATCTAACCAGAAGACTAGTAGACGTATCACAACAAGTAATAGTAGAAAAAGAAGACTGCGGAACAGATGAATATATCGTAGCAAAAGCATTTACCGACGGAAAAGAACTAATAGAAAGTCTAAAAGACAGAATCGAAGGTAGATACTCAGCAGAAGATATAGTAAATCCAGAAACAAAAGAAATAATCGTACCAAAGAATACAGAAATCTCAGACGACGATGCAGAACTAATAGAAAAACTTGGAATAACAGAAGTTAAAGTTAGATCTGTACTTGGATGTAAGTGCAAAAACGGAGTTTGCGCACACTGTTACGGAAGAAACTTGGCAACAGGAAGTCAAGTAGGAACAGGAGAAGCAGTCGGAGTAATAGCAGCACAATCCATCGGTGAACCGGGAACTCAGCTTACAATGAGAACATTCCACACAGGTGGAGTTGCAGCCGCAGCAGACATCACCCAAGGTCTTCCTAGAGTTGAAGAGCTTTTCGAAGCTAGAAAACCAAAGGGACTTGCAGTAATCACTGAGATAGATGGAACAGTAGAAATAAAAGAAGAAGATAAGAAACGAGAAATCGTAGTAACTTCAAAAGACGGAGAAGCAGCAACCTACAACATCGTCTACGGAGCAAGAATAAAAGTTAAAAACGGAGACTATGTCGAAAAGGGAGCAGAACTAACTCAAGGTTCAGTATACCCACAAGACTTACTAAAAGTTAAGGGAAGAGAAGGAGTAGAACAGTACATCATAAAAGAAGTACAAAGAGTATACAGACTTCAAGGGGTAGACATCAATGACAAACACATCGAAATAATAGTTCGTCAAATGATGGGTAAGACCAAGGTATTAGATGCAGGCTCAACAGAATTACTACCAGGCTCATTAGTAGATAACGTTGACTTCAAGAGAGCAAATGAACTAGCAAGAGAAGAAGGAAGACAAGAAGCAACAGGCGAAGTAGCACTACTAGGAATCACAAAAGCTTCCCTTGCAACAGAAAGTTTCTTATCAGCAGCATCATTCCAAGAAACCACAAGAGTTCTAACAGATGCAGCAATCAAAGGAAAAGAAGACCAACTACAAGGATTAAAAGAAAATATAATTATAGGACAATTAATCCCTGCAGGAACAGGAACAAGGATGAATTCCAAAGTACAACTAGGACTTTCAGAAAAGCTTAAAGAAAACTTTGAACTCCTTGAAAATACTGAAAAAGTCTCCAAAAATATGGTTGACTTAACAGAAATAGAATGATAAAATAGTTTAGTGTGAAAGACTACTCTTCCAGGGTAGTCTTTCCACTATGTAAAATAAAGAAGGAGGTGCAGAATGCCTACAATTAATCAGCTAGTTAGAAGCGGAAGAAAAAAGGTAGAACACAAATCTAAATCACCAGCACTAGGAGTAAACTACGACTCACTAAGAAAAGTTGAAACTAAAGCACAATCACCACAAAAACGTGGAGTATGCGTAGCGGTTAGAACAGTAACACCTAAGAAACCTAACTCAGCACTTAGAAAGGTAGCAAGAGTTCGTTTAACAAATGGATATGAAGTCATGGCTTATATACCAGGAATTGGACATAACTTGCAAGAACACTCCGTAGTTCTTATCAGAGGTGGAAGAGTAAAAGACCTTCCAGGGGTTAGATACCACATCGTAAGAGGTACACTAGATACAGCAGGAGTGGACACAAGAAGACAATCAAGATCAAAGTACGGTACAAAGAAGCCAAAAGCTAAATAATTTTAAAAATTGACTCATTATATAGATTGCTTAGGCAAGCGGATATACCGAGTACCGATGAATCAACTAATAATGGTTAAGGAGGGAAGTTATGCCAAGAAAAGGACATATACCAAAAAGAATTGTTATGGCTGATCCTAAGTACGATGACGTTGTAATAACAAAACTTATAAACAACGTAATGTTAGACGGAAAAAAAGGAACAGCACAAAAAATAGTATATACAGCACTTGACAAAGTAGCTGAAACAACAGGCGAAGAATCAATAGAAGTATTCTACAAAGCTCTTAACAACGTAATGCCTGTATTAGAAGTAAAAGCAAGAAGAATTGGTGGAGCAACATACCAAGTACCTATGGAAGTTAGACCAGAAAGACGTCAAACACTAGGACTAAGATGGCTTGTAGGATTTGCTAGAAAACGTGGAGAAAGAACCATGGCTGACAGACTAGCAAAAGAAATCCTAGACGCATCTAATGGTTTAGGCGGCTCTGTAAAGAGAAAAGAAGAAATGCATAGAACAGCAGAAGCCAACAAGGCATTTGCTCACTACAGATGGTAAGGGGGAAATATGCCAAGAGAAATACCATTAAATAAAGTAAGAAATATAGGTATTATGGCTCACATTGACGCTGGTAAAACAACCACAACAGAACGTATCCTTTATTACACAGGTAAGATCCACAAAATAGGAGAAACCCATGAAGGTGCAGCACAAATGGACTGGATGGTACAAGAACAAGAAAGAGGAATCACCATCACATCAGCTGCAACAACAGCAATGTGGAAAGGATACAGATTAAACATCATAGACACACCAGGACACGTAGACTTTACAGTAGAAGTAGAAAGATCACTACGTGTACTAGATAGTTCTGTAGCTTTATTCGATGCAAAATCTGGAGTTGAGCCACAATCAGAAACAGTATGGAGACAAGCTGATAAATATAGAGTTCCTAGAATATGCCATATAAATAAAATGGATGTAACAGGAGCAGACTTTTATAGATCAGTTGAAACCATAAAGAACAAACTACATGCAAATCCAGTTCCAATACAAATCCCAATGGGAGCAGAAGAAAACTTCATTGGAATGATTGACCTTGTAGAAATGAAAGCTGAAATTTATAAAAACGAAGACGGAACAGAAATAGAAATAACAGACGTTCCAGACGAATATAAAGAAAAAGCTTTAGAATATAGAGATCAAATGATCGAAGCAGTATCAGAGTTCGACGAAGAACTTATGATGGCTTATCTTGAAGAAGAAGAAATCACAATAGAAATGATAAAAAGAGCAATCAGAAAGGGAACTATAGATGTAAAAATATTCCCAGTAACATGTGGATCTTCTTACAAGAACAAAGGAGTTCAATTACTACTAGACGCTATCGTTGATTACATGCCAGCGCCAACAGACATCCCTGCAATAGTAGGAACAAAACCAGGCACTGACGAAGAAGAAGATCGTCACGCATCAGATGACGAACCACTATCAGCACTAGCATTCAAAATAGTATCTGACCCATACGTAGGAAAACTAGCATACTTCAGAGTATACTCAGGATCTATAAAAGCAGGATCTTACGTACTAAACTCATCTAAGAACAAGAGAGAAAGAATAGGAAGAATCCTATTAATGCACGCTAACAAGAGAGAAGAAGTGGAAGAAGTATTCGCAGGAGAAATCGCTGCAGCAGTAGGACTAAAAGATACAGGAACAGGGGACACTCTATGTGATGAAAAGAGCCCAATCATTCTTGAAAACATGGAATTCCCAGAACCAGTAATCTCAGTAGCAATCGAACCTAAGACCAAAGCGTCACAAGATAAGATGGCACTAGCACTACAAAAGTTAGCAGAAGAAGACCCAACATTTAGAACCTACACCGATGAAGAAACAGGACAAACAATCATCGCAGGAATGGGAGAACTTCACTTAGATATAATCGTAGACAGACTACTAAGAGAATTCAAAGTAGAAGCAAATATAGGTAACCCACAAGTATCTTACAGAGAATCCATCACCATGCCATCTGAAGGAGAAGGAAAATACGTACGTCAATCAGGTGGACGTGGACAATATGGTCACGCAAAGATCAAAGTAGAACCACTAGAACCAGGTTCAGGTTTTGTATTTGAAAACAAAATCGTAGGGGGAGCAATACCTAAGGAATTCATAGGACCAACCCAACAAGGTATTGAAGAAGCACTTCAATCAGGGGTACTAGGCGGATATGAAGTACTAGATATAAAAGTAACCCTATACGACGGATCATTCCACGATGTCGATTCATCAGAAATGGCATTCAAAATAGCAGGATCAATGGCACTAAGAGATGCACTAGCAAAAGGAAATCCAGTACTACTAGAACCAATGATGAAAGTAGAAATTACAACCCCAGAAGAATACATGGGAGACGTAATCGGAGATATCAACTCAAGACGTGGAAGAATGGAAGGAATGGAACTAGTAAACGGAGCACAAATAGTAACATGCTACGTACCACTAGCAGAAATGTTTGGATATGCTACATCACTAAGATCAAACACACAAGGAAGAGCAAACTATTCAATGCAATTCGACCACTATGAACAAGTACCTAAAAACATTGCTGATGAAGTAGTCGGCAAGAAAAAAGATAAATAAGGAGGATTAAAATGGCAAAAGCGCATTTTGAAAGAAACAAACCACACGTAAACATAGGAACAATAGGACACGTAGACCACGGTAAAACAACACTAACAGCAGCAATCACACTAATAATGAACAAGAGATACGGATCAGGAGAATTCGTAGACTACGCACACATCGACAAAGCACCAGAAGAAAGAGAAAGAGGAATCACAATCTCAACATCACACGTAGAATACGAAACACCAAACAGACACTACGCACACGTAGACTGTCCAGGCCACGCTGACTACGTAAAGAACATGATCACAGGAGCAGCACAAATGGACGGAGCAATCCTAGTAGTAAGTGCAGCAGACGGACCAATGCCACAAACAAGAGAACACATCCTACTAGCAAGACAAGTAGGGGTACCAAAGATAGTAGTATTCCTAAACAAAGAAGACCAAGTAGATGACCCAGAACTAATCGAACTAGTAGAAATGGAAGTAAGAGACCTACTAAGCGAATACGACTTCGACGGAGACAACACACCAATCGTAGTAGGATCAGCACTAAAAGCCCTAGAAGAACCAGAAGGAGAATGGGGAGACAAAATAGTAAAACTAATGGAAGAAGTAGACGCTTACATTCCACAACCAGAAAGAGACACAGACAAACCATTCCTAATGCCAGTAGAAGACATCTTCTCAATCACAGGAAGAGGAACAGTAGCAACAGGAAGAGTAGAAAGAGGAACAGTAAAAGTAGGAGACAACGTAGAAATCGTAGGACTATCT
>NZ_AWXD01000008.1:0-379386 GCF_000478945.1 Peptoniphilus sp. BV3AC2 | reverse complement strand
TTATGACTTAACATTCTATTTCAAAACAGGGGTTAAAGATAGTCAAGATTCTAATAACTTTAAAGATAATAGAAAAAATGCCAAAGACAATGACATTAATAAATTGTGTTCCTACAAGAATAACGAGGATAAAAAATTATGTTCCCAAGCAAAAGACAACGCATGTGGAGACAATCGTGTTGCTTTCCAAACTGGACTCAAAGAATCATATCAGTATAGAACTTCCTATGGATGATATGGACTTGACAAGTGCTGAAAGTAAAGCTACTTATGAACAAATTCAGAATTATGTGCTCGAGAAGTATGATTTTAAGGTATCGACACTTTATATTGCACAAGTGAAGAGAAAATATGGTTTAGAAGTTAGGAAACACTATAATATATCAAAAAATGGAAATCAAAAAGTGCCACAGTGTCCAATTGAAAAGGAAGAAGCTATTTTGGCCGCGTTGAAGCATTTTAAGATGATATCCTGATATGAAATAATAATATATTCAAAGGTGGAGAGAATGTACTGTCTTTATGCTGGAAAAAACCGCAATAATCAAAAATTAGAGGATTCAAAGCAGTATAAATGTATAACCTAGAAGGGAATAGTTAATTATGGAGGCACTTAGATATTTTGGGAGAAATATGAAACGTGGATAATATAGCAGCTTAAGGTATGTTCAGCTTATGAAATAAAATATAGATTATTTTTGAGTAAGGAGGTTCTTATGAATTACAGAGTATTGAATAAAAATCAAAAAGATAGAATGAATGCAATTAGTAATCCTGCTTATGTCATGGAATGGGAAAATCCAGAGTTTATGGATTATCTTATGGGAGAACTTCCGAAAATTAGAAGATATCAAATAGATAAGGAAGCAGAACATGAAATATCATCGTTAGAAAAAGTGTTGGCAACGTATGATGCATTTTTTTCTGAAAAGTCAGCTTTCATAGAAGAAATTGCAAAAAAAATCTCAGATGTACGGAATTTGAAAGGATCTTGGCACGGATTAAGCCTATATGAAATAGAAACATATATGAGTCTTCATAGTTTTTGCTTAATTTCAGGAGAAGGGGGTATTGGCAAGAGCTATTTTATAAAATGTTTCGAAGAACAATTGGAGCAGAATAATATTGAGCATTTATGCATATATGGAAAGTTTGAAAAGAATACAAACAATATTAATGTTGAAGAAATAATAAAAGCAAGTGATGAAGGATTTGTTTTTGTTTTTGATGCAATAAATGAAATATCAGAGGAAGGACAGAATAATTTAATAGATATTTTAACGGAGCTTAAGAAATATCCAAGAATACGAATCATAATATCATACAGAACAAATTCAATGGATAATGTGATTCTTAAAAAGTATCAAGAAATATCAGAATATGAGTACAAGTTTCCAGGTGTATCTTTTGAATCAGCATTAAGTGAAATACTAAGGCTATCTGTGTCGGATGTTTATATGTACGAAGATATTTTGTATTCGAATAATGCGTTATTGTTAAGTATGTTATGTGATGTTCTATCGTCACAAAAACTTGTCGCTAAAACTGAAAATGGAATTGCGTCTATTACTTTTATTTTGGAGCAATATATAAAAAAAACTATAGGTAAGGTATTTAAGGACAGTTTGACTTGTCAAGGTATAGATGTTTGGAAAGATACAAAAAGAGTTGCTCAATGGATGTATAGAAATGCGAAAAAGCGTATTGATGAGACTAGTTTACTGTCGGTAATTAAAACTGGGGAAAATTTTCTTTCATCCATGATACAGATGGGTTTTATGGATGCTTATGAAAGTGATGATGAAAAGTATTATCATTTTATTATTGATTCTTTGACAGATTTTTTGATTGCTCGTTCCTTATTTGAAGATATTAGTGGAAAAAATTACGAGGAACAGATTAGTATTATAAAATCAAAAGTAGGATCTTTGTACAATCTTGAAGAAGCTTTTATTATAGCAATATTCGATAATATATCTCCAGATTATAAGAAGATAAAGGACTTAATAAAAGATACAGAGCTAATTGAACACTTGGATTTTAATACATTGGTTAAAGTTCATTTTAAACGTGATGATATTAAAGTCTTTCAGGAGATGTTTAAACCTATTGACCATAGTGATTTGTTGCAGTCGATGGGAGGATATACTGACAAACCATTTAACTGTAGCAACTACTTATTTGATTATTATTGTGAAAGCCGTGAAAGGTTATGTGAGCTATCAAACATATTGTCTGGATATCATTTCCAAAATGGTATAAAGAATAGACTGAAAAATGTTTTGTATTTTACAACATTAAATGACAGAACTGACAAAAGAGAAGACGAAGCATTTTATTTTTCATTACTCTGCTGTGCAGCACCTAATAAGGATGTTAGATGTTTAGCAATGAAATTGTTATATGAGGTGGTTTCTAAGAATGAGTGTTATGTCGATAGGGTTATTCTTGAATATAATAGAATTTTTGATTTTTATATACAAGAGGCTGTTATATATGTTCTGAGTCAAATGAGAAAGGACAACAGTAAAATTATAGATTTCTACAAGAAGATTATTGCAGAACAGGATAATCTAAACGCAAAAAGTCTCCGTAGAATTTCGGCTTACTTTGGCAAGCCTTATTCTTATATAAATTGGAATAGGAAGAATTTATTTAAATATAATGAAGATGCAGTTGTTTCAGATTATTTAAGTGACATATTATTTTATGTGGATATTATGAATAAAGATTTTCTACCATTTAGATATTGGGGAAAAGATCATATTAATATGTATACGAAATTTCTTGCAAATGACAAGAATGAAATTAGTAGTATAAATAATTATCTCTATAATAAATACTCCTGTGTATGTGGTGGGAAATGCAGCGGTTGGTTAGCATTCGAAAATAGAATTATGCCAGAGATAGAGTCTATAGCAGAGATTAAAACATTGGATATGAATTCTTTTATGGAAAGCTTTGAAAAAGTTTTTAGATATGTTTTCGAATATTACAATATCTCAGCAGATAGAAAATCTATGAATATTCGTGAAGGAGATTTTCATCATTCTGTCTATATGAAGGGGGTAGATATTGCAACAGGATTATATTATGGGAGCTTGATGTGTAACTATTATACAAATCAGTTTGCAACATATAATAATATTCAGAATAGTATCGGATATGAGGTGTATGATCCTTTGGAATATGGAGAAGATGTTATTATTACAGCACCAATTCCAACATATCAAGATTTTATAGAGAGACTGGGAGATTATGCAATAAATTCCTTAGAGATGCCTGTGCAGCGTGATGTTTGTTGGGTAGGAAATGTTGAATTAACTAGAAGAAATGTGTTGCATCTTCTTGAAACAGTTGAATTAAAACATCAAAAATGGGTAATGTTGGCTGGTAGAGTATCTTTACATGAGGAAGATAAATATGAAACAAGATGGAAAGATACATATGATTTGTGGTGTTGCTCTTCGGAAAATGAAACAATATACGATGATGGTAATGCTCGCTATCTGACCATTGAATTAGAAGAATATATTGGCAATTTGAATTCATATCCTGATAATGAATCAAAACCTTGGCTTTGCAAGAATGTAAAAAATATTAATAATCAATCTGAAGTTTTTGAGGAGACTTCATTAGTATTACCACCATCGAATATTATTAGATTTTTTAATCTCAAATTGAATTTTTCGGATTTATCATGGGAAACTCAAGATAAAGAAAAAGTGATAATATGTAACAACAATAAGAATTCATATTATAGAGACCCTATCGGTGGAACTGTCTTTATCCGCAAAGACTATTTCGACAAGTTTCTTGAAGGAAATACGGTAAAATACTTTGCTTTTACAGAGCGTTTTATTCCAGATACTGGCTATGCAGATGAAACTTCTTTGCATTTTGAAATTGTTAATGGGAAAATAGAAAAAGAAATTAAAAATAATGGTGTATATAGCAGACGGAATAATGGAGACAATCCATTATGTTCTGCGTGTCCACATACAAATATTGCTGATGAAGCGGTAGATAATTCATCGATTTCTAATATAGAATGGCTAGAAAATTTATTAAAGGACTATTGAACGGCATAGGGAAATGGCTGGATTACAAATATTTTTTAGACAGTTTTTATAAGGAAATACTCTTATAATCGTAGATGAATTTTACAAAGATATGATTCATTAAACTTAGACAATCGGGAAAATATATTGTAAACCTATTTGGGGCTTAATTATTCTAGATAAGAATACTTTGTTTGTTAGAGCTTAAAGATAGTAAGAAATTTAGTATGGACAATGATGAGTATGTGGAGAGTGTAGTGTTGATGCAAAAAGTGTAAGAAATTATAATTTTATATACTCTTAATATAAAAGCTAGTAGAATTTAGAAATAATTGAGAATATATATTTCCACATGCGAGCTTTTTTAAGAATTAAAATTTTATCCACACTGACCACTCAAGTCATGTATAATCAGTTGCCCATTTAATAAAAAACAGTAACTAGTAAAATTACCCGACATACGTTATAAAGTGTTTTAAGTCGGGTTTTTTATTGTCATTTTATCTAAAAATTCATATAATAAATAGAGCGAAAATAAATCAAAATTTTTAACAATATAAAATGAAAATAAAAAACTAGGGGCGAGAATATGACCATAAGTAAAGAAGATATGAAAATATTATTAAAATCTCAACAAGGAGAATTAGATGTTGTTTTGATGTACAAAGCCCTCGCTGATGTAGTTAAGGATAAAAATGATGCGGCTACTTTTAGAAAGCTTGCAGCAGAGGAGGGTCATCATGCTGCGGTTTTTCATAAACTTACAAGGAGAAATTTAAAACCAAAGAAAACCTTGGCTTTCTTTATGCCTATCCTTTATAAGCTAATCGGTAAAAAAAG
Organism: Peptoniphilus sp. BV3AC2; assembly: GCF_000478945.1. Classification (NCBI taxonomy): domain Bacteria; kingdom Bacillati; phylum Bacillota; class Tissierellia; order Tissierellales; family Peptoniphilaceae; genus Peptoniphilus; species Peptoniphilus sp. BV3AC2. The sequence continues at coordinate 374,485 of NZ_AWXD01000008.1, read as the reverse complement.
ATTGTATCCAAAAATTGTAAAGGGGGAGTATAAAGCTTCTGAAAATTATGCTCCAGTAGCAAAAAAGTTTCCAGAAATCGATAGCGTTAGGGAGGATGAAAAAAGGCACGGCGATATGGTCGCAAGCTTATTATAAAAACACTAATGCTTTAAATATTTTGATTAGGCTAAGATTTGAGTATTATATGAAATACCCACGATCAGTAAATCAAAGACTAAAAAAAATATATAAAGATATAAAAATAAGTTTTACAATTAGGAATCATTATGAACAAAACACTACTTAGCACAACTATAAAAATAGCTATAGCAGCTACCCTATCCTTAATTGTGGCTCAAGCCTTAGGACTTAAATTCTCATCTTCAGCACAGTAGACTATTTAAAATTGAAGATGAGGCTAGAAAATACGTGGATGTATTATTGTGATTAATATCGAGAGCATAAAGAGCAAGATAAGAAGTCTGGCAGAGAAGAAAAATATGTTTTTAAAAGCCTTTCTGTATAACATATTTGGGCTTTTTATTTTGTGCGATTTTTATTTTTTGAAATATGATATAAATAAGACTCATACAAAAGAAATATTATTAATATTATTTCTATGTGAGGTTTGTTATTGGTTAACGGTTGTAATTGGATTATTGGTTATTAAGAAGTTAAAAGTTAAAAAATAAATTTTGGCACCTATTTTAAAAAATGATAGGTGCTTTTTTGATTTCGGAAAATTAATGATGGGATATTGGCTAATATAATAAAAAATTGTAGGAGAAATTATAAATATTAGTGTTTACGATTGAATAGTATTTGAAATAAAAGACATCTCTTACATAAGAGAAGAAGACGAGTACGAGAACTTTAGAATTTCACTAATGACAAATGTTAGAAAGACCAAAAATCCTATGAAACTTGACCTGACGACAGGAGATGCAATTTAACAGACGCTGTCTGGCAAATTGTAGACAAGAAAAATTAAGTAAAAGAGAAGTGGAATTATTCTACTCTTTTTTTGCTTACATTTAGAATATTTAAAACTAAATAAATTGCATGTAAATTGCTTAACCTAGTACATAAGACAAAAGCTTTATAGAAATAAAACAAAGAGATTTTGTTAAAACATTTGGACGATTAAAAACAAATATTGATAGCTAAGAAAATGACAAAAATATTAGTATCTGGTCTTCTAAACTCTTAAAATCAAAAGAACAAGTAAAGAGTCAAGATAAGGATGAAAAAAACATATTAGGGCAAATAAAGACTCTATAATATCTGTTGGGGGAGTAACTCTCTAATAGATATTGTTATGGAAAAAAATTGATAACCTTTTATTATATATAAAAAAGCATTAGCTTTAACTTCGTTCAGGTTTTATGAATTAGATTATTGATAAGTAAGGTGAAAAGGACTTGGAAATTAAAAATTTCCGACAAATTTAATACAATTGACAATGTTTATCAATTAACGATATAATTAACCAAGGATTAAAAAAAGGAGGAATAAATGAAAAGAAATTTTAAAAGAATGTTTGCGCTCTTGATAGCGTTAATTATAAGTATATCTTCTCTGGGAAGTGGTACTTATGCAGAGAGTATGTATTTTCGAGATGAAAACCAAGACGAAATCTATAATCTAAACGAAAATATAACTGAACCAGTCTTAAACCCAGAATACACATACTACATCAATCACAAGGACGAATTTATTTACGGATATATCCCAGAAAAATACATAAATGTAAGGGAAGAAAGTAATCTTAGAATTAGAAAGAGAAGGTCTTTAGATCAATTAAGGGAAGCAGGGTTTCCCCAAAAATATGATTCGAGAGAAAGAAATATTATAAGCCCTGTAAAAAATCAGTACATGGCTGGAGTTTGTTGGGCCTTCTCATCTCTTTCTACTATTGAAACTCTTTTGCTAAAAGAAGGCAAGGGAGAATTTGATTTTTCTGAAGGACACATGGCATACAATGCATCTAAGGATGTGGACTTGGAAACGGGAGGCAACAATCTAATTGCAATGAGATATTTTTCAAGACTGGCAGGACCTGTCCAAGAAAAAAATGCTAAAGAATACGAAATCGTAGAGAACAATCCAAGAGCAGGTAGCCGAACTTTTGACAATAGGGCAGTAAATCTCATGGGTGATGCCGACAAACAATTGCACGAATTTTATGTGCCAGACATGATAGAGCTAGATTGCAACGTGGATAATATAAAAAAATGTGTCATGGAATACGGCTCTGTTGCGAGTGGCTACTATAATGATGACGGTTTTATTGATGCTTATGGATATGAAAAGACCAACCCTAACGACAAGTATCACAGAGTTAAAATACAAGATTTTGGAAATTTAGGCAAAAGGGCTATAGTCAACCACCAAGTCACAATAGTGGGTTGGGATGATGAAATGAAAATCATCAACAAGAAAAATGAAGAAGCTACGGGAGCTTTTTTTAGTAAAAAATTCTTGGGGTAAGAAAAAAATCGGAGAAAAGGAAGATGGATTTATGTGGATATCCTATGACTCCTTTACTAAAGGGAAAAGAGATCCCCTATTCATCTTTCCAAGAATAGAAGATGCTAAAGATAAGTCTACCCACATCTATACCTACTCTGACTACAAGGGCAACAGAACTGAAATTGGAAATGGAACCAATGCCAACGGAGCGATAAACATCTACAAAAGACAGACCAAAGAGCCTGAAAAGCTAACCGATGTGAGGTTTTATAATAGCTCTAATACTCCAGTATGGTATGAGATATATATGACAGAAGATAGTGACAATTTTAAAACTAAAGAGAGAACTTTCAACTATCAGGGAGGAGAAGTTAAAAAGCTCATCATAAAAGAGAATTCAAATTGGAAAAAAATAGCAAGTGGAAACTTGAGTCACGCTGGATTTTATACCATAAAAGTAAATGACGACATAAGTCTATCTAAGGACAAGTTTGCCCTAAAATTCAGAAGCAACGCAAAGACTATTTCTTGTTACGACTACCAAAGTAATCAAGATGTGTCCTTCCTTTATAATGGACCAGAAAGCGAATCATATTACAACATAGACAAAAACTTCACTCTAGGTGCTTTGACAAAAGAAATAGACATGCCAGCGGTGCAAGTATCTGTCTTAGACAAGTTTGAAAAAGCAAAAGAAAATTATAAGCTTGAAGAAATAAAGCCACTTAAGGTGGAAATAAAAAACATAGGTAACACAGATATAAGCAAGCTAAACATCAGCCTGGAAGGCAAAGACAAGGCATCTTTTGACATAGTTGAAGGCGAGTTTGCAGATGTCAATCTCATAAAGGGTTCCAGCTTAGAAATCAAAATAAAGCCCAAAGAAGGACTAAAAGCAAAAAGCCAAGTGGGCGAAGCTTATGAAGCTTATCTGAGTATTTCGGCAGATAATTTAAAACCAGTAAAATCTGATAGCTTTAATTTCCAAGTAGAAAAAGATATAGAAGTAAATAAAGAGGTTGTTGAATTTGGAGATGAGGATTTAAAAGAATTTATTTTAGACCTTTTAAAAAACAAGAATCATTCCACAAGAAGGGGTAGAGGCCCGTTAAAACCTGATATAGTTTTAGATAATCCCAACTATGAAAAGGATAAAGATAGCGAAGATCTATATGACTTTGAAATGAAAATGTTCAAGAAATTCACTTATAGGAGAAAAGATCTAAAAGACACTAAAGGTCTAGAAAAAATGACTAATCTCACAGAGCTAGCCTTGCAAGCAAACAAAATAAAAAGTTTGGATTTCTTAAAAGACTTTAAAAATTTGACGATTTTAAAAGTTAATTCTAATGAAATAGAAGACATAGCCCCACTAAAAAACTTAGCAGGATTAAAGACTTTATATATCAATGAAAATAAAATAAAAGACTTTTCGCCTATAAAAGACTTGAGCTTCTCACAATATAAATTCGCCTTTGGCAAGCAAAATATCGACATCAAGCTAAAAGAAAATGCCTTTAGCCTAAACTTAATTGACAAAGAAGGCAGAAGCTATAATCTGGAAGAGGCAAGACTCGGATCTAGCTTAAACGGAGATTATCAAAACATAATAGAAAAAGGCGAAAATGGCATCTACAAATTCATACAAAAGCCAGAAGATACTGTACTAAACATAGGAAAAGCTAATGATACAGGAACTCCAACATGGATAATAAATATAGATGCATCTGCTCTTCCCGAGCATGAAGACGAAAAGCCAAACCCAAATGAAGGCGGAGACAATGAGGAAGAAACGCCGACTCCACCAAGCCAAAGAACAAGGGTAGATTTTGAAATAGACGACACGCTAAAAAATATATCTGTCCTCAAAGAAGCCCTTTTGAAAATATTAAAATCTGGAGAAAAAGACTTTGAGTCTAAGGACGGATACGGAGGAGAAATTTCTGCTACGCTTTCTAAAACTTACAAAAAGCCCCAAGCAGAAAATGAAATCTTCGAAGACGAAATGTCTCTATTTACTAATCTAAGCATCACAAAAAACATGTACTTGGTGAGCTTAAAAGGACTTGAAAAGGCAACAAACCTAGAGAGCTTGACTCTTTTTGAAAACTCAATAAGAGATCTAAGTCCTATCAAGACTCTAAAAAACTTGAAGACTATAAACATGGACTCAAATTATATAGAAGATATCAGTGCTTTAGAAAATCTATCCAGTCTGCAATCCATAAGTTTTATAAGCAACGAGATTAAAGACATGACTTCCTTGCAAAATCTGAAAAATTTGAAGCTTATTAATCTTGGCAAAAACAAGATTCAAGATTTGAGTCCCTTGAAAAATCTAGGCAAGTTAGAGAATTTGAGCCTATACGACAATGAAATAGAAGACATAAGCACTTTGAAAAATTTGCCGGGTATCACATATCTGAGATTGGAAAACAACAACATAAAAGATGTTTCGGCCCTTGAAGGAAACAAAGTCTTTGCAAACTTTTCCTTTGCAAATAATAGAATTTGTGACTTCTCACCCTTGAAAAATAGAATCAGAGGCTATACCTATGCCAGGGCCACAAACGATCAAAGAATAGAGCTCACCCCAGAAAAAAATCCCTTTACTCTAGTTTTAAAAGACTGCAGCGGCAAGAGCTATAACTTGGAAGCAGATTTCATAGAAAAAGTAGGAGAAAACACGTACAAGTACAAGGCTCAAAATAAAAACACAATAGGAGTAAAGGATGATTTTTATAGCAATATAGCAGGAAAATATGCCTGGATTGTGACAATTAATCCTGTAAAGTTAATACAAGCTGACAAGGAAAAACTTGAAAAGGCAATAGAAGATGGCGAAAATAAAATAAATCAACTGCAAAAATTGTTGCCAGAAGAAAAGAAAGACTTTATAGAAAAGATTAAAAAAGCCCAAGATCCAGCTCAAATTGAAAAAATAAATAAAGAAGCTGCTGACCTTGATAAGACTAGAAAAGAAGAAGCGGCAGCTGATGATGAAAGAAAAGCAATAGAAGTTAAAAAATTAGCAGATGCTAAAAAAGAAGCAAAATCTAAAGTTGCTGCACTTGATAACTTAACTGAAGAAGAAAAAGCTGATATTCTTAAGAAAATAGATGGTGCTACTTCAAAAGCAAATGTAATTGACATAATTACAGAAGCAGAAAAAGAAAATAACAATAAAGTTCCTGAAACTGGAAGAGACCAAAATCCATGGGAACCAACTTATAATTACAACCCATTCTGGTCACTACAATTTTTCACACCAACAAAACCTGAAAGCAAGCTAGCTACCGAAACAAAAGTTCCAGTAGAAATAAAGATGGATTCTAAACTTGTTATCGGTTCAAAGACTCTTGTAGTTACAGTAGATGGTGTTCAAAAAGAAGTGAAAATGGATGTAGAGCCATTTATTTCAAACAATAGAACCATGCTACCTATTAGATTTGTAGCAGAAGCATTAGGATTTAAGGTAGAATGGGATGATCCAACTAGAACAGTAATCTTAACAGATAAAGACACAGTAGTTAAAATACCAGTGGATACAAATCAAATAATCGTAAATGGTAAAGTATTTGAAAGTGATGTAAAACCAATTCTTAAGAGCAATAGAACAATGCTTCCAATCGCAAACGTTGCAAGAGCATTAGGACTAGTAGATGGCAAAGACATCATCTGGGACGGAACTACAAAAGAAGTAATAATTAAAAGAAATATTGCAAAATAATCCATTTCTATTTAAAAAGGGCACTTAGGTGTCCTTTTTCTACTTTATAAGATAAATTTTATGCTAATTGTCCACCTTGTTGACAAGACAAAAGTTTTAGGAACCTTAAAATAAGGGGATTTTATTAAAATTTTAGACTAAGTATTGAAATTAGCGGAAAGGAACATAAAAATGTCCGTATTTTGTGTTCTAAGCTCCTAAAATCAAAAAACAGGTAAAAGTCAAGATAAGGATAAAAAAACACATTAGGACAAATAAAGCTTTAAAACAGACGACAAAACTAAGTCAAGTAAGAAAGGCCATAATAAAGGTGTAGAAAGATAAATCGGCAGTTCGGGCTGCCTTTATTTTTCTGTTTTTCAAATTTATACACACCAATACAAATATTCTACATAAAAAAATGTATCAACCCTTATCCTTTTATTAGGATTTAGGTTGATACACAAAAATACCTATAGACCCGTCTCACACTGGGTCTTGCCCTCTCGCCTTGCCTATTACTCCGTAGAGGGAGTCCTTAATAAGCCAGGCGGGCTATTTTATAATTGAAAAATGATAGTAATTCATAGTTTTACAAAAGTTAATTTTGCCTATTTAAGACTTGAATTAATAAACCAAATTTGTTTGTTGTAGTCCTCAATATGCTCTTCCATAGCATTAGCTACAGGGAAATCATCAGTTTCATTTGCTTCTTTTCTAATCTGTAGGGCCAATTCTTTTTGAAGTTTTATGTCAGATAGGACTATTTCTAATGTTTCTTTAATAGATATTTCTTTAGAAGTTTCAATCTCTTTGATTGTAGAAATTTCTAAATATTCTTTTAAATTAGCAACTGGAAATTCCCCAGACATTCTGATGATTTCAGCAACTTCATCAAGTCTTTCGCCAGCCTTATCATATTCAGATTCAAGATACTCATGTACAGATACAAATTGAGAGCCTACTACATTCCAATGTAGATTATGGAATTTAATGTTTATTACTGCAAGATTTGCAAGATATGTGTTTAATTTTGTCATTTTCTTTCTCCTTTAAAATGGTTTTAATTATCATTATCATTATATGCAATAATAAAAAATAAGTCAAGTCCACAATATTGTGTAAAATTTACTAGCGCAATATTTATTATTTCATCCTAATATACATTTTAGAAGGTGTTGTCCAATTCTCATTGACATCAACGAAGATTAATTTCCAAAAGCTAAGGCAGAATCATGGAAATTAAATAATTGATAGAAAGAAATATTAAAGTCTTTGAGCAGGAAAATTTAGATTAGAGGATTTATGCCTAGTAGCATAAGTCCTCATTTTTTAAGTTCAAGTTAATCAATAAAAATCAAAAATACTATAGTAAATTATTTTAATAACAGTACCAGACAAGCCGCTTATATTAAAGCGGATTAAGTTGTTTCTTTTGATTGTAAAAAAACCACTACCCATGGCAAGAACCTGTTCATTAAGAATTATATCCTAAATAAACATAGAGTAAGCGACCGAACACTTGAATTAAAACAGGACAATTGCTTAAATGGACTGCGGATAATTACTTGAATTAAAACTGGTTAAATACTTGAATGGAAAAGCTAGAAAACTAATTTTAAAATAAGTAAGATATGGGGGTTATTTCTAAATATGACTTACTATTATAGGGCATCTTATAATTTTAAAATGAGTTTAACTAATACCATAATTATATTTGGTATAATATTATCAAGAGTAATAGAAAATAATCGTGAGAGAATCGCAAGAATATCAAAAAAGAGGTAAATTATGGAATATACTTTTGAAAAACTAAACAAAGATAATTTTAATAAGTATTATGATTATTTATCATTGGCTACTAAATTGGAACCGGAGCTTATGTGTTCATCTGACATTAACAAAGAAGAACTTTTAGATAGATTGGATGACGAACTAACAAAAAGAAGCAATTCAATACTTGCTATGTGCGAAAATAATGTGGTCGGAAGAATAGAATATCATTTTTATTCTTGTTTCCAAGATGGATATAGAATATGTTATGTTGACTGGGTTTATGTACTACCGGAGAGTAGAAATAAAGGTATAGCAAAAAAACTTTTTGATGAAATGGCTAAAGATTGTGTTAAAAATAATATTGATGAGTTTAGATTAATAAGAGCTACAAATAAAGATGCTAATGACTTTTACAAAAGTTTTAAATCTGCCCAAATTTGTGAAATGCCATTTTTTATACAAAATTTATCTTAAATTATTTAGATGTAGTGGTAAAGGGTAAAGTTTTGGGACGCTTTAACCTACCAATAATATTTAAAGCTTAATACAGTAATTTATTTAAAAGGAGTGTTGAAAGTGAATGATAAAAGCAATAAAAAATTCTGGGATAAATTTGCAAAGCTATATGCTCCATTTATGAAAAAAGATAAAGGAGCTTATGATAGAGTTTGCGAATACATAAGTCCTCATTTGGATAAAGATATGGATGTGCTTGAACTTGCCTGTGGATCGGGGCAACTTTCCTTTAGTCTCGCGCAACATACTAAAACTTGGATAGGGACAGACTTTTCCGAACAAATGATTCTGGAAGCGAAAAAGCATGGGGAATATGAAAACCTCACATTTGAAGTAGCTGATGCAACATCGCTATCTTTTGCGGATGAAAAGTTTGATAGTGTGCTAATCGCTAATGCACTTCATATCATGCCAAATCCAGACCTTGCAATGAAAGAAATACATAGAGTTTTAAAACCTAACGGGACTTTGTTTGCTCCTACTTTTCTATGGAAAGAGGGAAAACAAAGAAAAATTTTAAAGAGTTTGATGTCCATTTCAGGATTTAAAATGTACCAAGAATGGAATAAAAAACAATTTGAAGATTTTGTTGAGGAATATGGATTTTCAGTAGTTGAAATGAAATTGGTGCATGGAGGACTTGCGCCGATTGGTGTACTGATTGCGAAAAAAGTATCTTAATAGATTATTTTTGCGAATAAAAATTTCGCCAAAATGTACAAGATGCAATAAAAAATAGAAAAAACGAAAGGTATTAGAAATTAATAGTTAATTATGATAATAGAAAGTTTCGATAAAGACACAGAGCCAGTTATAAGTCTAAAAGACTTTTACGGAGAAAAGAAAAATATTGCAGAAAAATGCTTGGTAATATTTTCGAAAAGCATACTAGAATATTTACTCGATAATTTTGAGTGCGAAAAAATTGGCAATATAGAATCTGTAAATGGGTCAATGCCAATATATAAAAGTAGCTTTGAAGGTCAAGAATTTGCCTTCTATCTTAGCATGATGGGTTCAGCCCTTGCTTCAGGAGGTTGTGTAGAAGTCAATTGGATTACAGGCGCAAATAAATTTATTATGTTTGGCTCATGTGGCAGTCTTGACAAGGAAAAGACTTTTGGAAAGTACATTATACCAACAGAGGCTTATAGAGGTGAGGGAGCATCTTATTATTATGCACCTCCTTCAGATTATCTGGATATTAAAAACCATGAAAAAGTTGAAGAATTTTTTATCAGAGAAAGAGCTCCATATACTAAGGGAAAAGTCTGGACCACAGACGTGATGCTTCGTGAGACTCGCGGACTCGTTTCAAAGAGAAAGTCGGAAGGATGCATAGCAGTAGAAATGGAACTTGCAGGAGTTCAAGCGGCTTGTGATTTTTACGGATTTGAACTGTATAACTTCCTTGAAGCAGGAGATGTATTAAATGAGAGTTCTTATGAAGTTGAGGAACTCCATAGCGCAAACCATGATCTTGGAAAATTGTACTTGGCTTTAAAATTTTTAAAAGAAATATAATCAAACTTTAAAATAAAAATATAAGACGATAATAATTATAGAAATTTTATCTAATAATAAAGAAGACTTACTTAGGAGCAAAAGATAATGAAAACTTTGACCACAAAAGAAGAGCTCGGACAAGTTGCCAAAGATGTTTTCTATGAAGCGGGCGATAACGAAGCATATAAACCGATTACTATAAACATCAATGAAGAATTAAAAATCTTTTTAGAACAAACTAAAGGAAGACATGGGGTAGACAAAGAGTTTTTAATCCCAAGTAGTGCAACATTAAACAATCTCCTAGTAGTAAGACTCGAAGACATAAAACCTAAATCCGATTACTACGAATGCGAACTATTGGTTCAATTCTTCGCAGAAAAAAGATATTTTAAAGATCTGATGGATCTAGAAGAAAAGATAAAAAAGCAAGCAGAAGGCTTAACTGATTTAGAAAAGATTGAATTTCTAAACAAATATATTACAGAGAATATAACTTATGACAAAGAACACAGATCCAGATCCGCCCTTGCCGCAGCTATTACCCAAAAAGGCACCTGTGCTGCATTTGCTCAGCTTTTTCTTATTTTAGGAGAAGCAATTGGCTTAAAAGTCGGTTGTATAAGCAGCGAGATAATGAAACACAGATGGAACTACGTAAAAATCGGTGATGAAACCTACTACATCGACACAACCTTTAACGCAACGAATCCAACATCGAATAAACTTTTCTTCCAAACAAGCCCTATACATTTGGCAAAGGCGCCCGATCAAAGGATAGCTATAAAACATATGAAGTAAGCTTTAGATAAAACTCTAAGGCTTTTTATAAATTACACTAAAAATATATAAATTGTATTGAATGATAGGTTGTAAAATTATTTCTGAGCGTATTTGTGTTTTCACAAAAATTTTGCTCGAGGAGGCATGATGAATAAAAAGAATTTTTTTGCGACTCTTGTCGCAGCGCTTATTTTTTTCAATGTGATACTAAGCGCAAATGTATTGGCATATGGAGGTCCACAACTAGATAAAGACGGATACTACACTTTAACAGAATATTCGTATGGTGACGGCGATTATTCTATTGTTTATAAAGAATATGATTTGGTTCGTCTTGTAAAGAAAGCTAACGGGACTTATCAATATTATAATTATGGTGAAACAGTTAGACTTAAAACCTTGAGTCTAGATAGGGGAAGTTGGCTTAATAAGAATTATAACAAACCGGAAAAAATCATAATCCCTGAAGGTGTTGAAGCTATTATGGATGGCAGCTTTGAAAATAAAGGGCTGACTGATGTTAAATTTCCAAGCAGCTTGCAATATATTGGTTCAAGTGCATTTCAGGGCAATAAAATCTCTGGTAAAATTTCTCTACCTAATGTATGGAAGGTAGATAGCTTTGCGTTTGAAGGTAACAAAATTACTGGTATTGATGCACCAAAGCTCGAGCTTATTGATGTAGGTGCTTTAAAAAACAACATGATTGAGGGCGAGGTTTATTTACCTGAACTTAAGGCTATTAGCTGGTATGGCTTGGCAAACGACAATAACAACAACAAGGAGATCACTCTAATTGCACCGAAGCTTGAGGTTGTTGGTAGAGATGCATTTGTAGGAACTAAAGTTAAAAATGCTGAATTACCAAAATTAAAATTGGTTGAAGGACAAGGCGGACAAGATCCTATTAAAAAATATTATACAACAAAGCAATTTACTGTCGAATGGAAAGCTGAAGGTGAATTAAAGCTTCCAAAACAAAAACCAGTTGTAAAGGTTCATCTCTATGCAAATGGTGAGCAAAAGGAAGATTATAGAATAGTTTCGAATGGTGCACAAACTGCTGAGTTTAAAGAATTGCCAACTTATTATATTGACCAAAAAGAATTTAATTATACTGCAAAAGAGTCATGTAATGATTCAATCGTTGAAGAAGGTGAGACTTTTGAATATGAATTAGACGGTGTAACATATACTTTTAAAGTTAATTACGTGGACGATAAAATTATAAACACAGTTGTAAAATCAGAAGATCCAAAACGCGAAGAAGCAAAAAAAGCTATACTCCAAGCAAAAGAAAATGCAAAATCCGAAATTGATTCATTAGCTGACTTAAGTGACACAGAAAAAGAAGAAGCTAAGAAACAAATTGATCAGGCACAAGACAAGGCTGCTATTGATAAAATAGTAAAAGAAGCAGAAGAAAAAAACACTGAAGCCGGTAAAAACAAGGTGGATTCCGAAAGACTAAAGAAGGCTAAAGAAGTATTAGATACCTATATGAAGTCTTTCAATGAAGACGTAGTTGATAATCCTGCTATTGAATATCAAGATGAAAATGTAAAGGACGATATTAAAAAAGCCATTAAAAGGGCAAAGGATTTATTAGTAAAAAAAGAAATAAATCAAGCCGAATTAGAGGAAATGGAAAAAATTCCATATAAAAAAGTAAATGGTAAAAAATCAGGTATATTTAGAGATTTTACTAAGAAAGCCCTAGTAAACTATGAAGTTTTAGGAACAAAAGACCAAGTAAATCCTCATAATGGAAAAAAATATACTGCATTGAAAGACAATACAATTAAAATTAAAAGTAGTTTACAAGGTGCAGGTAAAATTGGAGAAAATGATAAATTTTTCTTTAAACTAAACTATGTTAAAGAAGAAGACTTTAAGTCCATACCTCAACCTACAAGAGTAGATGCCACTAGCACCCCTACTCCAAAGTATAAAAAACAAGAAGTACCTAGTGCTGATTATGAGGTTAAGACTGTAGATGGTGGCTATGAAATAAAAATAAATAAGCTACCAGCAGGCGCAAAAATCATTAAGCCTATTGTCTATGCTAAATTGGCAGATAATACTTATTTTGAAAATGGAACCCTAGTATTTGTTAGTCTAAAAGAAGATCCGGCTATTCCTGGTGGAGAAAGTCATGATAGGCCAAGCGCTGACGATGATTCTCATAGAAGATATATGCCTAGCTATCCGTTCTTTTTTGCCTATGGTGGGTCTGAGAAGACTAAGCCATCTAAGCCAATTAGCGAAACAAAAGTTCCAGTAGAAGTAAAGATGGTTACCAAACTAGTTATCGGTTCAAAAAAACTTGTAGTTACAGTAGATGGTGTTCAAAAAGAAGTGGCAATGGACGTAGAACCATTTATATCAAACAATAGAACCATGCTCCCTATTAGATTCGTAGCAGAAGCACTAGGATTTAAGGTAGAATGGGATGATCCAACTAGAACAGTAATCTTAACAGATAAAGACACAGTAGTTAAAATACCAGTGGATACAAATCAAATAATTGTAAATGGTACAGTATTCGAAAGTGATGTAAAACCAATTCTTAAGAGCAATAGAACAATGCTTCCAATTGCAAATATTGCAAGAGCACTAGGACTAGTAGATGGCAAAGACATCATTTGGGATGGAACTACAAAAGAAGTAATAATTAAAAGAGAAACATCAAAATAATCCACTATCTATTTAAAAAGGGCACTCCGGTGTCCTTTTTTTAGTTGGTGTTTTGTGACCTTTGTATTAGATGATAAGTGTTTGATTTTAAAATGATCTTAAGTCTAACAGAATAATTTAGGAGAGATTTCACATTAATAAATGGGGAAACTGTTGTAATTATAATTAGTAAGTATGCATAAAAATGCTTCGTAATGAAGATTTAGAAACATCAAGAATAAAATTAAAAGAGTATTATAAAACACATATCCGGGAGAAGATGTGCCAATATAAACTTTGGAAATAATAAAATAGTTAAATTAAAAGCGTGGATTCCCCTGTTATTCCAACAAAAAGATAGGATGGAAGTGATATAATTACTTTAAGAAGCATAGGGGGGAGATTATGAAAAATTAGAACAAATAAGACAAAAGAATTTAAAGAAACACTAAAAATAATGAGAAAAAATAAAAATTGAACGGGACGGAGTAACCCATGACTACACCAAAAACAAGGAGTAATTAGCAAAGAAATAATAAGCAATCAAACTATTCCTCTCCCACTACTAGCAGAACAAAAAAGAATCGTCGATAGATTAGAAGAGCTACTACCTCTCTGTGACAAACTTATAAAGAATAAAGAAAAGTAGAGAGCTCATATATATAAATTAAGCAATTATTTCCACAGGCTTTTAGGCTCACAAACCTAGAAGCCTTTTTATATTCTCATTCTATGAGAATCATTTATAAAATGCTAATTTAGTTGTTATTACAACGTAGCTTTTGTTTTTATTGTAGTATAATTGAAATATAAAATCAATTAGTAGAATTTATGCTTTGATTCTGTTTTGAGCAAAAATAGATGCCTTAGTTTGCTATGATTCTTGAAAGGGATTTTGATATGAAGTTTGAAGAAAAAAGTAACATACAAAAAATAAAAAAGATTTGAGAAAAAAGATGCTATCTAAGTCCCTTGCACTTCCGGAGAGTTACAAAATTGATGCGGACAGAGAGATTACTCGGTTACTCTTAGGACTTCCTGAATATAAAGATGCGAAGACTGTCTTTTGTTTTGTAGGTGTGGAGCATGAGATCAACACTAGACCTTTTCTTAACCAGGTGCTTGCAGACGGCAAGCGGCTTGCGGTTCCGCTCTGTGTTGGAAAAGCAGTTATGGAAGCGAGAAGAATATTTTCCCTTGATGAATTAAAACGCGGATACTACGGACTCTATGAGCCGGATAAGTCTTCGGAGCTTATTCCTATGGATGAGGTTGAGTTTGCTGTAATTCCTTGTCTTACTGCAGATCATAAGGGCAATCGTCTCGGTCATGGCGGTGGGTTTTACGACACTCTTTTCAATGAGTATAAGAATGTGCCGGCTGCTATTATTTGCAGAGAGCGCATGTGTGGCGAAGTGCCGACAGAACCATTTGATCACAGGTTTTCTATAACTGTTACAGAAGATGGCGTATTTCGAAATAATAATTAAATTAAAATTTGTGTGAATCGTGGAAAGATTAAAAGTAAAATCACTATTACTGAAAAAAGGATGTGATTAAATGAAAGAAAAAATAGGTGAAGTCTTTTCCATAGGAAAGGATAATCCGTCGGTTCCAGGATGTACCATTTCAAAAGAAATCTATGGTGGAGAAAGCTCCATTACGTATTTTTCACTGGCTAAGAATACGGACATAAGCGCGGAGATTTATCCTTACCACAAGCTAATAATCGTTGCAGAGGGAAGCTTGGAGGTTTATGGAAAAGATAATTTCTTGCAAAAATTGCAAGTTGGAGAAAGTATCTTAACGCTGACGAACACCCCTATGGGGATGAGAACTGCAGAAGGCAGTGTGTATACAGAAATATCTGTAAGAAAGGAGAGTATTATGAACGAAAAAATTAAAGCAGGAGAAGTTTTTAAATTAAAAGATCTTGTTCCTTATGGAGAAGGCAAGATCGTCAACATGGATGTGGTGCATAATGACAAGATGAAATTCGTCGTGATGGCATTTGATGAAGGCACAGGGCTTTCGGAACATGCCGCTCCCGGAGAGGCAATCATCTTCGCTTTGGACGGCGAAGCTGTCATAAGCTATGAGGGAAAGGACCATGTAGTCTGTGCAGGCGAAAATTTCCACTTTGCGAAGGGTGGTCGCCATTCTGTAAAGGCTACAAAGAAGTTTAAGATGGCGCTTCTTCTTACTTTGGAATAAAATGATTTAAAGAATATTAAAAATATTGGAGGTGGGGATAAAGATGAGAATTATTAAATATAGCAAGTCTGAGGAAGCTTTAAATATAGCTACCCACATCTTAGGATTTATCCTAAGCCTTATATTTTTCCTACCGGTAGTCCTTGAAGCCTATCGGGGCAAAGATATGATTGGATTTTTGGCGTGGTTAATCTATTTTATAGCCATAGCCATCATGTTTTTATCATCAAGTCTCTACCACTCTATGAAAAATCCACTAGCAAGGACGGTCTTTAGGGCAATCGATCATGGGGTGATTTATCTTACGATTGCAGGTTCCTATACTCCAATTATCCTAATTGGTTTAAGATCTACTTTTGCCATAGTTATATTTGTTTTAATCTGGATTTTGGCACTATCGGGCATAGTGATGAACATAATTGCATTTACTACAGGTAAAGAAGATAAAATAAGCAAGGCTTCTATGACCATATACATGGCAATGGGATGGATATCTATTCTTCTTATATATCAGATTTATAAGTATATTGGCATGAGCTATATTATATTTTTGTTGCTTGGCGGACTTTTCTATACCATAGGAGCTGTTTTTTATTCAATAAAGAAAATCCCCTACAATCATGCCATCTGGCATATATTTATACTTGTGGCAGCCTTTGTCATGTTTTATGGCAACTATAAATTTTTAGGATAATTTTGAAAAAATAAGCAAAAATCAGCAGTCGAGAATACTGCTGATTTTTTATAATTTCTATTCATCCAACCAATCTTTTAAAACAACGGCATTGTTATATTTTTCGTCTTTTGCGGCATAGAGCAATGTCACATTTAAATCCTTTATCTTTTGCAGGCACAGATCCTTAAACTTTTGCGACTGTGGATTGCTATTTAGTTCCTTTGTGTAAAGTTCTTTAAACTCATCATATTTTTCAGGATCATGAGAAAACCACTTTCGAAGTTCGTTCGATGGAGCGATTTCTTTTGCCCATAAATTGATATCAGCTTTTTCTTTTTTTATTCCTCGCGGCCAAAGTCTGTCTACAAGAATACGAAACCCGTCAGTTTCTGCTGGAGTTTCATAGATTCTCTTGCAACATAATTTATTCATAATATGTCCTCCTTAAAAAGAAAATTGTAAAAGTTTCTAATAGGATATTGAAACAACATAAAGATTGATTTTATTGTAGTATAATAGAAATTTAAAATCAATCGGCTCAATAATTATAATAATTTGCCGTTTGGGATTATTTGTAGAGATCTCATGTGTAGCGAAGTGCCGACGGAACTCTTTGATCACAGGTTTTCGATTGACGAGGATACGGACGATAAGTTGATGGTAGAAACTAATTTGTGTTTTCAAAAGAATTATAATATGAGCGAATTCTTTAAAAAATTAAAAGTAGAACTTAATTTAAGATCTGTTAAATTGACAGATGGAAATGAATAGACGAAAATATTAACAAATGTGCGAGAGAGAAATCTTTCGCTTTTTTTGACCTTGAGAGAAAAAAGAATTATTGATAATATTGTTTTAGATATTGCGTTAGATGGTACTTAAGCTTCAATTAGAAAATAAATTTATGGAGAGTTGTATGAACTGGATAAATAGTTTTGAAATCATATGTTATTTTATAGTTGCTATATTACTTATAGATATTTTAAAAAATAAAAATTATAGAGAGCTGGGACTTTTGATTTCGGGGGCAATTGCTGGGTTCTCTTTAGAACTACTGGCGGTTAGGCTTACAGACATCTACCATTACAGCAACGCTTTCTACATAAGCATCGGCTTTGTACCATACCAATTTCCATTTTTCGGCGGACTTATGTGGGGCGGAATAACCGTGTGCGCACTTCGAATAGCGAAGAAGTTTTCTCTAACAAAGATTATGACAGCGCTACTAAGTGGATGGCTCATAGTTAGCATGGATCTTCTTCTCGATGTGGTTGCCATCAGACTCGATGGAGGATTCTGGGTGTGGGATGGTCGTCCAATTAATCTAGATATCAATCATCACATGTTTATGAGCGTAATCTGGGTAAACTTTCTCGGATACATGTTTGAAGTTCCGTCAATCGTGTATATGACATTAAAGAGTTGGGAAAAAGGTATCGATGAAAAATTAAATCTAATGAGATCAATGCTCATTGGAATAGGAGGAGTAGCTTTCGTAGGAATTTGTAGCTTTATATCGCTATATTTAAACAAAATAACCTATGAATGGTTCTCGGTCTTAGCATTTCTTGGCATATGGATATTCGTTTTAATAAGACTTATAAGAGAAATTCTAGCACAGAGAAAAAATCTAACCTTTGGAAATAAAAAGGATTGGACGAGCATTATATTTTGGTTTAGTATATACGCCTACTGCATCGGCGGACTTATAAAACTTGAAATCATACAAGCAGTTCCTGTTTATGGAATCTTTGCACTTATGCTATTTATAATGACGCTTCTGCTGGCGTTGGTAGATGTGAAAGAATCAGATGATTTTAGAAAGTAGGGAATTGCAATGAATATAAAAATAAAAGAGATTTTAGATAAAAAAGAAAAAGAAAAAATAGCAAGAGAAATCCTGACAGACCTACCAGAATGGTTTGGTCTGCCAGAGAGCACAGAAGACTATATAAATGAATCCGAGTCGAAACCGTTCATCGCTTCCTTTGTAGACGATGAGGCGGTAGGTTTCATCGTACTAAACGAAACGAGTAGGGACTGCGCCGAGATATTTGTCATGGGAATAAGGAAAGAATATCATCGAATGGGCATTGGAAGGATGTTAAACGAAGAATACGAAACTATGGCGAAGAAACTCGGCTACACCTATTCACAGGTAAAAACCGTAGAGAAAGGCCATTATGAAGAGTATGACATCACCAATAGTTTCTACGTTGCGGTGGGCTACAAAGAATTGGAATGCTTCAAGAAATTATGGGATGAATGGAATCCATGCCAAGTATATGTAAAATATTTGGGTGAGTAAAATTATTTTATTGATTAGAATTAGTATGAAAATATTGAGAGGGCGACCTCTCTTTTTTAATATTTAACTTGCTATATGTGATGAATAAAATTTAGTGCAGTATGCTATAATTAAGCTATTCTTAACAAGAAAGGAAGTTTATATGAATCATTATCTTACTGATGAAAAGCCTAGTAAGGCGATTATTAAATTCGCCCTGCCTATGATTATCGGTTCACTTTTCCAACAGGTCTATACTTTAGTAGATTCTGCTGTCGTTGGTAAATACGTTGGCGAAGCAGCACTTGCTTCTATTGGAGCAAGCTTTGCCCTAACTACCATTTTTATTTGTATAGCAGTAGGAGGTGGGGCAGGAGCTTCAGTTCTTATAGCAAGATATTTTGGGTCAAGAGATTATAAAAGAATGAAAAGTTCTATTTATACATCCATGATAGGATTTTTATTCCTATCCTTAGCTCTTTCGATATTTGGACTAATATTTTCTGAAAAATTAATGGCTATCTTAAATACTCCTGCAGATATTATGGATATGTCGATTCTTTATTTAGACATTTATTTTTATGGCTTGCCATTTTTGTTTATGTATAATATTATATCAGCCCTCTATCAGGCTCTTGGAGAATCAAAAATCCCCCTATACTTTTTGATATTTTCATCAGTATTGAATGTGATTTTGGATATTTACATGGTTAAAGACTTAGGATACGGTATTAAGGGAGCAGCTTACGCCACTCTCCTAGCCCAAGGTTTGTCAGCTATTTTTTCTTTTGCAATTTTTATAAGGCACTTGAGGAAATTTGATGTGGAAATTGACAGGGTTTTTGACCTTAAGGAGCTTAAACTTGTCACAAATCTTGCCCTTCCATCAATTTTACAACAATCAACCGTTACTATCGGTCAGCTTCTCGTTCAATCAGTTGTAAATTCTTTCGGTGTAGAAATATTGGCAGGCTTTTCTGCAGCAATGAGGGTTGAAAGCCTAATTATAGTTCCGATAACAAGCCTTGGCAACGCAGTTTCTTCTTACACTTCTCAAAATGTTGGAGCGAGAAAACTAGAAAGGATAGGCAAAGGACTAAGAGCATCCTTAAGATTAACCATTTGTTATTGCCTCTTAGTTTTAATAATACTAAGAATAAATTATCCTGCCATAACGACTTTTTTTATGAATGAAAACTCTTCAGCTCTTGCCATAAACACAGCCAATGCCTATCTAAAATTCATCGCTTTTTTCTTTATCCTAGTAGGAAGCAAGCACTGTGTTGATGGATCTTTAAGGGGAATGGGAGATGTAAGAGTCTTCACCCTAGCAAATCTCATAAATCTTTTTGTAAGGGTATCTTTATCTATGACCCTTGCCCATAAAATAGGAGTAGAGATGGTCTGGTACGCAGTTCCCTTAGGTTGGTTAGTTAACCTCATAATTTCATCCATCTATTACGAAATAATTAAAAAAGATGATTTTAGCTTAAAGTTTTAGGAGAGTTAAAGAATTTAAGTCTTTAATAAAGGATAAAAAAAGATCTAGTGCACTGACTAATTAATTGTCATTGTCTAGATCTTTTTCCAATAATTTTTTTTCGTACTATAATAAAGGCTCAAATTTCTTCGGGCATCAATTATTTTTTGCTTATAGGACAAATTGAGCTATGCACTTAGAAATTTTAGTAATGTCCACATTAGATTTAAAATCGAAGCTTAGTTTACTTCCATCGTTAAAGGCGAGTATAAGTTCGCCATCTATATCAAGCACTCCTTTTGATAGATTTTAAAAGATTTTACAAGACAATTAATGTACTTAAGGTATAGTAAAAGAGACAGAAAGACTAACTATTAAAAGTCAAGATGTGAAACAAAGAAAATATAAGTCATGATATTGATAAAATCTGAAAGGACTATTGAAAGGGATTTAAAAGTTCTTACAGATGAAAAAATAATGGGGTATGTAGGTAGTGCCAAGAATGGATATTGGAAAGTAAAAGAATAAAAATAAAAGTCTAATATTAATAGAAAAATCTAGGAGAGGGCGACCTCTCTTTTTTAATATTAAAAATAAAATTTAAGATTGACTTTAATAAAATTAAAGGTTATATTTAATATAATTAAAGTAGGTGATGAAATGGCGATTGAAATAATTCCAGAATGGATGGCAAATTTAGACGACGAGGATCTATCCTTTATCAAAAATTTTATAATGGCGTCTGGCTCATTAAAAGAGATTGCAAAACAGTACGAAGTAACATATCCGACGGTGAGGTTAAGACTCGATAGGCTTATACAGAAGATTAGAATTAGCGAAGACAACGCAAACGAGCCATATATCTCGCTTATAAAAAGGCTTGCTGTAAATGACAAGATTGATTTTGAAACGGCGAAGATATTAGTATCCGAGTACAAGAAGATGAAAGAAGAGGATTAAAATGAAATTTACACTTATATTTTTTATAATTTATTTGTTGTTAGGAGCTCTAGTAGTCTACTTACAAATTTATTTTTCTAAGATGAAAAGTAGATGGATAGGACTGATACTTCCGGGGCTAACACTTATATATTCAATAATTATTGTTTTAAATATCGTAGAGCCATCGGTAGATATAAGTACAACTCAGCGTATAGCAATGGTGCTTTCCGCATTTATAACGAGCAATATCCCGACGATAATTCTCCTTGCAATTTATGCTGCGGTGAGACAAAAATTAAAGAGAAAATCAGAAATCGACAAGATGAATATCAAGGATTTATAGAATTAATAGGGATTTAAAAACAGTGGACCTAGTAGGTTTACTGTTTTTTTGTTGATTATAAAGAGCAGATTCCACTATGAAGGTCTATCCCAACTACAGTCATCCTGAGCGAAGACGGCTTGCCGTCGAAGTCGAAGGATCTGACCTATATTTAACCAAGTCTTTGAAAGTGAAATAATAATTATTCTGATGCTATCCGGATAGCATTTAAATTAAAAATAATGTAGATGCTCTACGTAGAGCATAAGAGAATAATCATCAATGTTTGACCTCACCAGGGTTATACCCGTTCGAAGCCCTAGCCGAAATCTTCGATTTCGCAGCAGGTCTTGTGCAAAGAGTTCCAAAGAAGCCGAGCATTGCGAAGGCTGATTTGCAGAACTCGACTGCCTCTCAGGGTGACTGTCTTCCTGGGGCATTTCCGTGCAGAGCCTTCGGCTGTGGAAGCAAGATGCTTCCGCTACAAAGTTAAACAATTCATTGAGATTATATAAATTTCATAACCAAAACCTCCATTCGACCTATTCCATAGAATCCTTACGCACTATCCTGATATAGACACAACCTAAGGCACTACAAGTGATTTTTGCTTTCGGCGTTAAGAAATTTTCCACTGTCTGAGAAGCGAGTTTGGAAAATTTTAGCCGAATAAGAAAATCACTACCAAAACCTCCCCAATGCGAGGTGGGAAGAGGGAGCTCGAGGGAGAAGGGAGGAAACTGCGAGTCTCGAAGAGAAAACCGTAGGTTTTTTCGAGAGACGTTAATTCCCTCCCTATCCCTCGTAAAAGAAAATTGGAAGGAGAAAGAATGAGGTTTGGTAATGTAAAAGATATTTATTAATGCTTATATGATTTCTGTCTTAAGTAGGTTAAATATGGGTCAGATCCTTCGACTCCAAAGGCTAGCGCCTTTTCCGCTCAGGATGACCAAGTGGAGGGATTGACCTCACAAAATTCATGGCAATAAACAAATTCTTTTTTTACAGAGCCTAACGGCATGGAAGCAGATTGCTTCCGCTACGGACAATCATCAGTATTTGACCTAACCAGGGTTATACACATTCGAAGCCCTAGCCGAAATCTCCGATTTCGTAGCAGGTCTTGTGCAAAGAGTTCCAAAGAAGCCGAGCATTGCGAAGGCTGATTTGCAGAACTCGACTGCCTCTCAGGGTGACTGTCTTCCTAAAGTTTTTTGGGAATAAATTTTTGATTCACTGCGTTCACTCGGGATGAGTGTATTGCTTAAGTTTTTTAAAAAAATTAGCCTCCCAACTACGGTCACCCTGAGCGGAAGAGCCGCAGGCTCTGAAGTCGAATGGGTCTAACTTCCTAGGGTCAAGTATAGGCAAATGAAATAATAATTATTCTGATGCTATCCGGATAGCATTTAATTTAAAAATAACGTAGATGCTCTACGTAGAGCATGAGAAAAAGAATAAAATTATATTTAGTAGATATTGTTTGAGATCCTTCGACTCCAAAGGCTAGCACCTTTTCCGCTCAGGATGACCAAGTGGAGGGATTGACCTCACAAAATTCATGGCAATAAACAAATTCTTTTTTCACAGAGCCTAACGGCATGGAAGCAGATTGCTTCCGCTACGGACAATCATCAGTATTTGACCTAACCAGGGTTATACACATTCGAAGCCCTAGCCGAAATCTCCGATTTCGTAGCAGGTCTTGTGCAAAGAGTTCCAAAGAAGCCGAGCATTGCGAAGGCTGATTTGCAGAACTCGACTGCCTCTCAGGGTGACTGTTTTCCTTAAGTGTTTTTAAAATGGAAGCAGATTGATTCCGCTACAAAAATACTCGCAAAATAACAAAACCAACTCTAAAGATAATTATTTTCAAAATAGGGTATAGTATTAATATAAAATAAATTATTTAAAGGGAGGATCATTATGAGATTTGAAAATAAAGTTGTTATTATTACCGGTGCTTCTTCAGGTGTTGGCAGAGCTGCGAGCATCATGGCGGCAAAGGAAGGTGCAAAGGTATATGCCATTGCTAGAAGGGAAGAAAGACTTCTTTCTCTTGCTAACGAAATTGACATGCTAGGCGGCAAGGGCGAAATAGTGCCTGTTACTTGCGACGTTTCTAAAAAAGAAGACGTGGAAAGTCTATTTGAAAATGTTAAGAATGAAAATGATAAGCTTGATGTGCTTATTGCAAATGCGGGCGTGATGGACAATTTTGAACCTATTACCCACTGCACTGAAGAAAATTTAAATAGAATTTTCGATATCAATGTGAAGGGGACTTTTAGACTTTTCAAAGGTGCAATCCCTCTTATGAAGGATGGCGGCGCAATCGTTGCTACTACTTCAATCGCGGGAATAAGAGGCGGCAAGGCTGGTGTGGCTTACACTATGTCTAAGAGCGCAATCCACGGTCTTGTGAGAAACACTGCTGCTATGTATGCAAACGACAAGATTCGTTGTAACGCGGTAGCTCCTGGTGGTATCGCAACTGAAATCATGGAAAACTTCTCAAATGTTGACGAAAAGGGAATGGAAGTTGTCATGAGAGGTCCTAAGCTTGACAAGATGGTTGCAACTGCTGAAGAGATCGCTTCGAATCTACTCTTCCTTGCATCTGACCAAGCGTCAAACATCACTGGACAAATCTTGGTATCAGACGGCGGACTTACTAATATGTAAAAAACATTTTGAGGGCTTGTTATTTAACAGGCTCTCTTTTTAGTTTATAATTGAAATAATAAATTAATTTTAGGTGATGAAAATGATTAAAAAAATAGGAATAGTAAGTCTCTCCTCCGGTGTTTTGGGAGAAGATTTTGTAAAACATGAGGTGGATTTAGGGGTTAAGAGAATAAACGACTATGGCATAGAAGTTGAATTTCTACCGAACGCTCTTAAAGGAATGGAATTTATAAAAGATCATCCGGAGTGCAGGGCAAAGGATCTGTTGCAGGCATTTGAAGATGATTCCATAGACATGATTCTATGTGCAATTGGTGGGGTGGATACATATAAACTTCTTCCATACCTATTTGACAATGACGAACTTAAAAATGTGGCGAAACAAAAAGTGTTTCTCGGATTTTCTGATACGACGATGAACCATTTTATGCTAAATAAGGTAGGAATAAAAACTTTTTATGGTCAGGCGTTTCTCCCAGATGTATGCGAACTTTCTAAGGAGATGCTTCCATATACGAAGAAATATTTTGAGGAGTTAATAAAAACGGGTAGGATTGAAGAGATAAGACCTAGCGATCTTTGGTATAAAGAAAGGGAAGACTTCAGCAAGGATGCACTTGGTCAAAGCATGGAGAGTTTCCCAAACTCTGGTTTTGAACTGCTAAGGGGCAACTCTACATTCAAAGGTAAAATTCTAGGCGGATGCATAGAGTCAATCTATAATATTTTTGTAAATGATAGGTTTGGTGACACGGTAGAAATGTGCGAAAAATATAAACTATTTCCAAGCCTAGATGAATGGAGGGGCAAAATACTGCTCCTTGAAACTAGCGAAACGAAATCCAGCCCAGAACTCTATAGAAAAATGATTCGTGCTCTAAAGAATTATGGAATATTCGATGTATTATCAGGAGTGCTCATAGGAAAACCACAAGACGAAGTATACTACGACGAGTACAAAGAAATTTTGCTAGGAGAAATAACTAATGAGAAACTGCCAATTCTCTACAATATTAATGTAGGTCACGCCACTCCTAGGTGTATCATACCTTTTGGGGTTGAAGCGGAAGTAGATGCTAAAAAGCAAGTGATAAGTTTTAAATATTAAACCGCGATAGAATTTTGATATATAAAAGGAAAATAAATGTTAAAGGATGTAAAGGCGTATTGGCGAAGTTTAAAAACTCAATATGAAGACAGGTATGACGAGCCTTTTCTCGATGATTATGACCATTCCGTAGAATATTTTGAAAAGATGGAAAATTATCTTCTTAAAAAGAAAGAAGAGAGACCGCTTGATTTGGATGTTATACTAAATCTTGCTTCGGCAAAGATGGAGCTTAGAAAAGATGATGGATCAGTGGAAATGCTAGAGAATTTTCTCCGAGAAAACTCTGCACTTCTTTCCGATGATGAAAAATCAAGAATCTACACAGACCTTGCCTTTTACTACTACGGAGAGAAGAGATTGAAATATTTAAAGTTGGCATATGATTTGATTTCTCCCTATGCGGAAACGGCTAAGGCTCTTGGAATCTACTATTTTAGCGAATATCAATACGACCATTCGAAGGAAAATCTCCATCTAAGTACAAATTATTTTAAAATTGCTAGGGAAATGGATAATGATTATGAGCACACTTTTAATTTTGCGGTCTGCCTCTACGAGGAAGGAAATTATATTCTTGCTTCAGCAATTTTTCGAGAGATTCTTAAAAAATATCCAAGTAGAATGAGGCTATTACTATCTCTAGCATACTGCAAAGCCTACCTTGGAAATATCGATAGAGCGAGAGTTTATCTAGACCAAGTTAAGATTGGAATGGATGAAAACTACCATCTTAGCACCGATGAAATAAATGACTATGAAATCTTCGACCTCTACTATGTGCTTGGGGATTATGATAAATTCCTAGAATCCTGGGAAAAAGAAAATATAGAGGAGTACTACACTCTCGACTGGGATCATTACTTCTACACACTGTGGATAAAGGGCAAGAAGGATTTGTTCTTAAAACTTGTTGAAAAGAATATTTCCTACTTGGACATGACCATTGAAGAAGCTGCGGAGGATGAATACGACAGTGAAGAAGAAAAGAATACAACCATCGCAGAACTTAAACAGGAAAAGAAAGACTTTGAAGAGATGATACTTAGAGTACAAAACTCCAACGAGAAACCGAAATTAAAACTTAGTTTAGAACCGGAGATGAACTGCTTTTTAATCGATTGTATAAGACATAAACTTTTGTAAGTACAAATATAAATTTTATAATGGATATAAATTACAAGAAACAGTCGCAAAATTTAGAAATAAAATTTGCAAAACTGATATATAATTAATATAAATTGAGGAGGGAACATGCTTTTAATCGAAACCTTGGTCATGTGTGCCATATTTTTTACCCTATGTTTTTTGGGAACGGGCACCGACCATAAGAATTTAAAAAACTACTCCACCTATCCAGATGAAGTTAAGAAAAAAGTACAAGAGATAGAAGAATATAAGGGAAGATTCAAAGAAACGAGTAAAACTAGAAACTTTGTGGCGAATTTAGTAGTATTCTTGGTAATTTTTATAATATTTGGAATATTTATCCGCCAAAGAGATTTTATCCAAAATTTCAAATCTCTATTTATAATGGGACAGGTGCTAAATATATTTGATTTAGTCGTAATAGATCTCATCTGGTGGAGAAATACAAAACGTATAAGATTTACCAAAATTCCGGACAAATCACTCTACCAAGATCCAAAAACTCATATCGATTCATTTGTAAGGGCGATAATAATGTATACCATCGTTGCAGCTGTCGACGGATATATCTTAACCATGTTTTAAAAATAAATAGAAATCATTTAAAGGGACCAATGGTCCTTTTTTGATGGAAAATTTAAAAAAATTAGGGCTCGTGAGAGCCCTTTTTGGTTTAAATTTTAATCGTCTTCTATTACAAATCCAGTGACCCGCGCTTGAATTGCAAGTTGTGTCCTACTTGCAAATCCTGTCTTGTCCAAGAGATGTTGGATATGGGTCTTAACTGTGTTTAGTGAGATTCCTAAGCTATCGGCGATTTCGTCGTTACCCACTCCTGTGGTAAGGAGCCTTAACACTTGTATTTCCCTCGGAGTTAGGTCGGTGGATTTAGTCATGCCCAGTTTCACCTCTGGAGTTTTAATTGGATAGATGGATTCTCCATTTAGTGTCCTTTCGATTATTTCTAAGATTGTCTCCTCAGATACTTCTTTGTACCAGAAACTTTCGATGCCAATCTCTTTTGCCCTATCCATCCAGGAAACTTCTGGCATACTTGTAACGGCTATGATTTTTAGTTCTGGTTTTAATTTCTTTATCTTTTCTGCAGCATCGAGGCCATTTGAACCGTCCTGCATCAGTATGTCCATGATTACCAGGTCCAGTTTAGTATTTAGTACATAGGTATCTGCAAACATGGCGGTGTCGACGCAGTAGACAACTTCGTAGTCTGGGCATTGGTTTATATATAGTTTAAACATTTCTCTGGAGACGAACTGATCGTCAACTATCATTATTTTATAGGTCATAGTTTCCTCCTTTTGGCCAAGATAGGTCCAAGGTGAATTGTGGATTAAGTTCTATATTCATCTTGCCACCAAAACTTTTTATCCTTTGATGGATGTTTTTGAGACCGCCCTTTTCTTTTATAGGTTCTTTAGATGGGATGCCGTCGTTTCTTATCTTGCAATGGATATTTAAATCTCCTTCTCGCAATGTAATCCATATATTTTTAGCTTGACCGTGACGAATAGCATTGTTAAGTGCCTCGTGAACTATATCGACCAAGAGATTTAGATCGCCCTCGTCCCTTGGAATTTCACCGTCTAAGTGGACTATAACTCCGATATCTTTTGCAGTGGAGATTAGTTTTTCAAATTTTGCTTCATTCTTCGAAGAATCATCATTTTCACTTAAGAAATTTTCTTTTTCGTTTAGCATAACAAGACTTTCCATCCATAAGTTTATGAGCTTATCTCGATCTTCCTTCGTCTTTTTATCCATATCCAAGTATCTTTTAAAATAGATTAGTGATTGACCAATTTTGTCATGAATCTTGACTTTCGCCTGCAGGATTTCCTTTTGTCTAGTGTATTCTCCCACATTTTTTTGATATTCTTTGAGACTTCTGTTAATCTTTTCGATCTGTCTATTCTTTTCTTCAATCTCTTGGTACAGACCCCACTCAAGGGTGATTTTATATGCCAAGGTTTCCCTCACATTTTCGTGAAGGACAATCTGTATTTGCCAAATATCTCCCAAAGCTTCTATAACTAGAGGATCCTTTTGCAAGATACGAGCATCCTTTTTTATATTGTTATTTTTTATATCTTCTGCACAGACGATGTCATTTACAAGCATGTTTCCGAATACTGCGTAGCTAATATCCTGCATTACTCTATTTACCAAAATAGGTGTTCCATCTAGTTTTGAAAAACAGATGCCGTCAGGGAGATTGTCCATACTTTCCTTGATGGAGTTCTTACCTATGACACTATTCTTAGTTTTTATAAAACTTATGGCAAAGATAATTTCAAGGATACAGAGGAACAAATCATAGATTATAAATAAGTAAACGGGAAGGTCCACCATAGGTTTTGCTATGTAGAGTCTGCCGGTTCCAATCTCTGCCAAAATTTGCATAGAGAAAAAACTCAATGAGAAGATGAATATACTATGTGCAAAATACTGGGCGTGCAATTTGCTATTTGCTGTATCGACAACAATCTTTACACTTGCAACTAAGATGGCAGTGTTAAAGATAAATAGAAGAGCAAGGTTGTAGATGCTTAGATTTATAAGAGTCATAACTGCCTCCTTCCAAGAGATATACATAGATTTATTTCATCATCTGCCATATCTTCTACAATCAAGATATTATCTTTTGTGTAAGTATATTTGTACTTATCTAAAAAAGATTTAGGCTCTGCTCCTTTAATTTTTATACTTAACACTGGAGCATTCTCATCCATATAAAGATTTATATAAAGAGAGTCGATACCAGGCATATAAAATTCTAAAGCATATTGAAAAATTTCATAGAGATTAAGACAGTACTTGGCATCAAACTTTCCACTAAGTTCCCAATCTATATAGGTATTTACATCGCTTAGCTTCAGATAGTCTAGGGATTCACAAAATGCAAGCCTAAGCTCAGATAGATCCAAAGTATTTTTATTTTTAGTAATCAAAAATAAGTTGGCGTACCTCTTTATATATACATCGAGAAAACATGCGTGTTTTAGTTTTATCTCAAACAAATCCTCATCTTCTGGAAGATTCATAAGTATGTATTTTAGCTGATCGAACTGAGGTTTTAGCTTCATTTGAATATGATTTCTAATCTCTCTTTGTTCTTCCAGCTTAACCATATTTTTCTGCAAGATGTTATTTGCCTTTAGAAGTTCGTTTTCGCTTAGCATATCTTCGCTGATACTGATTAGCTTTCTCTTAAGATTGTTGAAATCTGTAAAATCTACAAACCAAAAAGATTTACCACCCTTGATCTTTGCACTTTCAAACATGGTATCTTCATCGATAAAGATTGGATTTGATAGTGCATCTTCAATGAGAGATGGCTCGATATCTCTATACATTTTTGGGCTGAAGATCATTTTGCCATTTAAGTCCATAATCCCAATATTTAGAGAAGAAAGCTGTAAGAATGATTCGTATCCTCTGTTGGAAGGCAGAAGCCTCATAAATACCAAGGACTCAATAAAAAGCACCACCATCAAGATATTGAATTCTGCACTTTTAAAAATAATTTTAAAGTATTCGAAATTTTTCCAACCAATCATGTATAGGAAAGTATATAAGCCCCAGATGATAAGTATAAAGATAGGCAGATTTACAGAAGCTAAATTTCTATTTTTAAATGAAGGAAGCATTGTAAATACTAAAGTGCATAGAGAAAGAAGTCCTATGTAGATAATTACAAAATAAAATACTGGACCGTACATATTTAGACCTCTCACATTTGGGTCAACGGAGAAGACGAGCTCGTGGTAGTCGTTGGTCAAGATTAAAAGGGCAGCTACACAAGTAGGTATCCAAAGAAGGTTCCAATGCTTGCTTATATTTTCTCTCTCTGATTTACCTACGTGAAGAGAAGTGAGGAACACTAGATGAGTTAAAACAAGTGGAAAGACAAAGTAGAAATTTCTTATAAGTCTTACTGCGTCTTCATTCCCGATCAAAATTTCGTACTTCACCGTCCTCACCGTGAGATAACATATAAGAAGTATGCCGATAATTCTAAATCCAGTGAGTGTAGAACTTCTAATTACTCTATTCATCATATTATGCATCCATATAAAAATTACAAATGTATAGAGAATAAGCACAATGGTATGTATAGGGAAATCTATATAGTGATAAAAATCCAAAGCGTGTAGCAAACAAGCGATTAAGACCAAACAAATAGAAACGATATAACTTATGATTTCTTTGCGATACATAGTAACCTCCCTTCAAAAATATTCTACGAAATAAAATTTATTAAACTATTAAATTAATAAAATAAATAAAATCTTTTTTTAATTATATCAAATATATTATCTATAATCTATTGACTCCACTGTAAAATAAAAACTAAAAACTTTATAAAAGTCATCCTTTCGGGTGATGTGGAAAGAAAAATAATTTTGTAAGATAAAGGTAGAAAGTGAGAAATCTATTTCCATACAAGTGATAAGGAGGATGCTATGCCAAAGAGAAAGAAGAAATTTAAAATCGCAATACTAATTCTAGCGGCAGTTTTTATGACGGGATTTAAAGCACAAAACGATGTAAAAATCTATGTAAATGGAAAATTTGTAAAATCAGATCAACCGCCACTTATATTCGAAAACAGAACCTTTGTACCGGTCCGCGTTATTGCAGAAGGTCTCGGCGCAAAGGTTGAATATCATAGAGAAGACTTAACTGTGACCATTGAAAAAGATCACACAAGTATTCGTCTAGCCATAGGAGACGACAAGGCTGGGTTCTCAGATGGGATAAAAGCTGGTCCAGTTCCAATAGATGCACCGGCATTTATAAAAAACAACAGAACCTACATTCCACTTAGAGCCATCTCAGAACTCTTCGATATGAATGTCAATTGGGATGCCAAGAAAAGAGCGGTCTACATAGATGAAAAGCCTGTGCCAGTTGGACTACTCACAGTGGATGATGCAGGAGATGAACTTATAAAGAAACTTAGAGAAAAGAAAGTCTTTGACAAGGACGCATATGTAGCAGAAGCAAGTGATTACGAAGTAGAATATCGTGGCAGTAAGGAGATTGGTTTTTGGGTCACCCTGAGAAAAGATAATCCATTTGACGAAGAACTGGCAGAGTTAGTGGGACACTACTTCATAAACAAAAATGGGACCCTGGTCCTTAAATATGATGTGGTCAAGGACACATTTGAAAGAATTTATTAGAATTAAATGAAATAGGAGGTAAAAAATGGGATTTATACAAGCATTTAGAGGTTCACTAGGAGGAACTCTCGCAGATCAATGGAAAGATTTTTACGGACCGATGGAAGGAGTACCGGAAACGGCGGCAGTATTTCCAGGAGTACCAATGGGAACAAACAACGGTAGAGGTGCAAATTACAAAGGAAATGAAAATGTAATTACCAATGGAACCAAGATCATCGTTCCAGAAGGAACCGCCCTCGTAACCATCCAAGACGGAGCAATCAC
This sequence comes from Peptoniphilus sp. BV3AC2, assembly GCF_000478945.1. Lineage (NCBI taxonomy): Bacteria > Bacillati > Bacillota > Tissierellia > Tissierellales > Peptoniphilaceae > Peptoniphilus > Peptoniphilus sp. BV3AC2. Next base: position 342,727 of record NZ_AWXD01000008.1, on the reverse strand, counting down.
CGGAATAATTACAGAGATAGGTGGATATATTTACAGTTCAGACGATCCAAATTCAAAATCCATATTTTCAGGGGACGGACTGATGGACTCCTTAGTCAAAACATCCTGGGAAAAATTTAAGTTTGGAGGCATACCAGCCACAAACCAACTTCTCTTCTATGTAAATCTAAAAGAAATACCAAACAATAGATTCGGCACTCAAAGTGAAATCTATTGGGATGATGCCTTCTTCGGCACCCAAGTAGGAGCAGTTATAAGAGGAACATATACGGTAAAGATTGTAGATCCAATCTCATTTTTAAAAAATTTTGTCCCAGTTAAATATCTAAGTTCTGGAGCACCAGCATTTGATTTAGGCGATATGGATAACGAAGCTTCAGAACAACTATTTAACGAAGTAGTTGGCAGTCTATCAGCAGCATTTTCAAACTATACCAATGACCCAACCAGAGGCAATAGGATGAGCAAGATCCAAGGGGATCAAATTGGATTTGCAAAATCACTATCAGCTGCAGTTGAAGACGGTTACGAATGGAGATCCACCCGTGGTCTAGAAATCGTGAAGACAGCCATCCTAGCCATCGAATATGACGAAGACACCAAGGAGATGATGAAGGATGTCAAGAGAGCCGATGCACTTTCAGGCTCCCGTGGCAATTCATTTATGCAACAATCAGTGGCAAGAGGTATAGAGGCCGCAGGAGAAAATGGTGGAGGTGCAAACATGGCATTTATGGGAATGGGCATGAATGCTGCAGGAAATATGATGGGCGGGGTTCAACAACCAAATGTAGGAAACTCCTACCAACCTAATTTCGGTGGCGGTCAGATAAATCAAAACCAAGCACAAAAACAAGGCTACTATGAACAAGGTCAACCTCAACAACAAAACCAAAACCAACCACCAGAAGATCCAACAGAAAAACTAATTAAGATGAAGAAACTTCTCGATGCAGAAGTCATAACCCAAGAAGAATTTGACAAGATGAAGAGGGAAATACTAGGACTATAGGTGATCTTATGAAGGACGATATAAAAATAATAGATATGTCAAGCGGCTTAAAGGATGGTCAGATCAAGTGTCCTAAGTGTGGCTCAACAGACATAGAGACCAACACCAAGACCGGCAAGCTCAGATGTAATTTCTGTAGAACTGAATTCGAGCCAGAACTAGCACCAGAAGATCAAGACATAAGTACATTAGAAGGAACCACCATGGGAAGTGGAGCAGCAGACATAGACGAAGCGGCGGAAAGTATGGTGACAGTTAAATGTGAAAGCTGTGGCGCAGAAGTAGTAATTGACACTAACACCACCACCCAAGCAAGATGCCACTGGTGCCGCAACACACTTTCCATCAACAATATAGTACCTAATGGAGCAGTGCCAGATGTAATCCTTCCATTTAGCGTAACAAGGAGCGACGCAAGGGAAGAGATAGAAAAATTCGTCAAACAGAGAAGATTTTTCGCCCATCCAAAATTTACAAGGGAGTTTACCACAGAGAACATCTGCGGAGTCTACCTTCCGTACATGCTTGTGGATGTAAATGCCCACATGCACCTATGGGGCGAAGGTCAAATAAAAACTAATAGTTACGAAGTCGGCATAGGGGACGACAAACATACAGAGTACGACGCAGATTGCTACGAAATCGAAAGAGACTTCGATATATTTATAGATGATCTATCCATAGAATCTTCAACCGACAAACTGGACTACACAGCCAAGGAAAAAACTACCAACATCATAAACGCAATCATGCCTTTTGACACAGAAAACTCAGTGAAGTTCAACGCCAACTACATGAAAGGCTACACTTCAGAGAAGAGAGATAGCAATATCGACTTTCTAAGAGAAGCAGTCTTTGCACAAAGCTCCGACGTGGCAAGACTTGCGGCAAAGGAGACTGTGGAAGAATATGACAGAGGCGTAAGATGGGAGGACGAAGACTATAAGGTCAAGGGAGATTCCTGGAAGGCAGCCTACCTACCAGTGTGGCTCTACAGCTATATGGAAAAGAAAAATGGCAAAAACCTCCTTCATTACGTGGCGGTAAACGCAAGGACCAAGGAAACCATGGGTAGCGTACCAATAAACTTCACGAAACTATTTTTCGTATCAGTATTAGTAGAAATCTTCGGAGGACTAGTAGCATTTGTCTTGAATCTAGTGGCGCAAATGAGCATGTTTGACGATACAAAATTCCAAGACTCAAGACAGTTCTTCTGGATACTACTAATATCAGGATTCGTATTCTACTTCACAATCTATGCAAGGTACAGAAACTCAGATGAAAGACACCACTACGAAGTAGAAACCAAGCACGAAATAAGTAACCTAATTTGCGAAGACAAATTTGTAAAAAATCTAAAAGGACTTGCAGAATGTTATATCGAAGGCGAAAACTCAAGTGAACTAAAAGGCAACAGGCTCGATCTAACCAAGGACAAATACCTTAAAAAAGCAAAAGAAAAGGGAATCCTAGACGAAGTCGAAGAAAATAAAAAGAGGCTAAACGAGACTTTTGACAAGAAGAAGGTAAATTAAACTGATTAAGAAATGAAAAGAAGATAATTGTGGGACTATTTGGTAAAAAAATAGAGATAACTGATCACTTTCATAATTTATTCTCCTGGAAAACTTGGAAGGACAAAGGCACTCCGAATTTGGGGTGCTTTTGTATTTATTTTTCAAATATCATCCTTTCGGGTGATGTGCAAAAGAAAAAAGTAGAAGAATAGAATAATTTAAAAAACGCAAAAAATTTTAAAAGTTTGCAAAAAAACATAAAAAATTTACAAAAAAAATTATAAAATTTCACAAAATATCATCCTTTCGGGTGATGTGGAAAAGAAAATAATTTTGTAAGATAAAGACAGAAAGTGAAAACATTTCCATACAAGATAAGGAGGATAATCATGAAAAGAACAAAGAGATTTATATCCCTATTTTTAGCAATTATAATGCTACTAGGGGCAGTAGTCTTTAGTCCTACGCCAGTACAGGCTCAAGGACAAGGGACGGAACCACCACAATGGGTGAAAGACCAAATTACCCAAGACTTAGATACGGATTTGAAAGATCCGGGATCAGTTAAGCTATATACGCCAATCATAGAAGAGGATGAGACTTACGCCAACAGGTGGCATGTTAAAGCGCTTATTGCAGCAAGAGATACTGCCAGGACAACAGACATAGTCCTTGTTATGGATACATCTGGTTCTATGAAGGGAAACCGTATGACTTCCGCTATAGCTGCTGCTCATAGCTTTGTTAATACAGTATTGCAAGACGGCTCACAAAACATGCGTGTAGCCATAGTTCCTTTTGCAGGTGAAGTAGGAACTGAAACAGACTTTACAGATAATATAACTACCTTGCACGCAGCTATTAATAACATGAATGCAAAGGGGGGTACTTTCACACAAGGCGGTATATACAAAGCTAGACAAATGCTAGAAGCATCTAAGGCAAACAACAAATACATGCTAGTTATGTCAGATGGTGTACCAACATATAGTTATGAAATACAAGATCCAGATACCTATGCAACAGATTATGTAAATGATGTTGCTTACGATCGTGGCTTTTTGGGCAACGAATTAAGAGCTAGTGGATATGCAACTAATGCAAATGTAGCAGAATCAGACTTTACTTATAATGACTATAATAAAACCGGAAATGGTTCTTACATGTATTATTTATACCAACAAGGAAGTCTTTGGAGTTATAATCTTTTCTACAACCATGGTAACTCAGCTGTAGCAGAAGCGGGTTTTGCTAAAAACGCTGGCATCCATGTTTATTCTATAGGCCTACAAACAGATGCAGATGGTAGTGATGTTCTCAGAAGAGCAGCTTCAAAAGACAGTTTTATAGAAGTAACAAATGTAGCAGATCTAGAGCCAGAATTTAAAAAGATAGCAAATAATATATTGAAGACAGTTAATGATGCAAAAGTGCATACAGAATTCAATAAAGGATTCGAAATTCCAAGTGATGTTCCTGATAACGAGCTTAAACACTCACCAGGAGCTAAGATAATTACAGATACAGATGGAAAGAAAAAGTGGTATATGCACTCTGTTTCGACAGTATATGATACTGATGATTCAACTCTTAAGTATGAGTATATTGAGTATGTGATCGATTTAAATAATGATATATTGGATGCAAATGGCAATGCACCAGGCACTGTAGATTTATTGAAGAGTATTAGTGTTGAGTATATAGATGTAAATGGCAAAATTCAAACATTACTTCCAGCAAGTTTACCAAATCCTGTTACACCAACTATAATTACAGTTAAAAAAGTAATAAAAAACAATGAAGGCGGAGCTGCAGTCGATAATGCCCAAAGAGAGTTTGAATTCATTGTTAAATCAAGTGATAAAAGTGAAAATTATCCATCAATAAAGCTTAGACCTGGACAAACAAGACTTCTTGAGCGTATAAAGAAGGCGAGCACATATACTATATATGAAAGCAAAATAGGTAAAGCATACGAGTTAAAAAAATGATGGTGGGGAAACAAAGAATTTTAAAGAGTTTGATGTAGCTGATTACTATAGCAAGTTCAAGGCTACAAAGAACAATGTAGAGTCTACTACAGCTGTAACTGCTACCGATGGAGTAGGTAAAGAAGTAAGTACAGGTAAAATAAGTGACTTAACAGAAAAACAAATTATTGTTTTTGAAAATGCAGAACAAAGTGGAGCAAAAGCAAAAGTAACACTAGAAAAATTAATAGAAAATAAAACAGGCCAAACAGTTACACCTAGCGGAGATAAAGAATTTAAAATAACTTTTGCAAAACAAGGTGATGAGAACTCTACTAAAGAAGGGGAGGTAGTAGTATTTAATTTAAATGCAGGTAAAGACAAATCTCAAACTAAAGATAAAATGAGGTTTACAACCTATGTTGTTAAAGAAGATACAGAATCTGCTAACCCATACACACCTAAAGACAAAGAGCAAGGTAAAAAAGTAAAAGTAACCCTTTACGACGTTTTAGCTGGCGGAGACAAAGGACAAGAAGTAAGCTTTACTAATGTTTTTGATCCAGATAAAAAAATAGACTTCACAGCTGAAAAGAAATGGGAAGTTCCGACCGGTCTTACACTAAAAGACGCAGACTACCCAACAATGAACTTCACCCTTTACAGAAAAGTTAAGGGCGGAACTGAAGCAGAAGTTAAAGATAATGGTGTAAAGCCAGCAGAAATTACAAAAGAAAAACGAACTGCAGGATGGAAAAATCTTGATGCATTTGATGCTAGCGGAAATGAATATACCTATTCAGTAGAAGAAACATTCAAAGACACAACTGACGCTAAAAACGCTAACTGGATCACTGGCAAAATGGTAACTGAAGAAGGCAAAAACACAATAACCAATAAGCTAAAAGAAGTTGCAAAACCAGGTGAAAATCCAGATCCAGAAAAGAATCCAGTTGGAAAACTAACAATAAAGAAAGTTCTTAAAAACGAAGCTGAAGCTACTCAAATGAAAGCTCTAAGAGCAGCAAGCGAACCAATTAAGTTTAGCTTTGAAGTAACAGGGCCATACAACTACAAAGAAACATTTAAATTAGCAGCTGGCGAAGAAAAAGAACTAAAGAACCTATACTATGGAGAATACACAGTAAAAGAAACAGAAACAGAAACCCATGGATTCGAACCAAGTTATAATCCAAAAAACGGAAAAGCAACCCTAAAAGCTGGCGAAGCAGAAAAAACAATAATCGTAACCAACACAAACAAAGGTGGAACAACTACAGACCCAACAAACGTTACAATAACAGTAAATAAAGTATGGGTCGGTGGCACAAAACCAGCAACAGAAATTGAACTTTGGAGAAAAGGTCAAGATGCTAAGGGAACTGCAATAGATGAAAAAGTAAACAAATTCACAACAACAGAAGGACAAGATTCATCACAAGAATTTAAAACAAAAGAAGATGGAACCCCATTAGCAAAATACGATCCAAGCGGTCGTGAATTTGAATACTATGCAAAAGAACTAAACGTTCCAGCAAACTACAAGGCAACATATAGCCAAGACAAACTAACAGTAACCAACACTTATAATGCTCCAAAAGATGGCGAATTCACAGCTACAAAAGTTTGGGATATGACAGGTGCAGGAAAAGACTATCCAAGTCCAGAAAAAACAGATGTATGGTTTAAACTGTATAGAAACATTGCAGGCCAAGCTCCAGTTGCAGTAGAAGGTGCTGACCTTAAGAAAATTGCAAAAGATGCAACAGACCTAACAGCAAAATGGGAAGGATTAGACAAAACAGATAAAGACGGAAAAACTTATGTCTATAGAGTAAAAGAAGTGGACAAAGACGGAAACGACTTTACACCTGAAAACTTCAAGAAAACAGAAGAAACAAACAAAGTTACAAACACGATTCTTCCAAAAGCTGAAAGAACTGGAAAACTAACAATAAAGAAGAATTTTGTAAATACAAGACCAGCTGCAGCAAGCCTAAGCTTAATGTCAAAAGTAGCACCAAAAGCCTTGACATTTAAAGCAACAGTAACAGGACCTTATGGATACAGTAAAGAAGTAGAATTATCTACAACAAAAGACGTAGTATTAGAAAACCTATACTTCGGTGAGTATACAGTAACTGAAAAAGCAGGGGACGAATACGAGGCAACTTATAATCCAGCAGGTGGAAAAGTTACACTAACAGCTAAAGATAAAGAAGCAACAGTTACAGTAACAAACACTGTAAAAGCTGAAAACGAAAATAGAGACATTACCCTAACAAAGACATGGGAAAATGGACCAGCTAGAACAGCTGAAGATATTACTGTAACACTTAAGAGAAACAATGAAGTTCAAACAGCAACAGCAACTGTAACAAAAACAAATGACCATGAATTTGTATACACCTTCAAAGGTCAAGCAGTATATGATGGAAATGGAAAACCATATGAATATACAGTAGAAGAAAAAGTTAAAGATGAACTTAAAGACCTATACACTGCAGGAAAAATTGAAGGAACAGCAGAAGAAGGGTTTACAGTTACAAACACTTACAAAGTACCAAAAGACGGTTCATTCACAGCTACAAAAGTTTGGGCAGGGGACGAAAAAGTAACCAGACCAACAATGAACTTTGAACTTTGGAGAAAAGTTGGAGAAACAGATGAAAAAGTTCCAGAAACAGCTGTAAAAATAGTAGATGGAACAAACATGACTGCAACTTGGGAGAAGTTAGAAAAAACAAACCAAGCAGGTCAAGAATATACTTTCTATGTAAAAGAAACATTCAAAGAAGACTCTGTAGAAAACCAAAACTGGAAGTTAGGCGAATTTGATGATAAATCAAAATCAATTACCAACACAGTAAAAACACCTAACGATGGACTTGGAAAACTAACAATAAAGAAAGAACTACTAAAAACCGGCGAAGGCGTTATGGTCTTAAGATCTGCAGCTGAACCACTTAAGTTTTCATTCAAAGTAACAGGACCTTATGGATATGAAAAAACTTTCGACTTAGCCCCAGGTGCAACAGAAGAATTAACAGATCTATACTTTGGAAAATACAAGGTAGAAGAAACTGACAGCAAGGGTTACACACCAACCTACAACCCAGAACAAGAAGTCACTTTAACAACTACTGACAATGATATAACAGTAACAGTAACAAATACAAGTAAAACAGATACAAACTCAGTAACAGAAGTAACAGCAACAAAGGAATGGGTAAACGGACCTGAAGAAGACCACATAGCAGTAGACTTAACTCTAAAGAGAATATCAGCAAAAGAAGGAAGCGAGGAAGAAACAGTAAATGCAACAGCAACAATTACAGGCACTGCTCCAACCTTCACATACAAGTGGTCAAATCTAGCTAAGCATGACGCTAATGGTTATGAATACACGTACTTCGTAGAAGAACCAAATCTACCAGAAAACTACGAGGCAACATATAGCCAAGACAAACTAACAGTAACAAACACCTATAAAGCACCTCAAACAGAAGAATATTTAGCAATATTTAATGGAAATGGTGGAAAGCCAGTTACTCAAAAGAAAATTGCTAAAGATGGAGAAGTAATTGCAGGTGTAATAATACCAACAAAAGAAGGCTATAAATTTGTAAAATGGGTAAAACTAGGCACAAATGTAGAGTTTGATCCAACAAAACCATTTAGCAAAGACATCTTAGACCCAGGCGATAATAGTGTAATGTTTACAGCAGTTTGGGAAAAGGGTGAAACATCTGAGCCAAATCCTGAACCTCAACCAGAACCTCAACCAACACCTTATTACAATCCATGGTGGCCAATTTGGTTCGGTTCATCTGAAACAAAGAAAGAAGAACCAAAACCATTAGAAAGACATGACGCTTATATTTCTGGATACCCGGATGGAACTGTAAGACCTGATGGCAAGATCACTAGAGCGGAAGTATCTGCTATATTTGCAAGATTAACTGAAAGTAGTGCTCCTGCAAATTATTCACCTAAGTTCTCTGATGTTCTTGCATATGATTGGTTCTGCGACAGCGTTATGAAGCTTTCTAAGAAAGACATCATCAAGGGATATCCTGAGGGAACATTCAAACCTAATAAGAGTATAACTAGAGCAGAATTTGCAGTAATTGCTTCTAAATATATCAAGAATCCAAAAGCTGCAGATGAAACATTCTCAGATGTTCCAATGAATCATTGGGCTAAGGATGCTATCGCTAAGGTTAAGGCTGAAGGATTGATCTCAGGCTATCCTGATGGAACATTCAAACCAGATGCTCCTATCACTAGAGCTGAAGCTGTATCTATCGTAAACAGAATGTTTGATAGAGTAGCTGATGGTGAATTCGTAAGAAACCACAAGTTTGAAATTAAATCTTTCAAAGATTTAGTAGAAAATCACTGGGCATACTACAAAATATATGAAGCAACAAACGGTCACGATTTCGTAAGAGATAGTAACAAAATAGATGAAGAATGGAAATACGTAACCAACAAATCATTCGTATATGATAAATAATATTTATAAGGCTCTTGATCTACAAGATGGCAAGGACATCATCTGGAATAGCAAGTCTAAGATGGTAACCATCTACAGATCAATCGTAGTAAAATAAAATATTCACCCTTTAAGACTAGATAAGAAAAGTAAAAACGGTTTAGTTATCTAGACCGTTTTTATTTACATAAGATTCAACAAATTATAAGCATAGATTTTAATTCTATACTATAATACAGTAAAGTGGAAATGTGAGGGATATTATGAAAAGAAATTTTAAATTTTTAATTATTTTTATGGTTGCGATGGTTCTCCTTGCTGGTTGCAAAAATGGTAACAGTTCGTCGAAGGTAGAAAATAAAGATGCAAATGCAAATTCTGTGGAGAATTCCAAAGATTCCGATGAAAAGAGCTCTGGCAAGCAGGATTCAAATGTGACAGAAAATTTAAAGCCAGTTGACGGAGCGGTGATCGGTTCAATGTCTTCCTACGTTGAGGACAGAGAGATTTGGAAGGACTTCGTCGATAAAAAATACATAGATTTTGCAAAGAGGGATGATTTTGGCATCCACGTGCCTAGGATTCTTTTGGATTCTAAGGACGCCAAAGCGGCAAACGATGAGATTGATGGCTTGGTAAAATATATAAAGGATCTATATACTACCAATAAAAAGGATATAGTAGATAACGATAGTGGAATTTACTCCTATTTTTCCGTTTATCAAGATGAGCATTTACTAAGCGTCATGGTTGAAGTTTCAAATATTTGGGAGGACGAGGTTCCAATTTACAAAGTGTTTAACTTCTCTCTTTCTGATGGTAAGTTTATAAATGACGAAGAGCTTATGAAGAGCATGGGCGTAGAGAAGGAAGAGATCCTCGGGATGATTGAAAATAGTGTGAGTGAGGAACAATCCTTGGATACGAAACTCTACTATAGAGATGTAACTGATTCTTCCTACGTCTATAATCCTTCCAACCACACCGGAAAGATTCTAAACGATCTATGGGATAATTACGATTACAAAAATCGTCAAATTTTTATAGACGAAGTGGGCACACCTACACTTGCCTTTACTCAATCTTTAGACGTGGACATGGGACAGCTGCCAGGGCTTCTAAAACTAAAGATAGATAGATTCGATAAAAGTGAGATTTCCGATGAATATTTAAGAATGGCAAGAAGACTCGGCGTAGATCCAAAAGACGAAAAGTGCAAAGCATTTGTTATCTATCTCGGCTCTTGTTACGATGAGAATACCTTGAAAGAACCTCTTGCAAAGCTATGTGTTTGGACAAGTATTTTTACTAATTATGAAGATCCAAACATGCTTATTTCGATGAAAGATGGCGAAGTCGGCGACAAACCTTACTTAAATGGAGAGGAATGTTACCTAGTAATTCCTAAGTACAAAAACGCTTCAGTTTCTTTAAAAGAACTGGAACTTTCTGAGGATGGAAAATTAAAAGAGGTTGAAAATCTATACCTAGACGACATTTCTAGCAGTGGCATCACATTTGTCATGCAAAACATAAGTGACATCGCTCCAAATGGCAAGATTACCATCAGGTACAGAGACGACGCTTTCGAGTTCTCACCTTCAATCAGTCTAAAGGACGGCAGTTTGATTCTACCAGAGGAAGTAAAAGATGGAGAAGAGATTCTCGATTGGAATAGTTTAGTTAACAAGGAATTCTGTTCATATATGATGTTTAATAGAATTATGTCCATAATGGGCAAGGGTTGATTAATACAGGACAATCAGTTTGGCTTTGCTCAAGAGCTTACAAAGGCAGTCGGATGCCTATCAGCCGAATTTCAGTGGGTAGCCTCAGTATCCACAACGAAGTCAAAATATAGATCCTGCTGAAAAGTTAATACAAATATAAAAATTTAAGGAGGTAAAACAATGAAAATGAAAAAGAAGATATTATTGACCATTGCTATGTGCTTGATATTATCCATGGGTATGTCAGCCTGCAGAAGCAAGGAAAAGAGCACTGCTGTTCAATCCACGAACAAGGTAATCAGCGTAACCCCTACAGATGGCTATGTGGCAAAGCCACAGGAAGGTTATGAGCAGATCATGATTTTCCCAAAGGACAAGCAGGATGATAACAACACCGAGTATATACAAATTGACGCAGTTGCTCCGGATGGAACGCTCAATTCTTTGGTGGGATTTACTCTCAAGGGATATAAGGAAGGAACGACGAATTACACCATGGATCAACTTAATGCCGATCTTGACGCAAAGGCAAGTGAGGAAAAGGCAGCAGGTGTTGTAGGCACATTTGACAACAAGACGAGCGTGAAACTTGGAGAGGTGGATTATGTCAAATTCGATTTGACAAGAAATGGAGCTGATGCAAACGAATATTACGGCGTTGTGGACGGGACTCCCGTATACATTACTGTTGTCGGGCTCATCGACAAAGATGGCGTAAGCGACATGCTGAACTCTATAGAGTACAAAATCGCGAAATAGACAGTAGGCAATTATCTTAGTCGCCTTTATTTTGTCTAAGATGGATCTTCAAAAATAGAAATGTTTTAAGGAGGTAGCAGATATGGGACTTTTCAGTAAAAAAATATGTGCAATATGCGGTGAAAAGGCAGGGCTTCTCTCTAGGCTAAAGCTTGAGAACGATGACTTCGTCTGTGGTAACTGCCAAAAGAAGCTTTCCCCATTCTTTGATCACAAAGACAAGGTTCATACTGAAAAAGAGATACGCGACCACATCGCATGGCGCGAATCGACGAGGGAAGAAGTCGCTGCATTCCAAGCGGACGATAGCGTTCAACTAGACGGAAAGGACCTGCTTTTAATCAATCATGACGAAGGAAAATTCGTGTTAATCGAAAGCGGAACGAAGAAAGAAGATGCAGATGTCTTTTCGCTTGATGAGGTAGTAGACGCTATGCTAACCGTTGAGGAGAACAAGAAGGAAATTAAAAAGGAGATAAATGGAGAGAAAAAGTCATACAATCCGCCACATTACTCATACAAATATCATTTCCTGCTCTCTGTGAGACTTAATAATCCATATATAAAGGAGATTGAATTCAGACTGCATCAACTTGCCATAGATGGCGGGGATGATGCGGACGGCTATAAGGCACCGTCAATTTTAGAAAAGGCAACCGGATTTTACGTTTGGAGAGAAAAACAACTGGATGGAAATGACTTTCTCCATCGTTCCAATTTCGCACTGTCAAGTTCACCAGGCGGATATGGTCCAAAGGGCTCGACTACAATGACTGATTTTAACATAGAGCAATTCGACAAAATGGTCAATGTTGGAAGCAAAGTGGTGGAGCTGCTCACCGGTCAGCAAAAGGAACCAGCCTTCGAATCCACGAGGGATTGGTTATAAATCCGAACTCTTTTAGTTTTGAGATTGAAACGAAAAAACTTACTTAGTTTAAATAAATACGCTAAGTAAGTTTTTTAATGCTACTCAGGAAAAGAATATCTCCTGGAACAACAATTTAAAGCAAATTTTCTCCTCGAGAACAACTTAAACATCAACATCTTACACATTATTTTTTCATTTTTACAGCTACTTTTATCAATTCCTCTTTTTCATTTTTTATCTTACCATCCAAAACCATTTCCAATAAAGATGTAGAAAGTTTATTTCTGTACTATAATATAGTTAAGTGGAAATGTGAGTGATATTATGAAAAAAATTTTAAATTTTAATTATTTTTATGGTGGCGGTACTTCTTCTCGATTGGGATAGTTTGATTGACAAAGACACCTGCTCACAAACCATGTTTGAAAGAATCATGTCCATAATGGGCAAGGGTTGATTAATAATCGAATAGTCGATAGGAAAGGGATAATAATAAAGAGAGGAAAATTAAGTAAAAAGAAGATAATTTTATTATCCCTGCTACTTTTAATACCAAATCCATTCGACTCGAGAGCTTCATATAGAGCAGTGCTATATTCCTATACGACTTATCGCTTGCCAAGAGATGATTCGTACCGAACTTTTAGTGAATTTTTGATATTTCCATTCAACTTTTTGAATTAATATAGGAGGAACTATGAGAACAATTAGAGTAACTGGAAGGGGCAGTGTGTCTGTAAAACCGGACACTACCAGCCTAAAAATAACATTTGAAGGAGCCTACAAAGACTACGAAGAAACTGTGAAACAGTCTGCAGAAAAGACCAAGATCCTAAGAGAGGCGATAGAAAAGTCTGGGCTCCCTGGCGAAGATCTAAAGACCAAAGATTTTTCTATTCAGTCCAAATACGAAAGTTATAGAGACCACAACAATGATTACCAACAAAGATTCGTTGGATACAAATTCCACCACAGAACACAGATCGAGTTTCCAAACGACAACAAACAGCTAGGGCGTGTTCTCTATGAACTATCAGTATGTTCAGTGAAGGTCGAATTTTAAATAGGCTACACAGTAAAGGACAAGGAAGCAGTGAAGAAAGAAGTCATCAAACGCGCGGTGGAAAATTCCAGAGAAAAAGCTGAGATATTAGCAACAGCAGCAGGAGTAAAATTGGGAGAAGTGCAAAGCATCGACTATTCTTGGGGAGAAATAGATATCAGGACATCTCCAGTGGATATGTTTGAGATTGGATCATACAAAATGGAATCTTCTTATGATATCGACATAGAGCCAGATGATATTGACGTTGCCGATACGGTAACCATCCTATGGGAGATAAAATAGTAGAATAAATGCGGAAAATTTAAGAAAGAAAACATAGACTCTTGGGATAATCCCAGGAGTCTTTTTTTGTTTTATCTAAAAATTCTTGGCAAAAAATCCTTGGAGAAAATTTACAAAAATTCTTTGGTTCAAAAAAATATTTGACGACAAAACAAAAACTTGGTACTATAAATGTAACATATGTACTAAAAATGTAACCAAAATAATTTCTAGAAATAAATTAAGCGATAAACATTATGAAAATTTCAAAACAAATTGCTTAAGAAGTAAGGTGATTTAGTGGAAGTAGTAATTGAAAATAAAATTGCACAGTTTCGAAAAGAAAAGGGACTTTCCCAACACAAATTGGCGGAAGCGGTGGGACTTAAGAGGAGATCCATCATGGCATACGAAAGTAATACCATCAGCCCGACACTGGAAACTGCGTACAAAATCTGCAAAGTTTTGGGAAAAGATATGACGGAAGTCTTCATATTTAAATAGGAGGTTAAAATGGGACTATTATTTAATACATCAGAAGAAATAACTGACAAGGTACTTGAAACATTTGACGATAAAGAAAATTACCTAGTGGTATTTAAACACAATGATACAAAGACGGATCTCTTTAAGTGGCTTGCAATAGGAGGTCTATACTATACAATGGATTCAAGCAGAAGCTTCATTTTAAATTTCAGTCACAGAGGAATCTATGAAGTGGAAATCAGCAACAACATGAAAAAGAATTTTCTAATCATGCCATGGAATGAAATCAGCTCCTTTGAAGTAGTAAAAAAGAATAAAAAGGCAATCATAACCTTGGTCCATGTAGGCAAGAAGGTTTCCTACGAAGTACCATTTACCGGCAAAATCGCAAAGGGAAACGAAGAAAGATTTGCAAAGCTCGAAGAAAAAGAATGGAACAGAATCGAATAAGGGTGGAAGTCTTATATAATCAATGAAAAATTCGGCTCTTAGGAAATCCTAAGATTATTTAAAATATCACTTGACCTGCACCTTGGGGGCGGTGTTACTCTCTAATAAAGGAGGGAATTATGCTTAGAAATGAAGTTCAAAACAAGACGGGGCTTACTAGGAAGGCGATTGAATACTACGAAGAAAAAGGGATCATAGATCCAGTTCGTCTTGAAAATGGTTATAGGGATTACAGCGAGAAGGATGTGGAGATTTTAGAAAAGGTGGCTCTCTTCACAAAGCTTGGGTTAAATCTAAAAGAGATAAGGGAGATTATTTTCGGTGACGGGACTCTTTCTTCTGTGCTTAGAACCAAGCAGTATGAGCTTAGCGTTGAGGAAAAGAAAAAGGAAATTCTTGAAATGATTGTCAAAGGCGCAGATAAAAGCACAATTGATGAGAAGGTAAAGAATTTGGAAATGACAGACACCATTTATAAAAAACTTGTAAATGTGTTTCCGGGTTACTATGGACAGATGTTTTTCTCCGCATACAGACCATTTTTAAATGAGCCTTTAGAGGAAGATGGAAGAGATGCTTTTGAAAAATTCGTAGAGTACTTGGACTCTTTGCCAGAGTTTAATCTTACAGATGAAGAAAAAGAATACTTGGATAAAATATCCACTGGATTTGATATGGAAACTTTGGAAGAGATAAATAAATCTAAAATAGATGCGGTAAGTAATTCCAAAGAATGGATCGAAGAAAATAGAGAGTTCCTAGATGAGTACGAAAAATATAAGAATAGCGACGAATACAAAAATAGCGAGGTTAAAAAACTTCAGGATAAACTAACTAAGTACATGGCGGACAATAATTATTATGAAGTTGCTATCCCACTTATTCGAAAATTCAGCCCAAGTTACGACGAATATTACAGAAAGCTTATAAAAGCAAACGAAGATTATTTGAATAGATAAAATAAAAAAGAGGTTTGGAAATATTATTTTGCAAATCTCTTTTTTTCTATTATAAAAATTCTTAAAAATCTAAAAAAATATTGAAAGATAATTATTTATGTGGTATATTTATAACATAAAGATAGAAATATATCACAAAGGAGTATTTTTATGAAAAGAAAAATAAATTTTCTAGGGTTTTTATCATTGGTTTCAATGGTTGCTCTTCTCGGTACAGTAACGGAAGAAAAAGGCTGGTATGGATTTTTGGGTTTTCTCTATTATTTAAGATATTTTTGGATTATTCCAGATGAATCCTTTAAAGAGTATGTAAAAAATTCAGCCACTCTAGCATTCTTTGTCCAAATATTTTCTATGGTTCTGCTTTTAACCATTCTGGGGCTTTTGAAGAATGAAAATTATATTCAATTTGCATTTGGAATTGCTTTTAGTTTAGGAGTATTTGTATTTACAATATCAATTGTAGTAGCAGAGTGGAAGGAAACGCAAGGTATCTTAAATGATAAGTAATAGAATCAAAGAATTTAGAGCAAGGAATAACATGAGCCAGGAAGATTTGGCGAACGCGGTCGGAGTGAGAAGAGAGACCATAGGAAATTTGGAAAATGGTAGGTACAATCCTTCTCTAGTACTGGCGTGGAACATAGCAAAGGTCTTTGGTGTAACTATCGAAGAAATATTTACTATTTATAATGATGATTAAATTTAATTAGTTTTAAAAGAGGTTTGGAAATATTATTTTGCCAAATCTCTTTTTTATATTTATAATAATAATTGTAAATTAATAATCTATGGGAGCTATGTGCTGAGAGGAAGTTAGACTTCGACCATTTTTACCTGCAGGATAATGCCTGCGTGGGATGAGGCATGTTATTCTCCTATAAATTTTTTAGGAGGTTTTTTTAATTTATGAAGTATAAGACACAGATGGAAGCTGCAAAACATGGTTTTGTAACTGAAGAGATGAAGATCGTTGCGAAGAAAGAAAATGTCAGCGAAGAATTTCTTTTAGAGAAGATTGCAAAAGGTGAAATTGTCATTCCTAGAAATAGAAATCACAAATCTATCTCTCCAGAAGGAATAGGCACTGGACTTAAGACTAAGATCAATGTTAATCTTGGGATTTCTAAGGATCTAAACGACCTTGACCTTGAAATGCAAAAGGTGGATATGGCGCTTAAGATGGGTGCGGAATCCATAATGGACCTATCCAATTACGGAAAGACTCAAGAATTTAGAAAGAGACTTATCGAAAAATCTACTGCAATGGTGGGAACAGTTCCTATGTATGATGCGGTTGGATTCTTGGATAAGGGACTTAGTTTTATAAAGGCAGAAGAATTCTTAGATGTAGTTAGAAACCATGCAGAAAACGGAGTAGACTTCGTGACTATTCACTGTGGAATAAACAGAGCAAACTCAGAAATTTTCATGAGAAATAGAAGAGTTAACGAAATAGTATCCCGTGGTGGATCACTTCTATTTGGTTGGATGAAGATGAACGACAGAGAAAATCCATTCTACGAATACTACGATGAACTTTTGGAAATCTTGAGAGAATACGACGTTACACTATCCCTTGGAGATTCTCTAAGACCAGGCGGAATCCATGATGCGACAGACCCTTCACAGATTGCAGAGCTTATAACTCTAGGTGAACTTACCAAGAGAGCTTGGGAAAAAGATGTACAAGTCATCATCGAAGGACCGGGACACGTGCCAATAGACGATATAGAAATGAATATGAGACTCGAAAAGAAACTCTGCCACAATGCACCATTCTATGTATTAGGACCACTAGTTACAGACATCGCACCTGGATATGACCACATCACCAGTGCCATAGGAGGAGCAATAGCAGCAAGCTACGGAGCAGACTTCTTATGCTATGTAACACCGGCAGAACACTTAAGACTACCAGATGTAAACGACGTAAAAGAAGGAATAATCGCAGCTAAGATTGCAGCGCACGCAGGAGATATCGCAAAACTTAAATCTGCAAGAGAAATCGACCTTGAAATGAGTAAGAGAAGACAGAAACTCGACTGGGAAGGTATGTTTGAACTTGCAATAGATCCAGAAAAATGCAGAGAATACAGAGCATCATCAACACCAGAAGAAGAAGGCACCTGCACCATGTGCGGAAGCATGTGTTCAATGAAAAATATGAATTTAATCCTTGAAGGAAAAGATATAATTATAAACCCTATGGAATCAAACAAATAACAGAAATAAAAATCAAGTACAGATAGCCTTGCTAAAAATAATTAGCAGGGCTATTATTTATTTAAAGATATTAAAAAACCTAGCCCTTCGATTATCTAAGGACTAAGATAATATGAAAATCTAAGGAGAAAATATGAAGATAGAAGACTTTACAGAAAGAGAACAAACTCAAATAAAAAATGGACTTTCCACCGCAGAAATCACAGATAAAGAAGCAAAAGACAAGATTCTGGCACTACTACCAGAAGGATGGATAAAGAAGATTCCGTTCTTTGTAAGAAAACACGCCACCACCAAGACCATCGAAAGAATTGCAAGAGACTATCCAAAGCTCTTTGAAGTGGCGAAGATGCCTGGCGAACTTCCAGAAAAAGAAAGAGATGAACTACAAAAGATAATCACGGACATATTTCGTGAAAAAATGGCAAAACACAATATAAAATAATAAAAGAAGCAGGCATTGTATAAATTGTCTGCTTTTGGTGTTTTTAGCAAAAAATATTTGTAATTTCTATACACAAATTTTACAAATACTTTAAAGAGGCTATACTTTATTTATATATAATTTTTAAGGAGATGGACTTATGATTTATTCAGTTATAGATATCGGATCAAACACGATTAGAATGTCAGTTTTTAAGGTTGTCGGAAAAGAAGCAATAAGCCTTTTTAGTGAGAAGGAGCAGGCATCTCTTCGCAACTATTTTTCCAATGGGAAACTCAGAAAAAAAGGGATTAAGAGACTGATTTCAGTTCTAGAAAAATTTAAATACATTGTAGATAATTTTGATGATATTGACGCTGTGTTTCCCTTTGCGACTGCTACTATTAGAGATTCTTCCAACAGGGATGAAATATTAAAGAAGGTAAAAAAAGAAGTTGGTTTTGATATCGAAATTTTATCTGAAGATGATGAATCTAGGCTGACCTTCGTCGGCGCTTCGAAATCCATAGATGTTTCAAGTGGAATACTAACTGATATAGGAGGCGGATCTTCTGAAATAGTCGTATTTAAGGATAAAGAAATCATCGAGTCCACCAGTCTTAAGATAGGGTCACTTTCTGCTTTTGAAGATTTCGTAGGTGATCTAATCGTTAAAGATTCTGAAAGAAAAGCTATAGATAAAGATGTGAAAGATAAACTTGAAGATTCAAAGATTAAGAAGAAAGGTTATGACACTCTCTGTGCAGATGGTGGTTCTGCAAGGGCTACCCTAGATCTATACAATGAGTTTTATAATTTAAATTCTTCAAATGCCTTTATGAAAAGGGACAAATTAAAGGATATGCTGGACGATATTTTGGAGATGAACAGTAGAAACACTCTAGATATTATAATTTCTGTAAAGGCGGATAGAATTCACACATTGCTGCCTGGAATGATAATCTTAAATAGGATTGCAAGTTATTTTTCCGTAGATAGGATAAATGTCAGCCGAACTGGAGTCAGAGAAGGCTACGTTTACGAGAGAATAATAAGAGAGGAATAATATGGATACTTCTTTTACACAGAATAGAGAATTATCATGGTTAAAATTTAATGAAAGAGTATTAGAAGAGGCGAACGACAAAGATGTAAAACTTTTTGAAAGGCTTAAGTTCTATTCTATTTTCGATTCGAATTTGGAAGAATTTTTCATGGTGAGGGTGGGAACTCTAACTGACCTTAGCCATTTAAAGAAGATAGCGGTGGATAACAAGTCCGGTCTTAGTCCAAGCGAGCAACTTAAAAAGATAATGGAAGTCTGCAAAGATCTCTATATAAAGAAAGATCTCACCTATGAAAGAATTGTAAATGATCTTAAAAGCGAAGAAATCTTTCTAGAAAAAGTTTCCCAGCTTGGACCTAAGGAAAGAGAATTTTTGGAATATTATTTTGACAACAACATTGAACCAATTCTAAATTTTCAAGTAGTAGATGGGACGAGACCTTTTCCAAGGCTTCCAAATCTTTCTCTAAATGTGGTATTTTCACTTAAATCAAAAAAGATTGATGAAAAAAAAGAAAGCAAAAAAGATAAATTCTACCTGGGACTGATATTTGTACCAGATAAGATAAATAGATATATAAAGATATCTGACAAGACCATGGTGCTTATAGAGGATGTCATCAAAGAGTTTGGAGATAAGGTCTTTGAAAATTATATCTGTGAAGAAAAATATATAATGAGCATAACTAGAAATGCAGATATTTCTTATAATGATGACGATTATGATGTGGACAAAGATTTTAAAACTCATATGAAGACCATGCTCAATAAGAGGAAGAGACTTAAACCAGTAAGGCTTGAAGTGGATGGAGAACTAACTCCAAAACTAAGAGAGATTCTAATGGAAAAACTTCATCTAGAAGAAGATAATATCTTTGTGACAAAATCTCCTATTATAGCTGGATTTATATTCAGCCTCGTAGAAGAAATGCCAGAAGATTTAAAAGAAAAATTTATGGATGAGAAGTTTTCGCCACAAGCTTCATATATGATTGACCCAAGAAGAAAAGTTATTGACCAGGTACAAGAAAAGGACATACTTCTATCATATCCCTATGAATCCATGGACCCAATCATCGACCTACTTAACGAAGCTGCAGATGATGAGGCGGTAATATCTATTAAGATTACCCTCTATAGAATCGCCAAAGACTCAAAAATAGCTCAGGCACTTATAAAAGCTGCTGAAAATGGCAAAGAAGTCTTCGTTCTTATGGAACTAAGAGCAAGATTCGATGAAGATAACAATATCATCTGGTCATCTAGGCTGGAAGAAGCTGGTTGTAAAATAGTATATGGGTTTGAAAATTATAAATGCCATTCAAAGGTACTACTTATAACCAGGATTGAAGATGGAAAAGCATCTTTTATAACTCAGGTTGCAACGGGAAATTACAATGAAAAAACAGCAAAACTATACACCGACTTTTCTTACTTAACATCTAACATAGAAATAGGAATAGAGGCCAAAGATCTCTTCGATAATATTATGATTGGAAACTTAGATGGGGAATACAAGCACCTACTTGTCAGCCCAAAATCTATGCAAAAGGGATTAAAATTCTTAATTGACGAACAAATTGAGAAACAAGAAGATACTGGAGATGGATACATAAGGCTCAAGATGAATTCCATATCCGATAGAAAAATAATCGACAAACTCTCTGAGGCTTCGAATAGAGGCGTAAAGATCGACATGATGGTAAGAGGGATTACATGTATCCTTCCAGGAATTGAGGATCGAACGGAAAATATAGATATTTATCAAGTGGTGGGAAGATCTCTAGAACATCACAGAGTATATCAATTTGGAAGAGGAGATGCCGGAAAGATCTATATATCTTCGGCAGATTTCATGACGAGAAATATTAGAAATAGGATGGAAGTAGCAGTACCAATCTATGATGACGAGATTAAAAATAGAATTTTAGAATTTATGGACATCATGTTTTCTGACGATGTGAAAATGAGAAAACTTCAAAAGGACGGAAGCTACGCAAAAGTTCCAAATGTGAAGGGAATAAATGCTCAGGAAGTGCTTATAAGAAATGCAATAAGTAGAAGTACCTTAGAAAAAGAAAGTTTGTCTAGTTTAGAAAGATGTAGCTTAAACAAAACTATCAACAAAAAAGAAATTGAAGATTCTATTCCAAAAGAAAAAATAGAAAATAGAAGTCTAATTCAAAAAATCATGGATTTCTTTAGAAAATAAATTTGTAATTAGAAATTTAATCGGAAAATAAAATGGGGGAGACTCCATTTTTTTATTTCTATTCTTGACAAGTGTACTTGGCAGAGATAAAATAATTATACCAAGTAAACTTGGCAGGAGGAGTTATGGATAAAAAAGATATTTTAGAAAAATTTAAGGTTGAAAATGTTCTCGGAGATGAGAGAGAGAATTATATTGATTTAAAATCAAATTCTTTTGGAATTATTTTTTCCAGTGTGACTTTTATTATAATCTTCATTCTTTCCAAGCTTAAGGGTCTCGATTATGATTTGGCTAAGATTATGTTTATTTCTATTCTACTGGGCAATAGGTTTTATAAGTTTTTAAAAGATAGAAAGAGTATGAATAATTTGGAGAAGTTTGGTTATATTTCTTTTATCATAGGCGGAGGTATTCTCTATGTGGTTTTTTTAGTTGAATGGGCAGGAATCTATGGAAGATAAGCTAGAACTTAAAAATAGACTAAAGGAAATTAGATCTGAGAAGAAACTGACTCAAAAGAATTTGGCTGACATGGTCGGTGTTTCACGAAATACTATCAGCTCTATTGAAACGGGAGAATTTTGCCCGACTTCTAGACTTGCACTTATTCTCTGTATTGCCCTTGATAAAAAGTTTGAAGATATTTTTTATTTCGATATAAATTAATGGAGGTACTATGAAAAGACAGGGTGTTTTAGAAATTTTAACCTATTTTGTTGTAGGTATTTTATTTTTCTTTGGATACTACCTACTTATGACAGAGGTTTTCGATATATATCCTTTCAGTGGAGTGGCACTTATCCCAACTATTTATTTTGTGGTTGCAATCTTTGCTTTTCCAAAAGCGGGAGATATTATCTCTAATAAGACAAAGGATTCTATTTTACCGCCTAACTTTGTTATGCCACTTGCCTATATTATTGCTCCTTTATTTCTATTTTCAAAAAGGTAAACAAAAAAACAGGGTTGACCCTGTTTTTTAATTGCAATTTAAGAAGAATTCTAGCAGTACTTTTAGTGAGTTTTTCATCTCGCCTACTACCAAGTATTCTTCGGTGGTGTGGACTTTTTCCATGCCGACTCCAATTATGATGGAGTTGAATCCTTCTTCTGAGAAGAAGTTGGCGTCGCTTCCTCCGCCGATTACTTGTAGTTTTGCATCAATTCCTATATTTTTATATGCTTTTATAAATCTGTTTGCTAAATTTAGTTCGTCTTTTGATGTGAGCATCGGATATACATTGTTTGTTTTGAAATTATATCCTGCGCCGTACTTGTCACAGATTTCTTCACAGATTTTTCTGTAATCGTCTAGGACTTCATCTAATCTTTCGTAACTGTGTGCTCTAACTTCTCCTTCTGCCACTGCGTAGTCTGGGACTACATTGGTTGGAAATTCTGAGTGGAGTTTAGATATATTTGCTGTGGTGGTTTCATCTATTCTAAGAATATTCATCTTTGAAATTATTTCTGAAATAATTTGGATAGATGAGATTCCCTTTTCTGGTTCGATGCCTGCGTGAGCCTTTTTGCCTCTAACTTCTAAGGTAAATAGATTGCATGTTGGCGCTTGGTGGGCTACGAATTTAGATGGACCTCCGTTGTCTAGTACGATCATATCCTTTGATGGATTGATATTTTTATAGACTTCTTGCCAATTTATATTTTTTGCACCGAGCATTCCGATTTCTTCTGCCGGTGTAAATATTGCGTAGACCGTTGGGAATTTTAGATTTGATTCTTTTAGGAATTTAAGGGTGTAGAGGATGATTGCTACTCCCGCTTTGTCATCTCCTCCCAAAGTTGTGGTGCCATCGGTTTTGATTTTGCCATCGTCTTCTATTATTACCACGCCCTTATTCGGTTCAACTACATCCATGTGAGCGCTTAAAGTGTATGATGAGTCCAGTGCTCCTTCAAGCTTAGTAAATATTACAGGGGTGTTGCCGCCGTAAGCGTCGTAGGAATTATCCAGGTACACTGGAAGATCCATGTCTTTTAAATAATTTATAATGTATTCTGCTACATCTTTTTCATTCTTTGAGGGACTGTAAATGCTTACTAGTTCCTTAAATATATTTTTTAGTTCATTTAAATTTACGTTCATGCCTGCTCCTTTCTGTATATGATAATTGTATCAATAAAAGCTTCAAATATAAAGAAAAATCGCAAAAATTTGACATATGGAGGATGAATTGGTAATCTATTCTAAACGGAGGTATTAATGAAAAGAAATAGAATATTATCGATGATACTTTTGCTATTGATGTTGCCGATGACGGTTTTTGGTGCCATTGATAGAAAAGAAATAGATTCAGCCGATGCAAAATTTCAAAAGATGAAGGCGGAGTCTGGTAATTTAAAAGAATTTTCCAAACATTTAAATTTGATTATAGACAATGTAGATGTCACCAAGGTTTTAAAGCACAAACCTATGGCTATCGATGGTAGCACTTCGGTTGCGCTTCGCGATTTCACCGAGAGAATCGGCGCGAAGGTGACCTGGTATGAACATTCGAGAATGATTGGAATTGAATATGGTAAGTCCCACATATTGGTGCCTATTGATAAAAAGGCGATGTGGGTAAATGGAAAGATTGTGGATATGAATATTGCCGCTAAGATTCATGGAGAGACTTCTACTACATATATCCCACTTAGAAATATTGCGCAGGCGCTAGGATATAAGGTGGAGTTTGACAACGAAACTTTTACGGCTAAGTTATTTTCACAAAAGAAAACTAAATAAAAATTTATAAAGACACAGAGCAATCTGTGTTTTTTTGTTTACAATTTATTAGTTTATTTAAATTATATGGTACTTTTATTTAATAATATAGTAAAATAATAATGAGGGGAGATGGATTTGAAAAAGAGATTTATCCTTATAGCTTTATTTATTCTGCTAATTATATTTGGAATTTCTAAAATACATATTAAAACTGAAGAGAAAAATATAAAGACCAAGTCAGGAGTGGCAAAGGTAGTCTTATATAGAAAGATATTTTCTTCCTATTCAAATCGCATAGAAATTGAAAGTAATGGAGAAGTGTATCTAAAGGATTTTAAAGGCAAGAATCCTCTAAATATTTGGAAGTTTGAAGCAGGAGATGTGGAAGGCGATAAAGAGGAGGAGCTTGCCCTTGGAGTTTATAAGAAATCTCCACACCACCAGGTCATGGCGAAGAGAGTTTTTCTCTACAATATTGTAGATGGAAAGCTAAAGCCGAAGTTTCGTGCATCACGGCTTGCACTTCCCATGGATGATTTTATTCTATATGACATTGACAAGGACGGGAGAGATGAAGTAGTTTCCATAGAAATAAAGGATAACACCTACTTCATAGCGGCGTACCACTACAAGGATTTTCATCTGACTAGGGATTATGTTAGCGAACCCTTAGAAAAAAAGCCTAAGTTTTCAGATGATGGAAAGATTATTTACAAAGATATAAGTTTCGATTTAAAAATTAATGGAGAGGAGATAATTTTAAAATGAAAAACAATTTGAAGAAATGTTTTGCCATTGGACTTGCGGCGATTATGCTGGTATCATGTGGTCCAAAGGGCGCAGATGGAAATGATGCAAAAGAAAAAGTTCCATTTACAAATCCAATTGCAGATTTAAAGAGGGAAGTAATATTCCCTAAGTTTGAAGAGACGAGTGTCGAGGCGGCTGTGCCGGAATATAGTGTAGCTGAAGATCTTTCAAATATCTCTAATATTAACGACTACATAAATGATTACTTTACATTTAACGACGAGCAAACAAAAGCCCTAGTTGAAAATAAGTTTTTTGTAGATGGTAGCAGAGCCTATGAGCAACCTTTTGAGATTTACGAAGGCAATGAGTATGGATTTTTACCGAACTTTGTAACTGCAGACAGCTTGCTTCATCTATTCCATGTTTCCTACGATGCACTGCTTCGTGAATTGGAAGTAGAGAAATTTATGCCAAGACTAATTGAAGTTAGTAGGACTATGGCGATAAAATCACTTGAAGATTACAACAACGCAAAGGATCCTGTGGTTAAGGAACTTGCTAAGAAGAACGCAGCTTACTTTGTGTTAGCTGAAAAATTATTTGGAGAAGAGTTCTCTGGAGAGCTTCCTCAAGAAGTAAAAGATTTGGTGGAAAAAGAATATAAAAATATTGAAGCCATGTCAAAGGCGGATTCCAACTTGGTGGCAAAAGCGGTGGACTATTCACAATTTAAACCTCGTGGACACTACACCCGTTCAGAAGAACTTAAAAAATATTTCCGCGGCGCCATGCTATTCTCACAAGAAGCGATGATTTTCTACGACGATGAGGGAAAACCAATCGACGAAAATATTATCCAAGGACTTATGATGGCTAAAAATCTTGTAGGCGATGAAGAATCTTTCAAAAAATGGGAAGATGTCAATGACTCTGTCAACTTCCTTGTAGAAAATTCTGAAGATGTGGATCCATACCTAATGGGTCAAGTCTACTTCAGTCATTTTGATAAAAATACAGATGTAGATGAACTTGCAAACGAAAAGAATTTAAAAAAGGTTCACAAGACTTTGGATCAGCTTCCAAAACCAAAGATTCAGTACTACGAAGACACTTCATTTAGATTTATGCCACAAAGGGCTGTACTTGACAATGTGTGGGCACAAAACTTACTAGATACAAACAGACCTTCTAAAAGACCGATATATTCTGGTTTAGACATCATGGGTGTCATGGGAAATAAAGTTGCAGAAGAAATGGTACTATCTAATGAACAGAATAAAAAATGGGATGAATTTGAAAACAGGTACCAAGAAACCAAGGAAATGGCGAAAGTGCTCGACGACGAAACTGAAGGAAGAAAGAACATCTACCGTTCATGGCTTTGGATGCTAAAATCCTACGAAGAAGAAATACCAGGAAGTATTCCAGAATTTATGAAGTCAAAAGCATGGACGTTTAAAGACTTAAATGCACAACTCGGATCTTGGGCACAGCTAAAACATGATACAATTCTCTATGGCAAGCAAGCTGGAGCAGAGATGGGTGGCGGCGGAGAAGAAAAGGAAATGCCTAAATCCTATGTGGAACCGCGAGTACATCTCTATGACAGAATGATCTGGGCAATGAACTACATGAGGGAAAATCTAAAATCCAGAGAATTACTTTCTGAAGCTAACGAAAAGAATATGAATAATTTTATAGATATGGTGGATTTTTTAAGAAAGGTCAGCATATCTGAACTTAAGAACGAAACAGTGGACGCAAAAGATCAAGAAAGACTATTCTATATAGGCGGAGAAATGGAAAATATATTTATAAAATTCGTTGATGAGAAGGCGAAATATTTTGCAGAGATAGAAGAACAGTCAGATAGAAATATGGCAACTATAGCAGACCTTATGGTTACTGTAGAAAATACTGTGGGCATCGAACCAAATAAATATTTGGAAGTCGGCTCAGGAATGGCGCAAGAGATGTTTGTTGTATATCAAATAGGAGACAAGCTCATAATGGGAACAGGTCCAGTGTATGCCTACTACGAATTCCTATCCGACGAGAGAATGACTGACGAAGATTTCCAAAATAAAATATATGATTCACTATACACTCCTGATGCTAAGAATCCATTGAAACAACCTAGCTGGACAGAAGTTTATAAAAATGATACAGTCTATGATTACTAAGGAGAGATTATGGAAGTAAGATTTGCAAAAGTAAGTGATATAGAAAGAATACTGAAGCTTTTAAAAGAAAATCATGCAGACAATGTGGTGGATAAGACCAATGGTTTTGTAACTACAAATATAACTAGAGAACAACTAAAGGATTTAATCGAAAAAGAAAATGGAGTAGTAATCGCAGAGGAAGGAGAAAAACTCTTGTCCTTTGCCTTTGCAGCACCATGGAAGTATTGGTCTCAGTGGCCACTTTTCGAATATATGATCGAAATATTGCCTGATTATAAATTCAAAGGGGAAAGTTTAAGCGTAGAAAATTCCTACCAATATGGACCCGTTTGTGTCAATGAATCTGCAAGAGGAAAGGGAGTGTTTGAAGAAGTATTTTTCAAATCCCTTGAAAGTATGGATAGATTTCCTATTATGGCGACATTTATAAACACGGTGAATCCGAGATCCTACGCTGCTCACACCAAGAAAGCGGGCATGGAAGAGATAGGAAAGTTTAATTTTAACGGAAATACCTACTACCTAATGGCGATAGGAACAGATCACAAAAGAAAATAAATAGATAAGATGGAGGGAGACCTCCATTTTTTATTTTTGTAAACTAACATCAAATTCATAGATACAAAAAAATAAAACCCAGTCTCCTGGGTTTCATCTGAAGTAAATTATTTAAATATTATTCTATTTAAAGAATGCGTGGTATGCCTTTGCAGTCATGTAGCAGTCAGCCTTTGAAACTAGTTCGATAGGAGCATGCATTGAAAGCATAGCAGTTCCACAGTCTAGTACTTCGCAACCATGTTTTGCAAGTTCAGCAGCGATGGTTCCTCCACCACCTTGATCAGCCTTGCCAAGTTCGCAGGTTTGCCAAATAACTCCGTTGTCGTCGAATTTCTTTCTAACTTCAGCTATGAATTCTGGGTTTGCATCGTTACATCCGCCTTTACCTCTAGCGCCTGTATACTTAGTAACGCCGATACCATATCCAACTAGAGCAGCATTGTAAGGATCATTTACATCTTTGTAATCAGGATCCACAGCTGCACTTACGTCTGCAGATAGAATCTTAGAATTTTGCATAGCTCTTCTAGTTAAGATATCTGAGTAATCTCCTCTAGAAGCTAGGATTTCTGCAACTGCATTTTCAAAGAAAGCAGAAGACATAGAAGCATTACCGTAAGAGCCGATTTCTTCCTTATCAACGAATAGAGAAACTGCAGTAGTTTCAACTTCGTTAAGTTTAAGTATAGCTTCAAGGTTTGCATAAGAGCAAACTCTGTCATCATGACCATGGGCAGCAATCATTGCTCTGTCGAAACCAATGTCTCTCGCCTTAGCTTGTGGAACCATTTCGATTTCACTAGAGATGAAATCTTCTTCAACGATTCCATATTTATCGTGAATTAATTTTAAAATATTCTTCTTAATAGGATTTTCTTTTTCAG
This sequence comes from Peptoniphilus sp. BV3AC2, assembly GCF_000478945.1. NCBI lineage: Bacteria > Bacillati > Bacillota > Tissierellia > Tissierellales > Peptoniphilaceae > Peptoniphilus > Peptoniphilus sp. BV3AC2. Next base: position 314,099 of record NZ_AWXD01000008.1, on the reverse strand, counting down.
AAATTCCGTAGCTTGAATGACCAACAACTACATTTAGAGTTTCAGCAGGGATTCCATCGCCAAGAGTACCCTTAGCTTGATCTTTTCCAAGGTGAGGAAGAAGATCTGTAATGTAGAATACAGGATCATTATCATCTTCGCCGATAACGATATTTATTTCTTTGCCATCCTTAGTCTTAACGAATCCATGCATAGCAAGTTGTATAGTAGGCCATTGGTATTTCTTAACTCCGCCATAGTAATGAGTCTTCATAAGAGCAAGTTCAGAATCTTCGTATAAAGGAGTAGGTTTAATATCAAGTCTAGGTACGTCGATGTGAGAACCAACTATGTTCATACCCTTGGTCATACAATCCTTTCCAATTAAGAAAAGAGCGATGGCTTTATTTTTATAGTTGATGTAGATTTTGTCTCCAGCTTTAATAGGAGATTTTATAGCTTCTTCAAGAGAAACATAACCGTGCTCGATAGCTTTATTTTGAATAAAAGTAACACATTCTCTTTCAGTCTTACAATGGTCTAAGAAATTTTTATATCTTTCACCATATTCAGTAATTTCTTTAAGTTCGGCTTCGTCTATTTGTTGCCAAATTGATTTTCTTTCTAATTCTAAATTCATGTCTACCTCCTAAAATTATAGTACATCGAAATTAAACATAAAACAAGGGCGGAAATTATACAATAAACTTGAATATAGTATCAAAGTATGATAATATATTAAATTTACAAAAAAATTTTTTAATGTTATACTATAAAAGGGAGGTAGAATATGTACAGTATTGGTGACAAAGTAGTATATCCGATGCATGGAGCAGGAGTAATAGTAGACATTGAAAAAAAAGAAATCTTAGGCGAAATAAGAAATTATTACATACTTAAGATGCCTATACAAGAGATGAAGGTCATGGTTCCAGTAGAACAAGCAGAAGAAATAGGAGTAAGACCCATCTATGGCAAAGAAGAAATGAAAGAAGTCTTAGAAACATTACAGTCAGACAAGAAACTCGACATGCCTAGCAATTGGAATAGAAGATTCAGATTTAGCACAGAGAAGATAAAAACAGGAGACATTGTTGAAATAGCAAAAGTAGTAAGATGCCTAGTTAGGATGGATAACGAAAAGAATCTATCAACAGGAGAAAGAAAACTACTAAACAATGCAAAGAAGATCATAGTTTCCGAAATGGCACTCATTTACGAAAAGACTGCAGAAGAAGCAGAAGAAATAATAGACGGAGCCATACTCGGATAAGGGGGTAGTATTATTAAAAAGGACAAAAGTATATTCAGGAAGATCTTTACCATACTATGGACATTTGTAGGAGCTGGGTTTGGACTATTGGTCCTAACAGTACTTAAAGCGTTAGAAATAAAACTTCCATTTGGCGGAGTAGGAAGCGCAATCTCTAGGATTGCCATCGTTATTTTATTTGCATTTATATTTTTATTATCATCCCAAACTACATTAAACGCCTTTGAAAGATTCCAAAACTATCTAGAAAAAAAATTAAAAGAGAAGAGCCCACAAGAACTAATCACAGAATTTATAGGACTATTACTTGGACTTCTCCTAGCGTTTTTTGTAACCCAGCCATTATCACTGATTCCTATACCATACCTAGGAGTAGTGATATCAATCCTCGTGTATGCCATGTTTGGATATCTTGGACTTAGAATATCATCACAAAACTTAGATGAACTCCAAGAAAAATTTAAAGAAATAAGAGGCGGCACAAAAAAACTTGAAACCATAAAGATTCCAAAGATAAAAGGAGTTGCCAAAGTAGTAGACACATCTGTCATCATAGACGGAAGAATAAAAGAAATAGTAGCAGCAGGATTCCTAGAAGGACCGCTAATAATACCAGAATTTGTGCTAGAAGAATTGCAATTTATCGCAGACTCTTCCGACTCATTAAAGAGAAATAGAGGAAGAAGAGGACTAGACATAGTAAAATCACTTCAAGACGACAAAAAAATAGAAGTCTTAATCTCAGACTTAAAATACGAAGACATAAAAGAAGTGGACATGAAACTATTAAAACTAGCAGCAGACGTAAAGGGAAAACTAATAACCAATGACTACAACCTAAACAAAGTTGCAGCATTACAAAATATACAAGTGCTAAATATAAACGATCTCGCCAACGCACTAAGACCAGTGTACCTCCAAGGAGAAAGCTTGGACGTACTAATAGTAAAAGCCGGCAAAGAAATGAACCAAGGCTTGGGTTACTTAGACGACGGCACCATGATAGTAGTAGAACAAGGAAAGGATTTTATAGGAAAAGTAATCCGAGTAGAAGTCACATCAGTACTACAAACCTCAGCAGGCAAGATGATATTTGCAAAACCCATATAAATAAAAATTATACATGCTATCCGGATAGCATGTATTTTTTTATGGAGAATTTAAATGATTTAGTTATAAAATTTTGTAGCGGAAGCATCTTGCTTCCACAGCCGAGAGGCTCTGTTAAAAGAAAATATATTTATTCACACAAATTTTGTGAGGTCTATCCCTCCGCTTGGTCATCCTGAGAGGCAGTCGAGTTCAACAAATCAGCCTTCATTTCATTCGGCTTCTTTGGAACTCTTTGCACGAGACCTGCTACGAAATCAAAGATTTCGGCTAGGGCTTCGAAGAATCTGACCTATATTTAACCCATCTACTCCAAAAAATATTAAAAATATCATCCCAACTATCGTCAACAAGACTTAACCCCACCAAGGTTATACCCATTCGACTACGGGTGTCGGTACCTCCACCCTCCGCTCAGGGTGACTGTCTACCTCTGGAATTTAAAGAGTATACCTTCTAACTGTCGTCAACTTGCAATAGAGGACACCATCCCACTTGGTCATCCTGAGCGGAAAAGGCGAAAGCCTTTGAAGTCGAAGGATCTGACCTATATTTAACCCATCTACTCCAAAAAATATTAAAAATATCATCCCAACTATCGTCAACAAGACTTAACCCCACCAAGGTTATACCCATTCGACTACGGGTGTCGGTACCTCCGCCCTCCGCTCAGGGTGACTGTTTTCCTCTGGAATTTAAAGAGTATACCTCCCAACTACAGTCACTACAAGCGAAGTCGAGGGATTGTAGGGTCTTTGCAAATAAACCCAATAAAAATAAAAACTAATGCTATCCGGATAGCATCAAAAATAAATAAAAAAACAAATGCTATCAGCAGACTGTTTCAGCCAATCGGCTACGCCTCTTGGGAAACAGGTTGCATCACACCTACTAAGACTCACTACGTTCGTCAAGTTAGGTGTAGAACGTATAGCATGAACTTAAAAAATTTCTTTACAATTATATTTTTATATTTTTAACATTTCCAATTTTTCCATACAAAAAAATTTCTTTAATTAAAACTAAAATTATAACAAATTTTACACAAAAATATTTTTAAATAAATATCTGAATTATCAATAAAAATTTTCAATATCACTAGAAAATAGGACATCTTTGTGATAAGCTTTAAATAATGATTGATATTATCAATTACATAAAATTATTGATAATAAATTTAGATTTTAGGGTGATGAAAATGAATTTGATCCAAGCACCAATTGGAGAAGAATTTGAAATTGTAAGAATCAGACAGAAAGATTCTGAAAGAGAAAAGGAAGACAGGCACTTAACAAACTTAGGTTTCGTTGAAGGTGCCAAGATTACTGTAATTTCAGAAACTGAAGGAAATCTTATAATTCGAGTTAAGGGTACCAGAATTGGTATCGGAAAAGATATTGCTAGAAAGATCATTGTTAGATAGGAGGTAATTTATGACGCTTAGAGAAGCGAAGGTAGGATCCCACTACAGAGTATTAAGAATCGGTGGAAAGGGACCGCTTAAGAGAAGAATTATGGACATGGGTATTACGAAAGGTGCAGAATTATTCGTTCGTAAAGTTGCACCACTAGGTGATCCTGTTCAGATCAACCTTAGAAACTATGAGCTCAGTATCAGAAAGGAAGACGCTGACCTTATAGAAGTAGAAGAAATGTAATTTAAAAGAGATTAGAGGAAAGAGAAAAAATATGAATATCACAATTGCTTTGGCAGGTAATCCTAACAGTGGAAAGTCCACTCTTTTCAATGCTCTTACAGGCTCAAACCAATATGTAGGTAACTGGCCAGGGGTAACTGTTGAAAAGAAGACAGGACTTTACAAAAAGGAAAAGGATGTTGCTATCACAGACTTACCAGGCATCTACTCACTTTCTCCATATACACTTGAAGAAGTGGTATCTAGAGATTACTTAATCAATGAAAAAGTAGATGTAATTATTGACGTAGTAGACGGAACCAATATAGAAAGAAACTTGTACCTTGCAACACAACTTAGTGAGCTTGGTATTCCACTAGTAATCGCACTTAACATGATGGACGTGGTTAGAAAGAATAAAGACTATATTGATGTAGCACAAATCGAAAAGAGACTCGGCTGTAAAGTTGTAGAAATCTCTGCCCTTAAAGGGGAAAATATAGATCATCTTGTAGAAGTTGCTAAATCATTTAAAGGTCAAAAGACTGAAGAAATGAAAACTTTTGGCGAAGATGTAGAAAAATATTTAACAGAAATCGAAGAAGCTGTAGCATCTATTAAAGAACACAAATCTAAAAGATGGATTGCTATAAAACTTTTTGAAAACGACGAAAAGATCAGAAAAGAAATTAAGATTTCTGCTGAAGAAGGAAAAAAAGTTGATGAAATCATCGCAAGAGCTGAAAAAGAAATGGGCGATGACGGCGAAGGTATCATTACCGACGAAAGATATAACTATGTAGCACAAGTTACAAGAGATACGGTTAAAAAGACCAGAACTGGCATGACTAAATCTGACAAGATAGATAAAATAGTAACCAATAGATTTTTAGCAATTCCTATATTTGTAGTCGTAATGACACTTATCTATCTAGTTGCAGTTAAATTTGTCGGCGGACCAGTTAACGATTGGTGGGCAGATAAAGTTCTAGGAGAAACTATACCAGGATTCTTAGATGAATTCCTATCAACTCACGGAGCTTCACCAATGGTATCATCTCTACTAGCTAACGGAATCGTAGGCGGTGTTGGAGCTGTACTAGGTTACTTACCAGTAATCGCAACAATATTCTTACTTGTATCCATCCTTGAAGACGTAGGATACATGGCAAGAATTGCATTTATCCTAGACAGAATATTTAGAAAATTCGGTCTATCAGGAAAGAGTTTTATACCTATCCTTATCGGTACCGGATGCTCAATCCCAGGTATCATGGGTACAAGAACCATCGAAAACGAAAACGATAGAAAGATGACCATCACCGTTGCATCATTTATGCCTTGCGGAGCCAAGACAGAAATCATAGCAATGTTCGGAGCAATTTTAGGTGGAGTTTGGTGGTATGCACCACTTTGGTACTTCGCAGGAATCCTAGCGGTAATCATCTCTGGGGTAATCCTAAAGAAGACCAGTCGATTCCAAGGAGATCCAGCACCATTCGTAATGGAACTTCCAGAATATCACGCACCAAGTTTATCAAACGTTGGAAAAGCAACTCTACACAGATGTAAAGCATTCATAATAAAAGCGGGAACACTAATCCTACTTTGCTCACTAGTCATCTGGGCACTATCAAGCTTCACAACTAGCGGACAATTTATAGACTTTAACGAAGACGCACAAGAATCTATCCTATCATTCGTAGGAAACAAAATAAAATTCCTATTTGCACCACTAGGATTCGGAGATTGGATGGCAACAGTAGCTACATTCTTCGGACTAGCAGCAAAAGAAGTCGTAGTAGGTACCTACGGAGTAGTATCAGGAATAGGAGCAGATGCAGATGCAGATTCATTAAAAGATGTAATTCTTACAAACTTCAATACAGTATCCATGTTCTCATTCATACTATTTAACCAATTGACTCTACCATGCTTCGGAGCACTAGGAGCAATAAAAGAAGAAATGGGATCTTCAAAATGGTTTAGATTTGCGCTTATATATCAATTATGCTTCTCATACTCAATAGCATTTATGGTATATCAAATAGGCTCAGTACTAGTACTAAAGACAGGATTTAACATAGAAACAGCTATAGCATGTGTAATCCTTGTAGTATACATGTACCTACTATTTAGACCGAACAAATATAGAAAAGGAAGCTTAGAACCTAACTATTCAGTTAAATAAAATAAAAAGAAGGAAAGAAAATGAGACCAATAGATTTTATAATAATAGCAATCGTACTAGTAGCAGTGTACTTCGCAATAAGACATGTAAAGAAGAACAAAGGAACCTGCGATTGTGGCTGCTCATGTGGTTGTAGCGAATGCCATGAACATGACATGGAAGTAAAAAAACATTAAAATCGACAAAAACGCACAAAAACTATAAAATTGCTTGTAAAATAGACAGATTTATAGTAAAATAATAGGGTCAACTGAAGGTTTGACCAGAAACTAAAGGCTTAATAGTAAATTAAGCCTTTTTATAAACCATTTTAGGAGGTGTTTTAATGGCTGACCGTATTGTTCTTGAATGCACTGAATGTAAACAAAGAAACTATGTAACTTATAAGAACAAAAAAACAAATACTGAAAGACTAGAGCGTAGTAAATACTGCAAGTTTTGTAAAAAACATACTGCTCACAAAGAAACGAAATAAGGAGTGATATGATGGCACAACCAGTTGTAAAAACAAACGAAACGAAAGATACCAACAAGTATCTACGTGGAGTAAAATCTGAATTCAAAAAAGTTGTGTGGCCTACAAAAGAACAAGTAATAAAATACTCCACAGTAGTAATAGTAGTAAGTATTTTATCAGCTCTCGTTCTATCAGCATACGATGAAATAGTATATTTCATAATAAAGCTGATTGTAGGTAGATAAGATGTCAGATGATGTTTTAAGAGAGAATACTGCAAAATGGTATGTAATCCACACATATTCCGGACATGAAAACAAAGTAAAAGCAAACATGGAAGCCATGGTCCAAAACAGACACATGGAAGATGTAATACTTGACATACAAGTTCCAATGGAAGAGTATGTAGAAGAAAAAGATGGAGTAGCAAAATCAAAAGAAAGAAAGCTATTTCCATCATATGTCCTAGTGAAGATGATAATGAATGACGAAACCTGGTACCTAGTGAGAAACACTAGAGGAGTAACAGGATTTGTAGGACCTGGATCTAAACCAGTTCCACTATCAGACGAAGAAGTCTTAGCCCTAGGAGTAGCAGATAAGAAAGAATTCTTCGGAGGATTCGAAGTAGGCGAAAGCGTAAAAGTAAAAGACGGTCCATTCGAAGACTTTGTAGGCGTAATAGACGCCATGAGCTACGAAAAAGGAAAAGTAGACGTAGTCATCTCAATGTTTGGAAGAGATACCAAAGTTGAACTAAGTTTCAATCAAATAGTAAAGATTTAAAAAAATAAGTGGGAGGGTAACCCCGCAAAACCACAGGAGGTAAAAAATGGCAAAGAAAGTCATAGCATTAGTAAAATTACAAATCCCTGCAGGAAAGGCAACACCAGCACCACCAGTTGGTACAGCACTTGGTCCTCACGGAGTAAACATAATGGAGTTTACAAAGCAATTTAACGCAAAAACCCAAGACCAAGCTGGAATGATTATTCCTGTAGTATTAACAGTATATCAAGATAGAACCTTTAGCTTTATAACTAAGACACCACCAGCAGCAGTGCTAATTAAAAAAGCAATCAACCTAAACTCAGGTTCAGGAGAACCAAACAAGAAAAAAGTTGGTAAAATTAAAAAAGCACAAGTAGAAGAAATCGCAAAACTAAAGATGGAAGACTTAAACGCTGCATCTGTAGAAGCTGCAATGTCAATGATCGCAGGAACTGCAAGAAGCATGGGTGTAGAAGTTATTGATTAGTGGGAGAATCTAAATTCGCAAGAACCACAGGAGGTAAAAATGGCAAAAAAAGGAAAAATTATTTAGAAAGTATAAAGCTTTACGATAAACACAATCTATACGATGCAAAAGAAGCATTAGAATTAGTGCAAAAAACCGGAAAAGCAAAATTTGATGAAACAGTTGAACTATCAGTAAGACTGGGAGTAGACCCAAGACAAGCAGATCAACAAGTAAGAGGAACAGTAGTACTACCACACGGAACAGGTAAGACAATAAGAGTACTAGTACTAGCAAAAGGACCAAAAGTAGAAGAAGCACTAAACGCAGGAGCTGACTACGCAGGTGGAGAAGAATACGTAGAAAAAATCCAAAAAGAAAACTGGTTTGAATTCGACGTAGTAATAGCAACCCCTGACATGATGGGAGTAGTAGGAAAGATCGGACGTGTCCTAGGACCAAAAGGATTAATGCCTAACCCAAAATCAGGAACAGTAACATTCGAAGTAGAAAAAGCAGTACAAGATACCAAAGCAGGTAAGATTGAGTACAGAGTAGACAAACAAGCAATAATAAACGTACCAATCGGAAAAGTATCATTTGGAACAGAAAAGCTACAAGATAACTTCCAAGCAGTAACACAAGCTATAATCAAAGCAAAACCAGCATCAGCAAAGGGACGTTACCTAAAATCAGTAACAGTAGCATCTACAATGGGACCTGGAATTAAAATAAACGGTCAAAAATTAATCGAAAACTAAAATGGAAAGAGGCAAAAGCCTCTTTTTTTATTTTTTGTAAAGAAGAATTATATTATTTGTATATAAGTAATAACAAGGAAAACAGTCACCCTGAGCGGAAGAGCCGAAGGCTCTGGAGTCGAATGGGTATAACCTCCGAGGGTTAAGTCTTTGCAAATGAAATAATTTCAAAAATTATAATAAATTTAAATAAATATCCAATACATAGCCTAAACCTATTCTTTCTTCTTCAACTTTCTTTTACGAGGGAGCGGGAGGCACCGAAAAACCTACGGTTTTACGGACGAGACTCGCAGTTTCCTCCCATCTCCCTCGAGCTCCCTCTGCCCACCTCGCATTATCAGGGAAGTGATTTTCACATTTCGGCTAAAATTTAGGAACTCGCTTCGCTCAGACACCCAAATTTTTTAACGCCTCATGGAAAATCACAGAAGTTGCATAGGGTAGGTCGTAGCAAAGTTTAAAGATTATATTTACTGGAATTTAAATGGTGTTAAATCTGTAGAGAAACTTTTAATTTTGCATATGAAAAACAAAAATCAGGCGAAGCCGTGCAACAAATGCTGTTTCTATGAAAACTTAGCAGCGGAAGCAATCTGCTTCCACAGCCGAAGGCTCTGCACAGAAAAAATGGATTGATTATAAAAAATGTTGTGATTTCTATCCTTCTATAAAGTCATCCTGAGCGGAAAAGGCGTAGCCTTTGTAGTCGAAGGATCTGACCTATATTTAACCTATCCTTTGCAAGTAGAATCATCCAAACATAGCCCCACCATGGTTATACCCATTCGACTACGGGTGGCGGTATCTCCACCCTTCGCTCAGGGTGACTGTCTTCCGTTAGTTTTTTCTGTAAATGGAAGCAGGTTGCTTCCGCTACAAATTTAAATAATCATCAATAAATAATACCACCAGGATTAGATTCCTTGACTTGAAATCTTCTGTTTCTTCCGCAGGATGACCATACAAGAGTCAATAAATTTTTAAAATAACTTTTCAATCAGCCCAAATAAAAAAAAGGGCTGCCCTAGGACAACCCAAATTAAATTCTTAATTTTAAATTTTAAATTTTATCTATTTATTTCTTCTTTTTTCTTTGAAACTTTCCACCTTATCTATTGCAAACTCTGCGAGTCCTTTGATTTCTCTAACTCCAAGTAGGTACATACATGATAGGTATACTGCCAGTGCTAGGCATACGACTACCATTAAAACTAATAGTTTTGATAGAAGTAGTACAGATCCATTTGAAACCTTAGATATTAGTATCATTTCAAGTGGGAAGTATACATATGCTACAAATCCCATTGCTAGAGATGAGAGCAATGTCTTTATGATGGCTCTTAGATATCCACGGCCTCCGAGAGATCCTATTTTTTTGTGAAGCTTTATATATGAAACTGTAACTGCGATGGTAGTTGCTATACTTACTGATGCAGCCAGTCCTTGTACTCCGAATTTGTGAGCAACCAAGATGTTTAGCGCCACGTTTATAGCGACGTTAACGGCACCGATTACAAATGGAGTCTTCGTATCTTCTAGTGAATAAAATACTCTATTTAAAACATTTGAAAGTGACATTGAAATCAGTGAAAGTGTGTAACATCTAAGGGTAGATGTGGCTTCCAGTCCATTTTCGTAGGTGAATTTGCCGTGTACAAATGCAATCTCGATAAGAGGTCTTGCCAAGATCAAAAGTCCAATTGAAGCTGGAACAGTTAAATATAGCACACTCTTAATGGATGTAGACATAACTCTTTTTCCTTGAAGAGTGTCCCCTTTTGAAAATGCCTTCGTCATCATCGGAAATATTATCGCTGTTATCGCTGTTATAAATATTCCTAGTATCAATAGATTCATTTTGTTTGCAACGTTTAGAATTGCAGCCGCTTGGTCGTTTAGACCAGAGGCGATATTTCTGTTGACGATGACATTTATATCATTTACAGATGCACTGATTAGTACAGGCATCGCTAAAATCAAAGCTTCCTTTACATAGTGATCCTTAAAATCAAGCACGAATTTCGGTCTATATCCAAGTCTAAACGAATCCGGTAGCAGGATAAAAATCTGCGCCACAACTGCAAGAACAGATGCAACTGTAAGTCCAACTATACCGAAACTTTCTGAGAAGAATGAAAGGTACACGATGTAGACGATGTTCATCGGGATGGCAATAGCTGAAGCAGCAGCGAATCTGCCGCCGTATTGCAAGAAACCTGTGAAAATCCCAACTACTGCTGAGAAAATGATGACAGGCATCCCAACTTCTACAAGTTTAACTACCAACTGATAAGTCTCAGGTTTTGCTCTGGATGCGGTAAGCATTGCAATGTATGGACTTAAAAATATGGATAGAATCGTCAAAATAAATGTAATTAAAATCGAAATAAATATTAAATTGTTTGTATATCTAACCTTGTACTTTGGTCCCATTTCATTTTCAGCACGCTGAATAACTGGGATAAAGGTGGTTGCAATTGCAGTGGTAATAAGTGTTGAAATCATACCGGTGGCACCTTGGGCAAGCACAAAAGCGCTGGCTTCATAAGTGGCACCAAACTTAGCCGCTTGCAAGGATTCTCTAGCGAATCCCAAAATCTTTCCTAAAAGAGAAAAGATAATAATAGCGGCGGTAGACTGTGCAATCTTTACATTTTTATCGCTCATAGTCCCTCCTGTCCTATGTTAGTATATATTTAGTAAAAAATTTTGTCAATAATTTCTCTAAAAATGGCGAGAAAATGGAAAAGTATGGTAAACTATAATTTAAAGATTAAATAAATTTTAAAACGGGAGAGAAATGAAGAAGATAATCATGTTTCTATTGGCATCTATTTTATTAGTGGGATGTCAAACAGAAAATATAAACGCAATAAAAGACGAAGAGACTAAAAATAAGATAGCTGAAGTAGAAGAAAAGAATAATAAAGAACAAAGTAGCGAAGACGAAAAGACATTCGATTTAACAAAGATAAAATTTACAGACTCAGAAGGAAAAGAGTACGGGATAGAAGATTTCAAAGGCAAAATCACAGCACTAAATTTCTTCAATACCAAGTGCAGCTACTGCATAAGAGAGCTACCAGATCTTGAAAGCATCATGGAATCAGAAGACGATATTGAATTCGTACCAATATCTGTGGGAGAAGATCCAGAAGTGGTGGAAAAATTTTTAAAAGATAAAGAAATAAATTTAAAGCCATATTTTGATAGAAATTTTGAACTGTCAGCCATGTTTAAGATAGATGGATTTCCAACATCCGTATTCTTTAACGAAGAAGGCAAGCTACTGGGGATAGCGCCAGGATACCAAGAAAAAGAAATGCTAATGGAGTTAATATCAGCTATAAGAGAAGGAAGAGTAGAACCGATAGAAAGCACAAAGTAATGTGCTTTTTTTATTGTTTAAGAAACTGGTTTCCATCAATTTTTATACTAAATTCTATTCCCTCAGGCGAAGCCGTGAGAAAAACCACCACTTATTAATAATTTCGTAGCGGAAGCAATCTGCTTCCATCAGACTTGGTACTAAATTCTTTTTACTCAGCCATTAGGCGTGGAAGAATCCATGCATTTATGTAATCCCCGTAGCGGAACCTTCTAGGTTCCACAGCCGAAGGCTAAAACAATCTTAACAATTGCAGTCACCCTTATAGAGCGTCATCACGCCCAACTGGTCATCCTGAGGGGCAGTCGAGTTCTGCAAATCAGACCACGAAGTTCCTTCTTTGGAACTCTTTGCATAAGACCTGCAACGAAATCAAAGATTTCGGCTAGGGCTTCGACGCTACAATGAACTTCTCAACTGCAGTCACCCTGAGCGGAAGAGCCGAAGGCTCTGGAGTCGAATGGGTATAACCTCCGAGGGTTAAGTCTTTGCAAATGAAATAATTTCAAAAATTATAATAAATTTAAATAAATATCCAATACATTACCTAACCATATTCTTTCTTCTTCAAATCTTTTTTTACGAGGGAGAGGGAGGAAATTAACGTCTCTCGAAAAAACCTACGGTTTTCTCTTCGAGACTCGCAGTTTCCTCCCTTCTCCCTCGAGCTCCCTCTACCCACCTCGCATTGGGGAGGTTTTGGTAGTGATTTTCTTATCCGGCTAAAATTTTCCAAACTCGCTACGCTCAGACAGTGGAAAATTTCTTAACGCCGGAAGCAAAAATCACTTGTTGTGGTAGAGGTTATATCTGTAGAAGGTATTGATTAAGGATTCTATGGGATAGTTCGGAGGGATGTTTTGTTTTAGATATTTTGGATGCTTTAGAATTAATTGATTTCAGTAGTTTAATCATTTGTTGAAAACAAAAAAATAAAAAATCCTCTTTCGAGGATTTAATTATTTTAATTTTACTGCTGTTCCGGAGATGGTGACCATAAGCATTGAACCAGCTTGTCCAAGTACTTCGTAGTCCATCTTGCACCCTACTATTGCATCGGCTCCTACGTTTTGTGCTCTTGCTTTCATCTCTTCTATGGCTTCTGTGCGGGCATGGATAAGTTCTTCTTCGTAGCCGGCGCTTCTGCCACCGAATATATCTCTAAGTCCTGCTCCTAAATCTTTTAAAAAATTAACTCCGGAGATGACTTCACCATAGACGATGCCTATGTATTCTGAGATTTCTCTTCCTTCTATTGAATTTGTAGTTGTAATTATCATACTTTACCTCCTTTTTATATTTTATACCCACTTTTTATTTTATGTAGGACATTTAGTAATTTATTAATTGGTTACAATATTACAATTTAGTTAAATTTTTGATTAATTGATGAATTGATAAGTATTATTTGATAAACTGGGTATAGGTAAAACGAGACAAAAGGAGGAATATTATGAAAACTAAAAATAGTAAAAAGGTCTTAGCTCTTATTCTAAGCTTTTTTATGATACTAACAGTATTGCCATTTAATGTTATGGCAAGTGGTGATGAAACAGATCCAAATGCACCAAAATCTGGGGATCAAACAACAAAGTACGATGTAACTTATGTTGTAAAAGGTATTGAAGGCACAGAAAAAACTTTTGCAAAACAACAAGTTGAATCAGGAAAGACTGTAACATTACCTAATGATACAGCAGTTGAGGGCTATAAATTCAAAGGATTCTTTGAAGACGAACAAGGTACTAAAGCATTTAATGCGGAAAAACAAATAACAGAGGCTACTACAATATACGCTATCTATGAAAAAGAAGCTCCAGTTCCAGCAAAAAAAGAACTTACAGTTTCAGCAACAGTATACTATGATGCAATAGCTGGTACAGTAACTGACCAAGATCGCAAAGCAGTTGAAGGTGCAACAGTTTCAGTAGGTTCTAGAACTACAACTACTGACTCAAGAGGTTACTATTCTTTCAACATGACTAGTGAAAGTAAAAACTACTACTGTGGTTACTACGGATACTATTGGAAAGACTATCCATATGATTCTTACAAAGTAACTACTACTACAGGATCTTACACTGGATACAATAGTACTTTCTCAAGATACTTCTTCTTAGTAGATGCAAAAGGAAATATAGTAGACTCAACTTATGCAGTTGCAAATTCAGAATACCATTTAAATGGAAATCCTTATACAAGCTACACTGTATATGGATCAGAATCTGGATATGCATACGGATATAACTATCCATACTATGGCAAGTACAACTATAGATATTACAATCCAAATACAGCTTGGGCAAAAAATATGGTTGTAGTAGCTACAATGAAAGATTATGAAAAAGGAACTATTACACTTGGCAATGTAACTAACAATTCATGGCTATACACAACTTGCTACGAATATGGATACCCATACGGATACGATAGAGTTATCTATCCATCAGCATTATCACTATCAGGAAACGGAACCATCGTTTCAGGTAAAGTTGGCGTTTCATACCTTCCAATCTATGTATATAGAAATGGAGTATATCTAGGAAGTGGAAATGCAGATGTAAACGGATACTTCTCAATCGGACTAAACTCAAGAGTTTCATCAACTTCTGATCTTACTTTCTATGCATATGGAAAGGGTCAAGTTGCTCCTGAAAAGAAATCTGAAAAAGCTGATCACGGCGTAATTCCTGTAAAATCTACAGTTGTTATAGGATCTACAAAGCTTATCAAAAACATCAACGGAGTTGAAGCTGACGTTAACATGGACGTAGCTCCATTTATAAGAGACGGAAGAACTATGCTTCCTCTAAGATATATCGCAGAAGCACTAGGATTTAAAGTTGATTGGGACAGAGCAACTAGAACAGTTACTCTAACTGACAAAGAATTCAAGGTACAAATTCCAGTTGAATCTAACAAGATTATCGTAAACGGAAGCACCTACTACTCAGATGCAAATCCTGTTCTTAGAAATGGAAGAACAATGCTACCGGTAGCTAACATCGCAAGAGCACTAGGACTAAAAGACGGTACAGATATTCTTTGGGATGCAAACACAAGAGTTGCAACAATAACAAGACTTGTAAAATATTAATAGATAGAAATAGAAGTTAATATGTATTTAAGGACACAGAGATGTGTCCTTTTTTATTGGAAATAGGTAAAAGCAGTGTGAAAATGATTTGCAGAACTCGACTTCCTACTCACTTCGTTCGCTCAGGGTGACTGTAGTTGGGAGGATAATCTATACAGAGATCCTTCGACTTTAAAGGCTAACGCCTTTTTCGCTCAGGATGACCAAATGGGAGGACTGTCTCTCGATAAGTGTTAATTATTTGAAAAGTTTATTATAACCTTCGGCTGTGAAACCTGGAAGGTTCCGCTACGGGAATGAATAATAGGAATGGTTGTTATACGCCTGACGGCTGATTAATAATAATGTAGTATCAAGTTTAATGGAAGCAGGTTGCTTCCGCTACGATGCATTTGTAAAGACTGTTTAAATATAAGTGAGAATATTCATAATATCTTTGAAAATGTAAATCTAAAGTAGTATAATTCTATATATTGGTTTTACGGAGGATTTTATGAAAAAAATGATTCGAAACACATATATACTACAAATTATACCGGCGGCTATTCTTACTTTAGTCTGCCTTTTTATAGCGTCATATGGCTATTCAGAAAATATTTTCTTCTCATATTTTAAAGATATGAGGGTGTTAGCTATGAATTTTGTACCGGTGTACTTAATTCTTGTGATTATAAGTCTTGTGGTTAAGTCCGTGCCTATCGGGTTTGGGATTACTTCTATACTTATGGTTGCAATGGCTTATACCCATGAGAAAAAGGTTATCTACAGATCAGAGCCACTGATGTTATCGGACCTTAAACTTGTCAGAGAAGCTATGTCTATGTCTAAATCTTACAATGTTGCTCCTGATAGACTAAGTCTTATTGCTATTGGAATTGTGGTTATTTTACTAATTGTTTTGATTTTTCTATGCAGAAATCTGCACTGGAATTTTAGATGGATTGGTTTTGCAATCTATACCATGTGTCTTGTGGTTTTCATAAACACTTTGGCTTTTGATGACAAACTCTATTTTGATATAGGCAAGGAATCTTCTGGGCTAAATATGTGGGTTTATCTCGAAAGTTACGAGGCAAAGGGAATCGTATATCCGTTTTTACATTCGATTAAGACGAGCAAAAATTATAAATACAAGGGATATGATAAAAAGCGTGCTGAGGAACTCTTGTCTAAGTACGAATACAAAAATATTCCAGACGACAAAAAGGTGGATATAATTCTTCTTCAATTGGAATCTTTTAAGGATTTTTACATGTATAGAAACGACGCTTTACAGTTCAACTACGATCCTTACGATTATTTCCACAAGTTGCAAAGTGAGAGCATAACTGGTTCTCTTATGGTTAATACTTTTGGTGGTGGTACTTTTATCACTGAAACAAATGTGGCAACTGGAAACAGAAACAATCCTATTTACAATGTGAACAAGAATTCCTATATTTGGTATCTAAAGAGCCAAGGCTACAAAGCTATTGGAACTCATCCAAATGTCGGTACTTTTTATAATAGAGTTAACGCATACAAACACTTGGGATTCGATGAATTCCACGATATGGAAAACACCTACAAGGAAGTTTCCGATGAAATTCTATTCGACAGGGATTATTTTCCATACATTATAAAGGATCATGATGATGCAGCTGGTCAGCCTTATATATCTTTAAATGTCAGCTACCAAGGTCATGGACCTTATAATAGAGAGGTTTGTCCTGACAATCCTGGACTTAAGTGGAACGACAGTTACGATGTAGGAAATTACAATTACTTCAATAATTATCTAAACTTAATCCACGATACTAATTACAAATTAAAGATGTTAGTAGATAATTTTGAAAAATCTGATAGACCTATCGTCCTTGTATTCTGGGGGGATCACAGTCCTTCCATGGGAGAAGCGAACTCCATCTTTAAAATGTTTAACATCAACTGCGACATGGCAACTCCAGATGGACTTTACAACATATATGCAACTCCATATGTAATTTGGGCGAACAGCAAAGCAAAGGAATTGACTGGAAATAGTTTTGTCGGTGAAGGTCCTACTATGGAACCTGCATTTTTGATGAACTATTTATTTAGGCAATTGGGATATGAAGGCGATGAGTACAACCAATTCCTTACAGATTTCACCCAAGATGTGACTGTTATAAAACAAAACTTAACCTTGTACAAAGGAGAGTTCAAACCTACAACTGATCCTGAAGTTGCAGAAAGACTAAAAGATTTTTACAATGTTGAATACAACAGAATGAAAAATAAAGTCCAAGTGGATAAATAGATTCGAATTAAATATGATTATGAGAAAAGGAGGGAGGCCTCCTTTTTTTATGTTTTAGATTAATAATTTTGAAATGGGAAGAGGTGAGATAATACTTCGAGATGAAAACGGAGTGTATGCCTGTGGAACAGAGAAAAGGACAGGTGGTTATATTGCGATATATTACATTGAGGGAGAAGACTTCATTTTTGTTTTTGAGACAAATACCGTCGTCAGGTGTGGTAAATTAAAAATCAATATATACTTAGTAGCGGAAGATACAGACTCTGCTTCTGGGATTGCATTGATATAATTGTTATTTACGGCTTTGCCTGTTTTTACTTATCCATGCAAAATTAAAAGTTTCTCTATAGATTAACACCATTTAAATTCCAGTAAGTATAATCTTTAAACTTTGCTCCAACCAATCCTAATCAACTTACGTGATTTTCCATGAGGCGTTAAAAAATTTGGGTGTCTGAGCGTAGCGAGTTCCCAAATTTTAGCCGAAATGTGAAAATCACTTCCCTGATAATGCGAGGTGGGCAGAGGGAGCTCGAGGGAGATGGGAGGAAACTGCGAGTCTCGTTCGCAAAACCGTAGGTTTTGTCGGCGAGACGTTAATTTCCTCCCGCTCCCTCGTAAAAGAAAAGTTGAAGAAGAAAGAATAGGGTTAGGTTATATATTGGATATTTATTTACATATATTATAATCTTTGAAATTTTTAACTTGCATTGACTTGGTTAAATATAGCTTATACCCGTTCGACTTCAGAGCCTGCGGCTCTTTCGCTCAGGGTGACTGTAGTTGGGAAGGTCATTGTAGCGTCGAAGCCCTAGCCGAAATCTTTGATTTCGTAGCAGGTCTCGTGCAAAGAGTTCCAAAGAAGCCGAACATTGTGAATGCTGATTTGCAGAACTCGACTGCCTCTCAGGGTGACTGTCTTCCTTAGGGTTATCTAAATAGAGCTTTGAAGCTCTAGCTAAAACTCCAATTTTATATCGTTATTCGTGAATTTTCCTACAAAAAAAGGCTGTCCTAGGACAACCTTAATTTTTCAATAAATTTAATTATTTTAAATATTTTTTCAATTCTTCGGCTTTATCTGTATTTTC
This sequence comes from Peptoniphilus sp. BV3AC2, assembly GCF_000478945.1. Classification (NCBI taxonomy): domain Bacteria; kingdom Bacillati; phylum Bacillota; class Tissierellia; order Tissierellales; family Peptoniphilaceae; genus Peptoniphilus; species Peptoniphilus sp. BV3AC2. Next base: position 295,594 of record NZ_AWXD01000008.1, on the reverse strand, counting down.
CCATGGTAGGCCTAGTTCTTCTCTTCCGAAGTGACCGTAGCTTGCGGTTTGTTTGTAGATTGGACGGAGTAGATCTAGTTCTTTTATGATGGCTGCTGGTCTTGGGTCGAAGTGTTTTAGTATTATTTCTTCTAGTTTATTGTCATCGAAGACTCCTGTGCCAAATGTGTCTATCATGATTGATGTTGGTTTTGCTACTCCTATTGCGTAGCTTAGTCCAATTTCACATTTCTTTGCTAGTCCTGAGGCTACTACGTTTTTCGCGATGTATCTTGCGTAGTAACATGCGGATCTATCTACTTTTGTTGGATCTTTTCCTGAGAATGCTCCGCCGCCGTGTCTTGCGTATCCGCCATAGGTATCTACGATTATTTTTCTTCCTGTTAGTCCTGCGTCTCCCATTGGTCCACCGATTACGAATCTTCCTGTTGGGTTTACGAAGATTTCTGTGTCTTCTGTGATTAGTTTTTCGTCCACTACTGGTTTTATTACCTTTTCTATCATGTCTAGTCTTATGGTTTCTAGGTCTACTTCTGGTGAGTGTTGTGTAGAGATTACTATGTTGTGGATTCTCTTTGGTACGTTGTCTTCGTACTCTACGCTCACTTGTGTCTTACCATCTGGTCTTAGGTATTCTAGTGTTCCGTCATGTCTTACTTCTGCAAGTTTCTTGGATAGTTTGTGAGCTAGTGATATTGGTAGTGGCATTAGCTCTTCTGTTTCGTCGCAGGCAAATCCAAACATTAGTCCTTGGTCTCCTGCTCCTAGTCTGTCTAGGTCATCTTGATCTTCTGATCTGTCTACTCCCATTGCGATGTCTGGGGATTGTTCTTTGATTGCTGATAGCACTGCGCAAGTTTCTGAATCGAATCCGTACTTTGCTCTGTCGTACCCGATTTCTTTTAGGGTATCTCTTACGATTTGTGTAAAATCTACATATGTTTCTGTAGATATTTCTCCTGTTATGATGACCATTCCTGTGGATGCCATGGTTTCGCAGGCAACTCTTGCGTTTTTATCTTCTGAAAGGATTGCGTCTAGGATTGCATCTGAGATTTGGTCGCATACTTTGTCAGGATGTCCTTCTGTTACTGATTCTGATGTAAAAAGCCATTTTTTACTCATACTTCACCTCTATATTAATATTAACCTTACTAATTAAAAAAAGCCCCAAAAAGGAAGCTTAAGGCTCCTTATCTTTCGGTCACCCGTAGGATTTAGCACCTTTTAAAGGTTGCTGGCAGTGTCAACGTGCCCATTCACTCTTCTGCCTCTCAATAAGGTCATAGATATTTTATCACGAGTCTTACTATTTTTCAAACAAAACTCTTAAAAACTTAATCATTGTAGGGAATTATTTAATTTGCTATAATTGATGTGAGGTGATTTGACTTGAAATCAAGTTTTAATATTAAAAGATTTTTATTTGTAAACATAGGTGTAATTCTTGTTGCGGTAGGATTACATTTTTTCTTGGTTCCAAACTCTTTGGCAGTTGGTGGAACTTCTGGTCTTTCAATAGAAATTAACCACTTATTTCCATTCATACCAGTACCATACATATTGACCGCCCTTAATACTATATTGGTGGTAATCGGATTTATTTTTATAGGTGCGGATTTTGGTTTTTATACCGTTTACGCCTCCATATCTCTTGGGGTTTTCCTATGGTTATTAGAGCTTGTGGTTCCACTTAACCAATCATTGGTTGAGGGAGATATTTTTATTAATTTAATTTTCGGAATTTTTATCCAGGCTATAGGTATCGGTATCGTTGTTAACCAAGGTGCAAGCACTGGTGGTACTGATATTGTGGCTAAGATTGTGGAGACATATACGAGATTTTCCTTTGGTCAAGGTCTTATTATGAGTGATGGCGTGGTTACACTACTTGCTACTCTTCTATATGGACCTAAGCTTGGTATGTACGCCCTTCTTGGAGCAATTATAAATAGTACAGTTATAGACAAGATGATTGCAGGTTTTGACACCAAGTACCACATAACCATTATTACGAATAAGATTGAAGAGATCAACCAGTTCATCCTTGTGGACCTTTACAGAGGCTCTACTCTTTATGATGCGAAAGGTGGATACAAAGGAGATGCTAGAACTATAATCGTAACTGTGGTTGATAAGAAGGACTACGTTAAATTAAAAGAATTTATAAGAAAGACTGACAAAGAAGCATTTATGTATGTTTCCAATGTAACGGAAGTAGAAGGTTATGGATTTACCTACGAATAATCATTTACGCTTTGGATTTCCAAGGCGTTTTTTAATTGCTATCTTACTTGGTATAATTTGTAAATTTAATTATTATCTGTTTTATGATAAAATTATACTTGGAGATTATTATGAATAAGACAAACAAAACTTTAATACTTTTTTTACAAGGACTTAGTCTAGGTATACTTTCAGTAATATTTCCTCCAACAATATTTTTTATACCTCATAGATTTTTGACTTTCGCTTACGAAGATTCGATCATAAAATCTATGTTATTTTTCCTTATGGTATGTGTTGGAGTCGGACTTCTAAGTCCTATGATGGGAGTATTTCTACTCACTATTTGTGCACCGCTTATACTTGTTCTTCACTACATGATGACAATGAGAGTCCCTAGTCACTACGCAATCATCGCAGGAGGTGCGATTACATTTGTGGCTGGAATTATAATCATGTATGCGATGGGCATAACTGGCGATACTCTTCTATCTGAAGAGAGTATAAATAATTATATACAAAACGCAGAAGAGATTCTTCGAAATGCTGGACTTAATAGTGCACAGTTCAATGCTATGAGGGCAAACCTCATACTTAATTTTAGAAGTAGTGTAAGACTTATGCCTTCTATAATGGTTATCATCGCAATGATGCTATCCTACATCACCTATACAAAGTCTGCTAGGACAATCATCACCAATGGAAGGGCAGTACAATTTACTCCTCCATTTATATGGTTTAGAATGCCTTGGTCATATACACAGATAATGGTTGTTGTGATATTAATTTTGGAATATATTTTAAAAGATATGGACACCCTAAATTTTAACCTAAAGGCGATTTTAATTTTTTCTATGTTTATCCAAGGAATAAGTGTGATTAAGTTCTATATGAATAAAATTAAGATGGGTGGATTTATACAAGGATTTGTAGTGCTATCCATGGCATTATTTGGTTGGACTCAGATTATAGCAGTTGCTATAGGATTTATAGACTCATTGGTAAATGTTAGGAGGCTACCGAATTTTAAATGAATGATAAATATTTTAATCTAGATGATTTTAAACTTGTAATATTATTTTCTTTAGTAGCAATCGGTGTTTCTTTCTACTTTAAGCCAATTGTCGGAGGAATATTATTTTTAGTATTTCTCTATATTCTCTTTGTAGCATACGCAAAGATAAAGGATAAGAATGATGCATCGAAAAAATATATAGAAGCTATATCCCAAGATTTTGACTCTATTACCAAAAAGGCTATCTTTAACATGCCTTTCCCACTGGTAATTACTGATGAAAATGGAACCATACTTTGGTATAACTCCCTTTATAGAAATCTTTTTGAAGAAGAGGTGATGGGAGAGGATATAAAAAATCTTATGCCTGAGATTTTTGTGGATTCAGAGAGTGAATTTGTAAACTTTGAGATGAAGTTTAAAGACACTGACTACATGATCTTTACAAATTCATCGGAAGTTAAATCTCAAGAAAACGATAGAAAATCCATCAAGGTATTCTTTATGGTGGACAATTCCGCCACTGCAGAGCTTGAAAAGATCATTAAGGATACAAATCCTATGGTTCTAAAGGTTGAGATAGATAACTATGACGAAGTTATGGATGCTACTTTGCAAAACGAAAGACCTATACTTCTTGCAGAGATAGACTCGATTATTAGAAACTACTTCGATGAGCTAGACGGACTCATTGCAAAGGTGGATGACGAAACCTATGTGGTTGTAGTTTCACACTTTGGATTTACTCAAATTCTTGATAGAAAATTCGATCTACTAGATGATCTTCGTGAACTCAAGAGGGGAAATTCCATCCCTGTTACTCTTTCAATAGGAGTTTCAAGTCCAGTTAGAAATCTAAAAGAAGCCTATAACGAAGCTGAAACTGCTCTAGATATTTCTCTAGGTCGTGGTGGAGATCAAGCTGTAGTAAAGGTGGATGATTCCTACGAATTTTTCGGAGGTCGTTCAAAGGCGGTTGAAAAGAGAAACAAGGTAAAGGCGAGGGTAATAGGTATTGCTCTAAGACAGCTTATCGATGCGACAGACGACATATTTATAATGGGTCATGCCAATCCGGACATGGATGCAATCGGTGCAGCAATCGGAGTACTTCGTGCAGTTACCAATAGAAATAAGAATGGATTCATAGTCCTATCAGAATCTAATCCTTCTATCGAAAATCTCTTAACCAGACTTAAAGAAGAAGCGCCAGAGCTTGCTAAACACATTATTAATCACGATACAGCTCTAGCTAAAATAAATCGTCACTCACTTCTAATAATGGTGGATAATCACAGGCCATCTATGACAGAACTACCAGAACTTACAGAGATGACAGATCAAATAGTAGTCATAGATCACCATAGAAGATCTAAGGAATTCGTTGAAGCGCCGGTTCTAACATATATAGAACCATATTCATCTTCAACCTGTGAGCTTGTAACAGAAATCCTAGCATATATGAGTGACAGCTTAAATCTATCACACTTTGAAGCGGATGCGATAATGAGTGGGATAGTTGTAGATACTAAAAACTTTACATTCCAAACAGGAGTTAGGACATTTGAAGCAGCCTCAATCTTAAAGAGAGCGGGAGCGGATATGTTCAGAGTACAATCTCTATTTAAAAATGATCTTGATACATTGGTTTCAAAGGCAGAAGTTGTCCATGGAACAAGGATTATTCACAAGAATATCGCCATATCAAGGCTGGATAGGGATTCTGAAAACTCAGTTTTAATAGCTGCCCAAGCGGCGGACGAACTCCTAGGAATAAATGGAATCGAAGCAAGTTTTGTGCTCACCCACAAAAATGGAAAAGTCCACATATCAGGAAGATCAAGAGGAGATTTCTCTGTACAACTTGTCCTTGAAAAAGTGGGCGGAGGTGGCCATCTAAACATGGCTGGAGCACAAATAGATACGGATAATATAGACGAAGCAGAAAGTATACTTGTAGATGCAGTTGGAAAATATTTAGATGAGGTGGAAAAATGAAAATAATTCTTTTAAAAGATGATAAAAATTTAGGAAAAGCTGGAACCCTTACCGATGCAAAAGACGGATATGCAAGGAACTTTTTATTACCAAAGAAGATAGCCATAGAAGCTACTGAAGAAAATCTATCTATGTGGAAGGAAGAACAAAAAAGACTAAAGGCAGAAGAAAATCAAAATAGAGAAAACGCCAAGGTGCTTAAGAAGAGACTTGAATCTGAAAAGCTAATTCTAAAGGTAAAAGCTGGAGATAACGGAAGATTATTTGGAGCTATAACTTCTCAAAATATTGCAGATGAAATGAAGAAATCATTTGGCGAAAATATGGACAAGAGAAAGATAGTTCTACCAGAAAATATAAAGACAGAAGGAATCCACACAGTAGAAGTTAAACTATTCCAAGAAATTTCAGCAAACTTAAAAGTTGTAGTCGAAGGTATAAGGTGATAGTATGGATTTAAAAATCCCTCCCTACTCAGAAGAGGCGGAAGTTTCTGTAGTGGGTGCCATGTTTCTATCAAAAGAAGCGATAAATGTGGTGACAGAAAGTTTAGAAACCAAAGATTTTTATATTGAGCCTCATAGGATGATCTATGAGGCAATTCTTGCCTTAGATGCAAGAAATGAACCGAGTGACATGATCACAGTTTCAGAAGAGCTAAAGAGACAAGGAAATCTTGAAGCTGCAGGTGGAATAGAATACCTTGCAAATGTTACAAGCTCCGTTGCTGCAGTATCAAACACCAAGTACTACTGCGACATCATCAAAGAAAAAAGCACCTTAAGAAAACTTATAGATGCAGCAGACGCAATCCTTGCAATGGGATATTCAAAAGAAGCTACAGCTATACAAGTCATGGAAAGTGCAGAAGACTCCATATTCAAAATCAATGAAGCTTCAAATAAAAAAGGTCTAGTACATTTAAAGGAAGTCCTTGTAGAATCTTTCAAAGAGATGGAAAAAAGGGCGAACAATCCGGACTCACTAACAGGAGTGACCACTGGATTTTTAGATCTAGATAGAAAACTTTCTGGACTTCAAAAATCGGATCTAGTACTTCTAGCTGCGAGACCATCCATGGGTAAGACTGCCCTAATGGTAAATATGGCGACAAATGCAGCAGATAAGGGCAAGGCAAAGGTGGCGGTTTTTTCTCTTGAAATGAGTAAACACCAACTAACACAGAGAATTATCTCATCCTATACCCATATAGATCTTACAAAGATAATAAGCGGTAAACTAAATGATGACGAATGGACTAGAGTAATCTCAGCTATGCCGGTTATCTCTGCACTTGATATAGAGATAGACGATACTCCTGGTATAACTCCAGTTGAAATAAAGGCGAAGTGCAGAAGACTCAAGATGGAAAGAGGTCTGGACCTAGTGGTAATCGACTACCTACAACTTATGGAAGTAGGCGGCAGCAATGAATCGAGACAACAGGAAATTTCCAAGATATCAAGAGCGCTAAAGGGACTTGCAAAGGATTTGGAAGTACCAATAGTTGCACTTTCACAACTTTCTCGTGCGCCGGAAATGAGATCTGACCATAGACCGATCCTTTCAGACCTTAGAGAATCTGGAGCCATCGAGCAGGACGCAGACGTGGTAATGTTCCTATATAGGGATGAATATTACAACAAGGAGCAATCCGAAGAACCAAATGTTGGAGAAGTAATAATCTCTAAACATAGAAATGGACCGACAGGAACGGTCAAGCTCGTATTCAGAGGAGAATACACCAAGTTTTTTGACATGGAAAGAGGAAACTAATGGAATTTATATACGCGATAATATTGGGAATAATCGAAGGCTTTACGGAATTTTTGCCAATCAGCTCAACGGGACACCTAGTCCTAGCGGGAGAATATATAAAACTTTCTCCAAAGGAATTTCAAAATGCCTTCAACGTAATCATACAGCTTGGAGCAATCCTCGCAGTGGTATGGGTCTACTTTAAAAATCTAAATCCACTGGATAAGGACAAACTTGTAAATAAACACGGAGAAGCTGCAAGAAATTTTACATTTAAAGAAAGACTAAGAAACTACGATGTTAAGACCATAAATCTTTGGGTGAGAATCATAATAGGATTTCTACCTGCGGCGGTGCTAGGATTTTTATTTGACGATCTAATCGACAAGTATCTATTCAACAAGGTCACAGTAGCAATAGCCCTTGTATTTTATGGAATAGTAATACTACTTATAGAAGGAAAAGATAGGGACAGTAGCTACGAATCAATCTATCAAATCCCTGTAAAGACTCTAATCTTAATAGGACTCTTCCAATGCCTTGCAATGGTACCAGGCACATCTCGAAGTGCAGCGACTATAATCGGAGCAATTCTACTTGGATGTAGCAGAGTTGTGGCGGCAGAATTTTCATTCTACCTAGCTATACCTACAATGCTTGGAGCGACGGTACTTAAAATATTAAAACTTGGAAATGTTTTAAGTCTTAACCAATGGCTTATAATCCTAGTAGGAGCAGTGGTAAGCTTCGTAGTAGCACTAATAGTTATAAAGAAATTTTTAGAATATGTAAAGAGACACGATTTCAAAGTATTCGGAATATATAGAATAGTTCTTGGAATCTTGGTACTAATTATGTATTTTATAAAAGGATAAAATGATGAGCCGTAAGAGGCTCATTTTTTATATAAAAATTTATTAATGGGTATAATTAAAGTATACTAAATGAGTTGACATACTAAAGCGCTAATAATATAATGGAAATATTAGGGGGAAGAAAATGATTAATTATTACGAAGAACTTTTTAAAATGCAAAAAGATTTTTATGACAAACAGATAGATAGTTTCATGAAACTTATGAATAAGGACATGAAGATGGGAAATGTAGATGTTAAATACTACATGGAAGAAGCTTCCAAGGCAGCAGATCAAATGTATACTCTTTATAAAAAATTATGTAGAGGATCAGTTAAAGATTCCGGAGATAAGGCAAAGGAAATCTTCGACAGCACATTGGATGTAAGTTTTAATTTCTACAAGCGTATATTTTTAGACGCTATGCCAAAGGGCTACAGAGACATCTTTAACACTCTTGGAATATTTGAATATGTAAAGCCATACGTAAAGATTCAAAAGGATCTATACAAGAATCTAAACTTTGCAATTCCAAACAAAGATTTTCTAATGAAAAACTTTGAAGAAATCGAGGCAAGGTTCATGAAACAAGTGATGGATATGCCGATGCCAGACTTTACAAAGACCTATTTAAAGGATGCAGAAAAAAGTTACAAGCATGTGTATGATCTTGTAAAGAGTGTAACTAAGCTACAAATCTACTTCTTAGAACACGCTGCAAACAGTGCAAAAGCACTTACAGATAGATATCTTGAAAGCATGGATCAGGATGAAAATCCAAAGACTATGGAAGAATTCTATGAGTTTTACAAAAAATCTCTAAATTTTGAATATCAAAAGATGATTAACTCAGATGAATTTAAACACATCACCACAGAAATCAAAACTTACTTCGACATAAATAGAGAAACTTTGGAAAGTCTTATGGAATATCAAATTAAGAATTTCCCAATAGTTACAAATTCCAAGATAGAAAGTTTGACCGCAAGGGTTGAAGCAGTATCTACAAAACTTTCAGAAGTTGAACAAAATAAGGACAATGTAAAGCTTAAGAAGGAAATCGAACTTCTAAAAGAAGAACTAAAATCTCTAAAGGCTGAAAATAAAACTCTTAAAGCTGAAATTACAAAGAAGAACGACGACAAATTAGAAAAAGAAATAGCTGAACTAAAAGCTGGTCTAAAACAAATGATGGAATCTAAAAAAGAAATGGAAACTTCAGTTAAAAAGGCGGAAGCATCCGTTGAAAAATTTACAAAGGACAACGCTAGTCTAAAGAGAAAGGTAACTCTTCTCGAAAATAAAAATAAAAAATAATTATTTAAATTAAATTTTGCAGTCAAGAAATATCTTGGCTGTTTTTTTGTGAAAAATTTTAAAAAAATAATTTTTTATATTGAAAAATGACACGATGTCACTTATAATAATATTCAAGTGACAGAGTGTCATTTGGGAGGAGAATATGAAATATATAAAAGATGTAAGTAGAAAAGAACTTCTTTTAATCGCGGGAATAGTCTGGATATTTGCTGGAAGTATGGTGATGAAAGTTGGAATCGAGTCCTACTTTAAAATTGAAACAGAGATAGTCTACTTCATTCCGATTATTTTAATCGTATTTATATCGTTTTATTTCGAAGTATTTAGAAAATTAGTAAATAAAAATTTTAAAAGAATAGATGGTTTGGAAGAAAAAGATAGAAAGATAATAAGTTTTATGGATAGAAAGAGCTACATCATCATGGCGGTTATGATGAGTAGTGGAATATTTATAAGAAAGGAATTTCATCTGCCGATGTTATTTTTCTTTACATTCTACACAGGTCTAGGTGCTGCGTTATTTGCAGCAGGAGTAAGTTATATTTGTAAGATGAAGTACGAGGAGTAATTATGCCAAGCGAAACTTTTTATAATTTAAGTGAAGATAAAAAAGATAGAATTGTAGAATCTCTAAAGAAGACATTTGCAAAGAAGAGTATTTTTGAAGCCAGTGTCAAGGAGGTTGTAGAGGATTTAAATATTGCAAGAGGAAGCTTCTACCAATATTTTGAAGATTTGGAAGACGCCTACTTTATGATTTTGGATATGGAGACTGTGGACATACATCATCTTTTCAAAAAGATTTTAAAAGAGAATGATTATGACCTCTTTAAATCCTTGGATATCTATGCAAGAGATTTAAGCGTAATACTATTTGAAGAAGAAAACTATTCTATCTATAGAAATAGATTTCTATACTGGACTTGCAATTTGGAAAATAAATGGCAGAGGTACAAGAGTGAAAAGTTAAACTCAATGGATACAGAAACCTTTGAAAATAATGAAATTATGCACCTCGTAAAGGCGGCGGTTCACGATTTGATTGAGAGAAACTACATCGAAGGCTGGAGCAGCGAAGAGTTTTTGGATAAATTTGAAAACTATATAGATTGGTTAAAAGGAGGTATAAAATGGGATTAATGGAATCATTATTCGATCTCACATACTTGATGTTGGTAATCGGAATGGGAGTAAGGTTACTCCTTGAAAAAAATAAAAATGCAAAATTATTTGGAATTATGGCGGTGCTATTGGGAGCAGGAGATGCATTTCACCTCTTGCCAAGGGTCATCTCTCATCTAAGTCCTGGTGGTTTTGAAGCCCACGCACTTGCGTTATCTTACGGAAAGATGGTGACGGGAATAACCATGACCATCTTCTATGTACTTTATTATTTTTATTATAGAGAAATAACAAAGGACAGCGACAATAAAAAGAAGTGGATTATCCTACTTCTTGCGGCAGTAAGAATCGTGCTTGTACTTCTTCCACAAAATAATTGGGGAAGTGGTGGAAGCTACACCATGGGAATAGTAAGAAACATACCATTCTTAATCATGGGTATACTTCTTATGATCTGGTCCTATAAGAAAAAATATTTCGACGGACTTAGGTACATGAGCCTACTAATATTTTTAAGTTTTCTATTCTATGTGCCGGTAGTTCTTTGGGTAGATAAGGTGCCAGCCCTAGGAGCGCTAATGATGCCAAAGACTATTGCCTATGTATTTATAGTTGTCGGTGGATTTAATTATTTCATAAAAGATTTCAAAGGTGTAAATCTCCTAAACATGGCAATTACCTACGGAGTTATGGGACTATGTGGCGGAGTGTTCTACAGGGAATTTACAAAGTACTACGGATTTAATGCTGGGACACATCTAGGCAAACTCCACGTCCACACATTGGTACTTGGAATGGTCGTAACTATACTTTTCTATCTATTAGTTAGAAATTTGGACGAAGAAAGCCTTGCAAATTTAAAGAAACCTCTTAATATCTATAACTTTGGGCTTATATTTACCGTTGCTAACATGATGCTTATTGGAATTTACGAAGTAGTTTCAAAAGGAACAGCAGCGGTAAATCAAGCCGCAATGGATGGAGTTTCAGGAATTGGACATATTTTCCTTGGTATAGGAATGATATACACAATGGTTATAATTAAGAAAATAACGGAAGACATTACGTTGAAAAATTAAAAGGGAGCCTCAATCGATATGGAAGAAAAAACAGTTTTAACAGTGGCAGATTTAGCAAAAAGATGGCAATGCTCAGATAATGCTATTAGAAGTATGGTAAATACTAGGAAACTTAAAAAAATTCCAGGTGTACCTGGAATCAAGTTTTTGGTTAGGTATATTGAAGATCTGGAAGAACTTGGAATGGATACAGATCCTCTCTCTCAATTTGAGAGAAGAAGACTGGAAAAAGAACGTGACTATTGGAAGGGTAGAGCAGAAAAACTTGAAGAGATCCTTAAAAAAATAAGGATTGAAACTGCCATAGTTTTACGATAAAAATAATACAAAAAACAAAAATAATCGCCTAGGCGATTATTTATTTCTTTGAACTATTCTATATTCTGCTGAGACTGGTGAGTCATCTTCCGGAGAGATTACGAAGTTAAATGAGTTTTTACCCTTTACTTCCGCTTGGATAAAATCTTCCTTGCCTGGAAGAAGAGTCTTTTCATCGTATCCTTTTATGGAGAATGAAATGGTGCCTTCACCGTTGTTTTTAACATAGAAGTTTATTAAGTTTCCGTGTTTCTTGTCTACTTCATCAGTGACATCGAAATTTTCGTTTGCTTTTCCAATTTTGGAATAGGCATCCTTTTCTCCGTCTTTAGCTTGGATTACTTCTAGGTTACCGAGATTTTGGTGCATATGTTTTGCTAATTTTCCAGCTACAAAATTGGCTCCAAGAAGTATTATTATAACTGCTATTGTTGGTAAAATTAATCTTCTCATCTTAGTTTTTGTAATATTTTTCTATATAGTCTTCGTATCCGATTGCTTCGTCACGATAGGTTCCATCTTCAAAGATTTCCACTATTCTATTTGCGATGGTGGAGATGAATTGGTGGTCGTGAGAAGTAAATAGTATATTTGATTTAAATGCGGTTAGTGATTTGTTCACTGCTTCTATACTTTCTAGGTCTAAGTGGTTTGTAGGTTGGTCAAAGATCAGTACGTTTGATGGTTTTAGCATCATCTTTGAGAACATCATTCTCACTCTTTCGCCCCCGCTTAGTACGTTTACTTCTTTTAGAACTTCGTCTCCTGAGAATAGCATCCTTCCTAAAAATCCTCTTAGGTAGATTTCAGATTGTTCTTCTGAGAACTGTCTTAAAAAGTCTACAAGGTTTAGATGTACTCCGTCGAAGTAGGATGAGTTGTCCTTAGGAAAATAATTATTGGTGATGGTTTGTCCCCATTTGTATTCTCCTTCGTAGTCATCGCTATTTCCTTCTATTATTTCAAATAGACTTGAGATAGCGAGTTCGTTTCCTATAAATGCAATCTTGTCGTCCTTGTTAACCCTCATGGAAAAATCTTTTAAAAGATCCTTGTCACCGAGTTTTATATTTAAATTTTCTATATTTAAGATTTCATTTCCAACTTCACGAGATAGTTCGAAGCCGATGAAAGGATACCTTCTTGAAGATGGTTTGATATCATCGAGGGTGATCTTGTCGAGAAGTTTCTTTCTACTGGTTGCTTGTTTTGATTTAGATTTATTTGCAGAGAATCTTCTGATGAAGTCTTGAAGTTCCTTGATCTTTTCTTCTTTTTTCTTGTTTTGGTCCTTTGCCATTTGAAGAGCGAGTTGGGAACTTTCGTACCAGAAATCGTAGTTTCCAACGAATAGAGTTATCTTTCCAAAGTCGATATCCACCATGTGGGTACATACTTCATTTAGAAAATATCTATCGTGGGATACGATTATTACTACTCCGTTGAAATCTGCAAGGAAGTCTTCTAACCAAAGGACAGCCTTGATATCCAAACCGTTTGTAGGTTCGTCAAGTAGAAGCACGTCAGGTTTTCCGAATAGGGCTTGTGCTAGAAGTACTTTTACCTTTTCACTTTCTTTTAGATCAGACATGGTTTCGTAGTGAAGCTCTGTGCCTATACCTAAACCTTGAAGTATGGTTGATGCTTCGGATTCTGATTCGTATCCGCCCATTTCTGCAAACTCTGCTTCAAGTTCTGCTGCCTTCATGCCGTCTTCATCAGAGAAGTCCGGCTTCATGTAGATTGCATCTTTTTCTTTCATTATGTCATAGAGTTTTCTATTGCCCATGATTACCGTATCCATTACAGGGTATTCGTCGAAAGCATAGTGGTCTTGGGCAAGCTTTGACATTCTCTTATTCTTTTCCATGGAAACATTTCCGGTGGTTGGTTCTTTTTCTCCAGATAAAATCTTAAGGAATGTAGATTTACCAGCGCCGTTTGCTCCGATTACTCCGTAGCAATTGCCGTCGTTGAAGATAAGATTCACATCGTCAAATAGTTTTTTATCTGGAAAAATTACAGAAATATTATTTACACTTAACATTTTTCCTCCTTAAAGCACGTCGGAATAGAATCCGAATACGCCTTTTTCTTTATATTTTTTAAGTTCATCCATACTATTTACAGTGTGGGTGAAGATCTTTACATTGGTCTTTTTAAGTTCGTTAAATAGTTTTGAATCGAGTCTTGACCGAGACATTGTAACCGCGTAGAGTTTATTTGCCTTTACAAAGTCTATGATTTCTCTATCGGGACTATTTATTTTGTACAGTGTTAGAATTATATTTTTATATCCTAGGGATTTTACCTCGTTATATTCGCTGAAATTATAGATTTGAGGTATAATCTGATCCAAGGTTTCTGGTGAAACTTCCTTTATTTTCTTTAGAGTGTCCACGTTTTTATCCTTGATATCTGTAACCACGTAGGCGTCTTTGTGATCTCTTAGGAAGTTTACAAGATTTTCCATCTCCATTTGTTCAAAACCATGGACAGATTCAAAATCTAAGAATTCTTTTAAAGTAAATGATTTATTTTCAGTTACATTGAAGAATTTGCTTTGGTATCCGCCGAAGTCGTGAATCAACACTAGGTTGCCATCGGTGGATCTTTCTATATCTAGTTCAAAATATCTTCTGCCTTGATTGTAGTGGTATCTAACCGCATCGAGCATGTTGGAATAGTTAACTCCAGCTATAAATCCTCCTGCGTGCATGATGACCATTCCATCCTTGTATTTAGGAATAGAAGGAACATTGTTTCTATTATTATAGACAACTTTGTTTTGGTTTAATGATGTCAGACCTTCAGACATGTCCGTATCTATAAATGATTTGTATATGAAGTCCTTATAACTATCCGTACTTAGAAGTGAATCAGATTTAATGTCTGTGGTTTTGGACTTTGAAACAGAAATATTCTCTCTTACCTCTGTTACAAAACTTCCGTCGGTAATATATCTTAGCTTGTCACTATCCATAATCGTAATAGGAAACTTTCTATTGTACAGATATTCGCCGTACTGTGGATAGGTGGAACTAACTCCGTAGTAGTTTAGAATCGTAGCCATAAGGTCTATGGTTGAAACTGTATCTTCTATATTTTTCGATTCCAATTTATTTGATAAAAATATGATCGGTACATTGGTAGCATCTAATTCCTTTAAATTATAGTTTTCTGCCTTTGTAGCTTGGGAATTGGTGCCGACGATTACAATCTCGTAGTCGGAAAATCCATTTGCTCTTAAACTTTCAATTAAATTTTTAAGTGATGCATCTAGAGTCTTGCTATCGGAACCTCTCTTTGAATAGACAGAGTAGATAAAATTCTTGCCGTCAATCTTTCCAAGTTTAATAAGTTCATCTTTAAAATTATCTTCCTTAACGACCTTGGAGTTTTTAAAGCCAAGTTTAGTTGAATCAAGATAATATTTTCCCTTAGTACTTAAAAAACTTGTGGTATAGCCCATATCGTTGAAATAATTTTGAAGACCCTTTACATCCTTGCCTGAGATATAATCCTTGCCGAAGGACCTAACCCTCGGATACATTCCATATAGATTTGTAAGGACGCTGTCGTCTTGAATATGGGTTGAACTGGTAAGATATGCTTGGTCATAATAGAGGGCAGAGTTTTTTAGAGATGAAATATATTCCATGTCTTCTGTTCTCTTTTCATAGAGACCATCCACAGCTAGAATCAACAGATTTTTATCTTTTAAAACTCCAGTGTAACTATCTTTTTCTAAACTTGTGAGCTCTCTATAATCTTCCTGTTTTATTCTTTCGTTATATTCTTTTGCTAATTCAACACTGTCTTCTCCCTGTGCGTAAACATTAAAAAGAAGAAGTGAAATAATAAAAATAGATAATAATTTTTTCATATGCACTCCTAACTACATAATTGTATCACAAAGGAAGGTGGCTTCATAGTTTTATTGCAAAGTATTGTTGGGTATAATATGGTAAAGGAGGAAACTAAAATGAAGAGTAAAACAAAATTTATAATATCGATGCTACTTATATTTACGATGCTAGTAGGTACATCCTGTTCTACTATGGCAAAAGGTGGTACTACCTCCAAGAATGTAAATAAAAATCCGAAGACGGAGGAAGAATACATACTAAAAGCTAAGGACACTTTTGAAATTTCAGACGACTATACTGAACTTGATATAGAAAGCTCAAAGGATAGCAAAAGAAGTGAAAAGTACCGCTTCCATTGGTCCAGAGAAGATGGCGATGACGGAATAAGTGTCTCAATGGACAAGGAAGGAAATATAATAAGCTACAATCACTATTCCAATAGAGATAATAAGATAAAGGACCATGTCAGTAGGGAAGCTATAGAAAAGGCGGCTCTTAAATACTTAGAAAAGATAGATAAAAATCTTGTAGGAAGTCACAAAGTGGTTAGCGTTGACTACGATAACTACGAAAATACTGCAGCGGTTACATTTAGAAGGTATGTAGGTGATGTGCCGGTTATAGGTACAAACCTTGTAATTCAAATAGATTTATCCGACATGAGTCTAGCCTACTACGATTCTGGTTTATATTACTTGGTAAAAGATAAAACCGTAAGTAAAGATGCAAAACTAATTGGACTTGATTCAGCAAAAGAAAAGATTGAAAAGATAAATCCTATAATTCTTGCATATATGTCAAACAGATATGGAGAAGACAATACTGCAAAGTTAAATTACATGCCTAAAAACGAGAAGTATATAGATGCTGTAAGTGGAAAAGCAGTTGACTTTAACGACGGTGGAATCTACTACGCAGAAGGCGACATGAAGGCCGAAGAAGCCAAAGACTCAGCAGGTTTAACCGAAGTAGAAAAGAAATCTGTAAAAGAGTTCCAAGGTCTTATGAAGAAGGAAGATCTTAGAAAACTCGTCCAAGATTTGATTCCTAAGGATTCTAAAATCGACAGAGAAAGGATCACCAAAGGGGACAGGTATGAATATAGTTTCGAAGCGAGAAGAAAGGATAGATCAGCCTACTTCTCACTAGATGCAAAAGATGGAACCTTGACCAATTTCAACGACATTAGAGATACAAAAGAAAAAACAGCTCCAAAAGCAGAAGAAGCTATAAAGATTGCGACAGAATTTAAAGATAAGTATGCAAAGAAGCTTGTAGATTTCAACTACAAAGATCCAAACATCTATTCAGACACTTACTGCACAAGAATAATTTATAGCCAACTTAAAGATGAAGTGCCGGTAGTAAACTATGGAGTAACAGTAGAACTTAACAATGACAATAAGAAGGTAAGTACATTTAGTCTCAGAGAATACACTGAAAAGTTTGAGAACAAAGAAGGAATAAAATCTTTGGAGGAAGCTAAGAAAATCTATTTCGATGAAAATAGTTTCAAACTTCTATACATGGTAAAGGACAACAAATTAAAACCTGTTTACGGATATGAAGATTTAACTCCAATAGGTGCGAGAACATTAAATAAATATTCAGATTTAGGAGAATTTATAAATCTTGAAAAATCAAAATATAAATCTGACCTTGAAAGACTTTTGGAATACAAAATTGGATTTATGGAAGATAAAGATGTCTTAGAATCTGCAATGGTAAAAGACCTTGCAGACATAGTAGAAGACGGAGTGAAACTTCTTGACCAATTTAGTTACAGAAGTAATAACCCATTTAAAGATTTAAAAATGGATAAGAAATTAGATCGTCTCGACGCAATTAAAATCATCTTTAAGCTAAGGGGAGTTAACCTAGAAGGACTCGATTCAAAAGTATTTAAGGAAATAGATGGACTAAAGGGAGAAGACTTAGTGAACTTCCAAATGGCTAGAAGCTACGGACTAACCTCAGAAAACTCCGCCCATACAGATATAAATGTGGATGAACTGCTAAGCATCTACTACAGATCAATGAATATAAGATAAATTTCCCCGGTTAACCGGGGATTTATTTTTACAAAAAAAAGAGCTTCGTAGTGAAGCTCTTTTCATATAGGAGTATAGGAGATTAATAAAGCCCAGATGGTTTTCCATCGGTCTTAATTATTATATTTTTGAATTGTGAATATGCATCGAGTATCATCTTGTGAGTTTCTCTACCGATACCAGATTTTTTGTAACCACCGAATGGAGCCCCTTCAGGGATGGCATTGTAAGTGTTGATCCAAACTCTACCAGTTTCAAGTGAGTTTGCAACATTTAGAGCTTTGTTTATATCTTGAGTGAACACTCCGCCACCAAGGCCGTATTCAGATTGATTTGCCATTCTGATTACATCTGCTTCATCTTTGAATTTGATAACTACTGCAACTGGTCCGAAGATTTCTTCTCTAGCGACAGTCATTTCGTTGGTAACTTCTGTAATTAAAGTAGGTTCTATAAATACTCCGTCCTTTAACTCTTTGTCTGCGTGTTTCTTGCCACCGATGGCAATCTTAGCACCTTCTCTAACAGCAACATCAATATATCCCAAAACTTTATTTTGTTGTCCTGGAGATATTTGTGCACCCATTTGAGTTTCTGGATCCCATGGAAGTCCAACCTTTACGCTCTTGAATTTTTCAACTGCGCGTTTTACAAATTCATCATAGATTCCTTCTTGAACGAAGACTCTTGATCCTGCGCAGCAAACTTGTCCTTGGTTAAACAAAATTCCTAGTAGAAGTCCGTCCATAGCCACGTCCATATCGCAATCGTCAAAGAAAATATTTGCAGATTTTCCTCCTAGTTCAAGGGTAGCTGGGATAAGTTTATCAGCAGCAGCCTTTGCAACTTCGTATCCGATTTCGGTAGAACCTGTAAATGCGAGTTTGGATAGTCTATCGTTTTGAAGTAGGTATTCGCCTGATTTTGAACCTGATCCAGTGATAAGGTTTATAACTCCCTTTGGAACTACATTTTCAATAAGCTTCATAAGTTCAAGAAGTGAAAGAGAAGTAGTTGAAGATGGTTTTATAACTATTGCATCACCGGCAGCAAGTGCAGGAGCAAGTTTCCAAGCAGCCATTAAAAATGGGAAGTTCCAAGGAATAACTTGACCAACTACACCGATAGGTTCTCTTATAACTAGAGAAATATTGTGAGCGTCAAATTTATTTAGAGTTCCTTCGTCAGCAAGGATAACTCCAGCGAAATATCTAAAATGATCAGCAGCTAGAGGAATGTCCACGTTCAAAGTTTCTCTAATAGGTTTACCATTGTCCATGGTTTCTACCATGGCAAGATGTTCTTTATTTGCATCGATAATATCAGCAATCTCATTTAAAATTTTAGCTCTTTCTTTAGGAGTTGTGTGTCTATAAGATTCAAAAGCTTTCCATGCTGCATCGACAGCCTTATCTACATCGGATCTTGTAGCTTCAGAAATCTCAGCTAAA
Source organism: Peptoniphilus sp. BV3AC2 (assembly GCF_000478945.1). NCBI lineage: Bacteria > Bacillati > Bacillota > Tissierellia > Tissierellales > Peptoniphilaceae > Peptoniphilus > Peptoniphilus sp. BV3AC2. The sequence continues at coordinate 276,532 of NZ_AWXD01000008.1, read as the reverse complement.
AGAGATCCGTCGGCAGGAGAAAAACTATTAAGGGTTTCTTTGTCTTCAGCTTCTACCCATTCTCCGCCTATAAAAAGTTTGTACACTTTATCTAAATTTAATTCAGGTTTTTTCATTAAAAATCCCTCCTAGTTAATTATTTTGTATTTTAATTATACCCTGGAAAAAATTTTAAACAACATAAATAATAATAGTTATCATTTTAACGAATGAAACTTTTGTGATAACATCACATTTATAAAGAAAAAAAGGGAATAAATTTAAAAGTTGGAAGTTTTAGCTTATAAGTGTATAATTTAACTAGGTGATACAATGGCTAAAATTGGAATATTTGACTCCGGAGTCGGCGGAGTGAGTGTGCTCAAGGAACTTTTAAAAGTTCTTCCAGATGAAGAGTACATATACTATTGCGACCAGAAGAATCTTCCCTACGGAGAGAAGACTCCTGGTGAAATCAGAAATTTAACGAAGACATCTTTTAATTTTATAGATAGACAGAATGTGGATATGGTGGTCATCGCTTGCAACACGGCAACGGCAAATGCTGAGAGATATCTAAAGGCAATCTTTGGATTTCCAATCTTTGGAATAATTAGATCAGGCATATCTGAAATAGTAAAGGCGACTAAAAATAACAAAATACTCATAATCGCAACCGAATCCACTGTGGAAAATGGAATCTACCAAGAGGAGATTAAGTCCTTGGTGCCAAGCGCAGACGTAAGGGCAAAAGGTTGTAGCAACTTGGTAAGAGCAGTAGAAGATGGACATATAGATGACGAACTTGCGGTGCAAGTGGTGAAAGAATATTTAGAAGAGTATAGAGATTTTGAATTCGATACCCTTGTTTTAGGATGCACCCACTTTCCATTGGCAAGACCTGCCATAGAAAAAGTCCTTGAAGAAATGGGCAAGGAAGTGACCATAGTCGACCCGGCAAAATCTCTTGCTGAGACTGTAAGTGAATTCTTGCAGGATAGAGATTTTGAAAATAAGAGAAGTGGAATTAAACTTTACACATCTCACAGTTCAAATGATCTATCGAAGATGGTAAAAAGTATTTTAAATATGGATTGTAATGAGGAGGAAATAAATGAAGAAGATTATAAAGATTGAAGGAATGAAATGTGAAAACTGTAGCGCCCATGTAAAAGAAGCTCTAGAAGCACTGGATTCAAACTTGGACGTTAAGATTTCCCTATTTAGAAAGCAAGCTACCGTTGAAGGTGAAAACCTAAACGATGAAGCCCTTAAAGAAGCAGTAGAAAAAGCCGGATACAAGGTACTAGGAATAAATTAATAAAGGTTCACTCAGTGAGCCTTTTTTATTTGGAGGATCGATGTTAGAGAAGTATAGAAATAGATTTAGTAAGCACAATTACAAAGTTTTAAACGAACTCTTAGATTCAATAAAAGAAGGGGACTACATAGTTACCGATTGCGACAATTCCTATGTCATGCACGATACAGAAGAAAATCTATTCTTCTACCAACTAGTGAGTTTAAAATACAAAATGACACCAGAAGAATTTAGAGAAGTTCTATTTAAAGATTTGCCAGATGATGAAAGAATAGTGGATGAAGCTAAATTTGCAGCAGATTTAGCAGCCACATATTTCGAAGAATTAGTAGCAGATGATGAGTTTGAAGAAAACCCACACTACGTAGAATTTATAGAACTCATGTGCTACCTATACTTGGAACTTAGCTACTACGACAAAAAAAAGACTGTTGGATTTAGAATACTCTACCTATTTAAAAACTTCACAGAAGAAGAACTAAGAGATATGGTGGGAGAAATGTATGACTACACGAGATCAATTTCTTTTCAAAGATTGGAATTCAACTTCGAAGGTAAGTACAAACTACATTCCTACATCGATGTTGGGGTTGGCAAGTTTGAAGAAATAGAAGCACTTGTACAAGATATCAAATCTAAGGGTGCCAAAGCATATGTATGCACAGCCTCATCAAGAATCGTAGTGGATGAATTTATGAATAGATGCTCCAAAGGACTATTCGACAAAGTAGTGGGTCTTGAACTTGTAGAAAGAAACGGAGTGCTACAAGAGGAAGGTGACGAAGAAAAACTGTTGACCATGGGCAAAGGCAAAGGGGAATATCTTGAAATTTTAAAAGGAAGATATAATCGCCCTGCAATGCTCTATATAGGCGACTCAGATGGAGACTACTACGCCTTGACAAACGACGGATTAAAGTACGGACTTATAATAAATAGAAATACTTCAGGAAAGATCGAAACCCTAAAAGAAATGGCGAAGAAAAAAGAATTCGAAAACACCATCTATCTTCTACAAAAAAGAGACGAAGAAAAAGGAATACTAGTTTCAGAATAAAATTTAAAATATAAAAATCCCCTAGATTTAGGGGATTTTTTGATAAAACTGATCTTTATGTAGCGAACTCACTCCCAACTACGATTCACCACGTAGCGGAAGCATCTTGCTTCCATCAACCTATACACTACGTTATCTTTCCTCAGGCGTAGCCGTGAAAAAATATAGATTCCATTTTATCTCTGTAGCGGAACCTTCTAGGTTCCACAGCCGAAGGCTACAAAATCCTCCCAACTACAGTTATCCTGAGAGGCAGTCGAGTTCTGCAAATCAAACTTCACTTCGTTCGTTTTTTTTGGAACTCTTTGCACAAGACCTGCAACGAAATCAAAGATTTCGGCTAGGGCTTCGAAGGATCTGACCTCTATTTAATTAAGTCTGTGCAAATAAAATAATTTTAAAATTACTAATTAATAATTATTATATCTCATGCTATCCGGATAGCATCTAAATTAAAATAATCATCCAAACTTGACCTCACCAGGGTTAGACCCATTCGACTCGGAAATAAATTTCCTCGCTCAGGGTGACTGTCTTCCTCTGGAACATTTATAGAGAATACTTTCCCAACTACAGTCACCCTGAGCGAAAGAGCCGAAGGCTCTGAAGTCGAACGGGTATAACTTCTGAAGGTCAAGTCTATCCAACTGCACTATTTCAAAATAAAATTATTCAACCTTAAAACCTCCCCCTCACCAGTCATCCCGAGGGAGAAACCGAAGGTTTCGAGTCGAGGGATCTCTTTACGGATCTCTAAACAATAATAAATCTAATCAACCTTAAAGCCATAAAAAACAATATTTCTATCGATCTTATCTAGAGGATTTGCCTCGATATACCTATCGGAAGCCAGTGACCACTTGAATCCATCTGGCAAATTAGGAATATTTACAAGGTCCAAGTATCCGTTTGAATTTGAAGGTATTTCAACTCTTCTAGAATTTCCAAACTCATCCAGAAATACAAAGGCGGCAGTGAACTCTAAATTGGAGTTAGAACTAGAATTAGAATTTGAAATCCCATAGAAATCTTGATTCTTTTCAAAACCATCTTCAAAATTTGCGTAGTCCTCACCCTTTCTATCGGTGAACCAGCCGGCATAACCCATAGGTAAAGTAGGAATAGAATTTAAATCTATACTCTTTCCCTTTGGAATCTCAAACTTAGCCACAAGTTTTCTCTTATTCTTATCGATAGTATAGAAAGATAATTTTACAAAATTTCCTTTGAATTTCGCATAGAGTGTGGTGTCCTCATCGAAACCTTTATTTAAATCAGCCTTTTTAGTCCTTTCCTTGTCCAAGTAATATCCATCAAAAGTATATCCATCACTCAAATTAAAGTTTGTAGTATCCTCAAACTTTTTATTTTTTTGCACTTTAATAGTATTTACAACGCTGTCTTCTCTGTTATCAAGCTTCGCCATGATAGTAATGTAGATAAAATCCTTGGTAGCTTCGCCTAGATTTTTATCCGCATTATAAAACATTGCAGCTGCTTCTCCACGAGTAATAAGACCTAGAGGTTTGAAACTTCCATCGGGATATCCAGAAATTATTTTTCTATCAACGAGGAATGAAACCTCAGATTTATTCACAATACTTATACTATCAATAAAACACAGCTTGTTTTGAGAATATCCAGAATAAATGCTAGCAATAATTCTAGAAGCCTCATCTCTAGTTATAAATTTATTTGGAGAAATTATGAGGTTTGAATCTTTTATGTAACCAGCCTTCACACCACGACAAACTTCGGAATAAAACCAATCGGACTTCTTCACATCTTTGAAGTGAATGTGGTCAAAAGTATTATATTTTGCAAAGTGGTTTACGATTGTGTAGAATTCTGCGTTAGTTATATTTGCATCAGGCTTAAAAGTTCCGTTTGGATAACCTTTGATAAGTTCATTTTTAGAAGCCCAGGACACAAAAGGTTTCGCCCAGTGGGAATTAACATCCGCAAAAGCGAAAATATTTTTAGGTACAAAGATGATAACAAAAACAGAAATAAAAAATAAAAACTTTTTCATAAAATCCTCCTTAATGTTATTTTAGCATAGTAGATTTCAAATTAAATAGAAAACTATAAAAAAGAATTACTATATCTAAGTGATATAAGAGATATGGCTAAAATTGAAAACAATTATCATATGTTGGATAAATTTTAAAAGCCTTAATTCTAACATTAAATTAACTAATTTGTAATCAAAGTAAAATGTTTTCAAAAAAACTATTGACAGTAAAATACTTTATAGTATAATTAGTTTAGAGGATAAACAATAAAAAGTATAAATAATTTAAAAATTTAATTTAAATTACATTGTACTATTAAGAATGTTTATTCAATAATACCGAGGGAGGAATTTATATGAGTAATGAAGGTGTTAAAAAACAGGGTACATCAACACAACAATTAAAGCAAGTATTAGGCTTTAAAGATTTGATGAGTACAGCTGTAGGTCAAATTATTGGCGCAGGAATTATGACTCTTATGGGAGCTGCTATTGCAATCACTGGAAGAGGAGTTCCTTTTGCATTCTTAATTTCAGCAATTTTAGTTATTGGGTATTCAATACCTTATGTTATCATTTGTAGTGCCGTACGTGTTCGTGGTGGAAACTATACAATGGTAGCGATGTTAGCTGGTAAAAAGCTTGCTGGTGCATATACGATATTGTACATATTTTCAAATGTTTCCATAGCTATGTATGCGTTATCCTTTGCAGATTATTTCGCAACTTTATTTGGATTGCAACATGTTAAAATTATTGCTTTAATATGCTTAACATTTTTCTATGTGCTTAACATTATGGGAATAGATAAAATGGCAAAGTTTCAAAATTTAATTGTTTTAATGATGTGTGTTGCTCTTGGACTTTTTGCTGCTATGGGTATTTCTAAAATTCAACCAGGATACTTTGATGGACAAGTATTGAGAAATGGAGTAGCAGGATTATTACAAGCTGGTGGATTACTTACATTTGCAACAGGAGGAGGTTCCGTTGTAGCAAACTTATCAGCAGAATCTAAGAATCCTACAAGAGATATACCATTAGCAATAATTGCTTCTACATTGCTGGTAGCTGTTTTATATGGTGTTATTTCATTTGTTGCAGCTGGTGTACTACCAGTAGATGAAGTTGCAGGAGAAAACCTTGCTAAAGTAGCGGCAGTTGTATTAAGCAAACCTCTATACATATTCTTTATGGTATGTGGAGCTATGTTTGCATTGATATCTACACTAAATGCACAACTTGGCTGGTGTTCTAAACCAATCATGCAAGCGTGTGACGATGGATGGTTACCTAAGAAGTTAGCTTATCTTCACCCTAAGTATAAGACTCCAGTAATCATTTTAAGTATTTTCTTTGGTATAGGAGTTATATGTATAACTTCTGGTTTGAGTGTTAGAATTTTAGGTAACTTATGTTTAGTTTCTGGACAATTGGCAGCATCAGCAATATGCTTCTTTATGTATAGATTGCCTGAAGTTGCACCAAAAGGATGGGCAAATTCTAAGTTTAAAGTATCAAAACCTGTTTTAATAATATTAGTAATATTTGCTACTGCAGCATCATTATTTAACGTATTTTTAAATGCATCTCAATTATCAAAGAATTTATTAATAGGTAATGTGTTTGTTTTCATAGGTGCGATTCTCTATTCTAACATAAGATATAAACATACAACAGTTGAACCAAGTTTTGAAGAAATAGAATAAAAGTTGTTTTTAATTAAGGAGGAAAAAATGAAATTTGATTTTGAAAAAATAATTGACAGAGTAGGTAAAGATGCTATTGCAGTAGAAGCATTAGGATCAAGACCGGGATTTGCACCAGATAAACCAAAGGAAGGTTTTGACATAATCCCTATGTGGGTTGCAGATATGAACTTTGAAACTGCACCAAGTATTCCTGAAGCTATCATAGAAAGAGCAAAACATCCTCTATATGGATATTTTGCACCAAGAAAAGAATACTATGAAGCAATCATTAATTGGCATAAAAAATATAAACATGTAGACGATATTAAAGAAGAATATATAGGATATGAAAATGGAGTACTAGGTGGAGTTATAAGTGCCATGAACATAATTTGTTCAAAGGGCGACAATGTACTTTTGCATTCTCCAACATATATAGGATTTACAGGATGTTTGAAAAATAACGGATACAATATAATCCATTCACCACTAGTTTTAGATGAAAACAACATCTACAGAATGGACTATGAGGATATGGAAAAGAAGATTGTAGATAATAAAATCCATGCTGCAATATTCTGTACACCACACAATCCTACAGGAAGAGTATGGGAAAGAGAAGAAGTAGAAAAAGCTATGGAAATCTACAAAAAACATGATGTATATGTAATATCAGATGAAATTTGGTCAGATATTATAGTAGGAGAAAACCCTCATGTAGCTACACAATCAGTATCAGAAGATGCCAAACAAAGAACTATAGCTCTTTATGCACCATCAAAAACTTTTAACCTAGCAGGTTTAATAGGAAGTTACCACGTTATTTATAACGACTGGCTAAGAGATAGAATTCTAAAAGAATCATCTTTAGGCCATTACAACAGTATGAACGTACTATCAATGTATGGACTTATAGGAGCATATTCAGAAATAGGAGATCAATGGACTCAAGAAATGATTGAAACTATAAGAGGGAACCTTGATTATGCAACGAAATTCATTGATGAAAACTTCGATGGAGTAAAATACAGCAAACCTCAAGGAACTTATATGTTATTCATAGACTGCACAGACTATTGCAAGAAGAATAATGTAACAATAGAAGAAATAGAAAAAGCAGGTTGGGACGTTGGAGTTGCATGGCAAGATGGAAGAATGTTCCACGGTCCTCACCATATAAGATTAAACTTAGCACTACCACTATCAAGAGTAAAAGAAGCTTTTGATAGAATGAAAAAATATGTTTTTGTAAAATAAGATATTTTTTAGAAAAGTTGGAAATTAATTATAAAATAACTCGGTTTCTAAAATCGAGTTATTTTTTAAAATAAATATAAAAGGAGAAAATTATGCCAAAATTAATAGAAGGAGAAAAAATATTAGATTTTAAATTTGATACTTTTAATAAAGATGAAGTAGATTTTTATAATTTCTTAAAAGAAGGTCAAGATAAGACTTTATTAGTATTTTTAAGATATTTTGGATGTACTCTTTGTCAACTTCAAATGGTCGATTTTAAGGAAAACATTAAAAAACTAGAAGATTTAAATGTTAAATTACTAGTTGCTCTTCAATCTGAAAGAGATACTCTTAAAGAAGATAAGGGCGCAAAAGATTTGCCATTTGAAATTTTACTTGATCCTGAACAAAAATTATACAAAGAGTTTGACATTAAAGCTGCTAAATCAAAATTAGAATTGGCAGATACAAGAATTGCTGGAAAACTACTTGAAGCCAAAAAACTTGGACTTGAACATGGGAAATATGAAGGAAATGAACTTCAACTAACAGCATACTTTATCTTAGATAATGAAGGAAATATTTTAAAGGCACATTATGCTAAGAATCTATGTGATATGCCAGATGCTGATGAATTTGCAGAAATTATAGAAGGATTGAATAAATAAAATGATGGATTTGCTAAAACTAGCAGTAGTTTTTGCTAGTATTGTAGTAGTTTTAAGATTTAACAAACCTCTTCATTTAGCAATAATTGTTGCGACTCTATCTACAGTTTTGCTTTTTAAAATACCAGTTGATTTAACTTTAAGATCTGTTTTTACAGGTGCTACAAGTTGGGGTACAATTCAATTGTTATTGGTTTTATATTTAATAACATTTTTGCAAAAAATGCTTCAGAAAAAAGGAGATTTGCAAAACGCTAAAGATTCTATAGATAATATTTTTAAAAATAGAAGAATAAGCACCTCAGTTGCGCCAATGATTTTAGGAATGATGCCCTCAGTTGCAACCGTATTTATTTGTGCAGATTTTGTAAAACCAAACACTGATGGATATTTGGAAGTTTCAGAGCAAGCAGCCGTAACAAGTTTTTTCAGACACATTTCAGAGCTGTTTTTCCCTACTTACACATCAATTTTGGTTGCAATAAATTTAACAGAGGGTAGGGTATCTGTAGGAAATTTTGTATTATTAATGTTACCTATGGCATTATCATTATTGCTAATAGGAAGATTTATATATTTACGCAAAATTCCTAAGGAGGTTTCACATTCAATAGATTCCAATGCAGCAAATAATTGGAAGTTACTATTTACTTCTCTTTGGACTGTTATAGCTATTGTTGTACTTATAATAGCTTTTAATGTAGAAGTATGGTTATCCGTTCTTATAATTTTAATTGCCTATACGATTTTTAATAGATTTAAACTATCATCTATAAAAACCATATCAATAGAAGCATTTGAAACGAACTTGATGCTAAATATGTTATTAATAATGATATTTAAAGAAATACTAACGGCGGCAAATGTAATACAAAGATTACCAGTTTTATTTGAACACTTACCTATACCAGGGGAAGTTATAATGTTTTTACTATTCCTTTTTGGAACTATGATAAGTGGATCACAAGCGATGATTATACTTGGTATTCCTATAGCTATTGAAGCCATTGCTCCAGGTCAAAGTTTTACACCTCTTTTCATATTATTAATGTGTACTAGCTATGCAGCAATGCAATTGACACCTATACACGTTTGTTTACCAGCGTGTGCAGAATATTATGGAGTTGGCTTGGGAGCAATGTTAAGAAAAACAGCACCAATGATTTTTACTTTTCTTATTGTAAGTGTTTTGTACTATTTCGTACTTTTACATCTTGGAGTTTAGTTTAAATCACAATAATATAAAATATAGTATTTTTAATTAGAAAATTACTTTCTTAATATTTAACTAGCATGAATATATGCCTCACAATTATATATTGAATGATAAGTTTTTTATTAATTTAAGAGTCAATATTTAGAGACATATAAATTAAGAAATATTAAACAATTTGAACCCTCTGGTTAAATCATAGGGTTCTTTAAATTTTGAGATAAAGAATTATTTATAACATGAAAATTGGAGTATGATACCAGTAATTATTCCTGATTTAAATCATATTTTATTTTTTTGACTCTATAATATCTGGTGGGAAGTAAACCACCTAAAGAAGAACTTTTTGCTTTCTTTCCATAGGTGTTTAATTTGTTTTGACAATTCGTAAGTAAAAAATCCCGGGATTAGTCTCCAGGGATTTTTATTTTAAAATACTAAATAAAATTATTTTTTTATTTACTTATTACTACACTTTTTTAAATTTTTCATATTAAGAACGAGAGTTCCGATTATAACTAAAGCCAAACCTATGAAAAGTAAAAATGTAAACTTTTCTTTCAAGAATATTATCGAAAGAATTGTTCCGAATATTGGAATGAATAATTTATATATTCCAAATTCTCCAGCGCTATGATACTGAAGTACTATGGTCCAAATAGAAAAAGCTGTGGCTGATATGAAAGAACCATAGGCGATCATGATACAGACTAAGGGGCTTAGATAGAAGGCAGTTTTTTTTAAGAAGATGCCTCCCAAAATAAGAACTAAGCCGCCGAGGGCGAATTGGCTTCCTGTCAATAGGAATGGATCTTGATCTCTTCCTTTCAGTCTAACAAGTATAGTTGCAAGTGCATTGAAGAAGGTGGCTATTATTATGAAACCCTCTCCTTTTAGACTTATCCCTCCACCGGCATCGCTATTTAGGTTTGTGACTAAAATTCCAGCAGTTCCTATGATTACTGCTAGCACCTTGTTTAGGTTTAGTCTTTCTCCAGGTATAAAGGCTGCTGCCATGATGACAATTAAAAAAGATCCAAAGGCTTGGATTATTGAAGTTTTTACTCCGTTGGTGTTGGAGAGTCCTATATAGTAGAAAAAGTATTGAAAAGTAGTTTGAAATAGGGATAGGACTACAACAAATTTAACGTTAAATTTTGAATGTTTTCCATCCTTAGCCTTGAAAAATTGATGATAAAAAAGGGCTAAGATTCCTGCCATGAAAAATCTTACACCTGCTATCAAAATTTTCAAACCAAAATCGTCACTAGGTACTTGCATGACCTTGTAGGTCGTCTTTATAAGGGGTATGGCAGACCCCCAAAGAAGCATTGCAAATAATGAAAGTATTATTGCGTTTTTTTTATTTTTAAAAATTTTTTCCATGTGTATAGTTTAACAGAAAAGTTTTTGCTTTACTAGTTTTAAGTTAGAAATGATTTCTTGTAAGAGCTAGTAGTATTATCAAGCTATGTAATTTATTATGAATAAATGCGGTTTTTAAAAGACTAGATAAGTCTTTAAATAAATTGAATTAAATATTCAAGCCAACCAAATGCTGGTGTTTTTACAACAAAAAAAGAGGCTTTACGCCTCTTTATTTTTATTATTTTATTTTGCTTCTGCATTTTCTTCTGGTACGTAAACTGGATTGTTTCCATGGCCTGGAACTTTTTTAAAGATTCCTGTTACCATAAGAGCGATCGCTCCGTCACCTGTTACGTTACATGCAGTTCCAAATGAGTCTTGAAGTGCAAAGATTGAAAGCATAAGTGCTGTTCCTGTATCGTTGAATCCTAGAACTGAAATGATAAGTCCTAGAGATGCAACTACTGTTCCTCCTGGTACTCCTGGTGCTGCTATTGCAAAGATTCCAAGTAGAAGTATAAATGTAATCATACTTGAAGTTTCAGGTAGTTGTCCGGTTAAGATTTGAGATACTGTCATAACGAAGAATACTTCTGTTAGTACTGATCCGCAAAGGTGAGTGTTTGAACATAGTGGAATTACAAAGTCTCTGATCTTTGGATCTAGAACTTTTGATTTGCTTGCACATTTAAGAGCAACTGATAGTGTTGCTGCAGAGCTCATTGTTCCAAGAGCTGTAACGTATGCTGGTGCATAGTGTCTATAAACTTCTCTTGGGTTTGCTTTACTTATGATTCCTGCTATTGAGTATAGTAGAGTCATCCAGATGAAGTGACCAACGATTACGATTAGTATAACTTTTAAGAATACTGGAAGTTCGTTAATGATAGTTCCTTGGTAACTTAATTCTGCAAATGTAACTCCGATATATAGTGGAAGTATTCTGATAACAACCTTGTCAACGATCCAAAGAATTACATTGTTGAATTCTTTTAGAAGACTTTCCCAAGTGCTGCTTCCTGTTCCAAGTACTGCAAGACCAATTAGTACAGATGTGATAAGTGCTGTCATAACTGGCATGATTGGTGAGATTGAAAGCTTGAAGATTGCTTCAGGGATTTCGTTACCTGCACCAACTTGAGATGCGATATTTAGATGTGGAATAATAATTCTTCCTGCTATAAAGCTTAGAGTTGCTGCTCCAACTGATGAAATATAGCATATAAGTAATGAAGTTGAAAGAATCTTACCTGCAGATTCTTTAAGGCTAACGATTGCCGGGGTGATGAACCCTAAGACAATTAGTGGTACTACATATCCTATAACGTCGCCTAGGATTCTTTTGATTGCGTCAATTATTGCAATAAAAGATTCGTTTGAAATATTGCCTACGAATATACCTATGATAATACCTAGTAATAGTTTGAATATTAAACTATTAAAAAAACTTTTCTTTTGCATAGTTCCTCCTTTTTACTGTTAAAATCTATAAATTTATTATATCACTAATTTAACACAAATAGAAGAAAACATTATCTTAACTTTTAATAAAATTTTATTATATAATTATTTTTCTTTTGTACTTGTCAAAAGATCGTTGTAGTGACTACATACCTTATCGAAAGATATTAGATCATCAACAGTTAGAGTTTTAAGTAGTTTTTTATTTGTCTTTAAAATATCTATATTATCGTATCTCTTGTGGGCTAGAGTTACTTCTTCGCCGAGTTCTGTAGTATATAGGTGGTATATCTTTCCATTTTCTTCTGAGTTCTCTCTAATGATTAGCTTTTGTTTTAGAAGTTTTCTGATGGTTTGGGATATAGCAGATGTGGTTCTATTCCAATCTTTTGCAATCGATGTCACTGTAGTACCAGGGTTATCAGAAATATTTGTAAGTATGTGGACCTCCACCATAGTTAGTTCTGGTCCTGAACCATAGTCTCTTCTTTGGTTAAAATAGTTTGAATATGAGAGGACAAAGCGATACATAGAATCCATAACTAAGTTTAAATCTTCATAATTTTTATCGGTCTCTTCTTTTGGAGCATCAGGCTCTATCCACTGATTTATAATTTTTTTGTTGTATATTTCTCTTAATTTCTTTTCCATAAACACCTCTTAATATATTTTATCATTTAAAAAGAAATTAAGCAAAACTTAATTGTTAAGTAGTTTAATTATTTTTGAAGATTTTAAAAATGTTAAATAAAAAATCTCCTTATAAGGAGATTTATAAATTTATTCAATTTCTTTTAAGAGATTTATTCCTCTTTCAAGCATATGGGTTGTGATTTGGTGGGTGGTCTTTTCAAATGTTTCGAAAATTATTCTGCCTTCGTCAAATCTTTCTTTTGCAACTTTATAAAATTCTCTATCGTACTCTGGATTTACTATGTCGTCTTCTTCTCCGTGAATCATAAATAGTGGTCTATTTTCCATGTCTTCTATATGAATCATAGGATCCATTTGAAGGGAGAACTCGTACCTTCTATCTAGAGTCCAATCTTTTTCATCTTCTAAACTTTTTATATCTTCTACGATTTTTTGCCAGTTCATGCTTCCGTTAAAGAGGAGAGCTGCCTTTATCTTTTTGTTAAATGTATAGATGGAACCTGCTGTGATTGCACCGAGGCTGTGTCCACTTACATATATATTTTCTTCGTCTGCGTTAAATTCTTCTATTGCAGCTTTATAAATTGACACAGATTCTTCTATATTGTGCATAAGGACTCTTAAAAAATAGTCTCTTTTTACTTCATCTTTTTCGTAATCTAGGCTTCCTCTTTCGCCGTGGTATCTCGCTTCTGGTAGGATTACTTGGTATCCATATGATGCGAAGATACTAGCTCTAAATACTTGGTTATTTCTACAGGAGCCCCAGCCGTGGTAAAAGATTATGGTTTTGTACTTATCCTTTTTTTCTTTTGGACGTATGACCCAGGTAGGTATTTCGCCAACTTTTGTATCAATATATTCTAAAAATTCTGATCTTAACATTTTATCCTCCAATCAGGGGGATTTTCCCCGTGCTCTATAAAATATTCATTTACTTTTGAAAATGGTTTGGACCCGAAAAATCCTCTGTATGCAGAAAGCGGACTTGGGTGTGGTCCTTCTATGATTAAATGGTCCCTATTTTTTAGAAGTCTCTTCTTTGATCTTGCGTGAGATCCCCAAAGAATAAATGCCATTGGTTCTTTCTTTTCATCGAGCGCTTCTATGACTCTATCTGTGAAGAATTCCCAGCCGATTTTTGAGTGGCTCATAGGTGATCCTTCACGAACGGTTAAGGTTGTGTTTAGAAGCATGATTCCAGAGTCTGCCCATGATTTTAAATATCCTGTACTTGGTATTTCTATTCCTAAATCGGAATTTAGTTCCTTATAAATATTTACAAGGCTCGGTGGAATTTTAACTCCTGGTTTCACTGAAAATGCCAGTCCGTGGGCTTGGTTGTATCCGTGGTATGGATCCTGCCCTAGTATCAACACTTTGACCTTGTCATAATCTGTTAGACGAAATGCTGAGAACACATCACTTTTCTTTGGATAGATTTTATAATTTTTATATTCTTCTTCCAAAAGTGACATGGTCTCTTTGAAGTAGGGCTTGTCAAACTCATCCTTTAAGACTTCATCCCAAACACTATTTAACTTCATCTTCTGCCTCCAAATAGATTAGGAAAGATTCTTCTTTTAGATATTCCTAAGAAGCTTAGAAGTTCATTTCTATTTTCTTTTTTAAAGAAGATTACTAATGTGTCGTCCTTTGCAACTTCGGATTTTCCTATTGGGATGATGGCGAGATTATCTTTTCTTATTATTGCGCCTATTACAATATTTTTAGGTGGATTTAACTCTGCCATGGTCTTGCCGATTAGATGTGAATCGTCTTTTAATTTCACTTCTAAAACTTCGGCTCTGTCGCCAAACATGTGGTAGATGTTTAGCCCTGCGTTCTTACCAATAAGGTTAAGAATTTTTCCAACCAAGATTATCTTTGGATTTATGACCGCATCTACAGGAAGTGAGTCGATAAATTTATTGTAAGTTCTAGAATAAACTTTTAAGATTATATCTTTTATTCCAATTCCCGATGCGAGAAGTCCTACGGCTATGTTTAGCTCATCTTCTTCTGTGGAAGCTATGAGTACATCCGCAGTTTTGAACTCTTCTTGTGAAGATTTAAGTTCGTTTTTAAAATTATTTTTAATTACAAATGCTTCTGGATATTTCTTGCGAAGATCTCTTAATTTTTCATTGTCTTCTTCCACAATTTTTATATTCATTTCAGTTACATTTTCTACAAGAGCTCTAGTTAAGTTTGAGTCGCCGATGATAGTCATTTCCTTTTTCTGTCTATGTTCTTCAAAATAAAAATAAGTATTTTTTAGAGAAATTATATCTGACGAAAGACCCATTACATAGATTAGGTCGTCTCTTTCTATTATGGTCTGTCCAGTTGGGATGATAAGCTCGCTATTTCTTAGAATTCCAACAACTCTAACGGTTGATAATAATCCTATATCTTCTAGCTTTTTATTTACAAAATCCTCTGCGTACTGAGCTTTTATGCTTGAGAGAAGTACCTTGCCACCGGCGAATATATCTGACTTAAATCCAATATCTTCTTCCACCATCTTCACGATGTACTTAGACGCCTCTAGATCTTCATTTATAATATAATCTATTCCAAAGGACTCTTTATTTTTTATGATGAAATTTATGTCGTCGTACCTATTTACCTTGGTGATGATATTTTTTGCTCCATATTTCTTGCACATTTTTGAAAGTACAAAGTTTAAAAAGTCATCATCTTCTAAGATAAGAGAGTAGTCATAGCTTTCTAATTTAAGTGAAGATAAAAACTCGTCATCCAAAAGATTTCCAGAGATAATTTCTGCAGATTTTTTGTCGAAATCATTGTAGAATTTGTCGGGATAGCCGACTACTGTTACTTCATCGTCATATATTTCTAAATTTTTAACTACTTGTTCTGATATTAACTTGGTTCCAAAGATTATAATCTTCATATCTAAAACCTTTCTCCTGCTCTAACTAGGATTTTGTATCCTGGGATTTCTTTCTTTATTTCGTTGGTAATTCTATCTACCATTTCTTTTCTTTCCTTGGTACTTTTAAGGAGATTGCCATCAATAACCGCATCGAAGCTCAAAGTTTCCGATGTGATTATAAGGTCATGAAAATCTACAAATCCATTTAATCTGTCCATGACACTTCTGATCTTTTCCTCTGCTTTTATATATTTTTCTCCAGTCATTCCCTGTGGTTCGATGTGTATGATAAGTCTTATGCCCATTTCGTCCCCGACTTCTCTTTCGATCTCACTTATGATTGCATGGGCGGTGTAGATATCCATCTCGTGAGGAAGTTCCACATCCACTATGGCAAACTTATCTTCCGGACCGAAGGATACGATTCGATAGTCGTGGGAATCCACCACATGATCGTATGAATTGATCCTCTTCTTTAACTCTTTTATTAAATTTTCATCAGGACTTGCTCCTATAATATCAGAGACCGTATCTCTTATTAGAGAAAATGCTGAGTAAATTATAAATATTGATACGATTATCCCAGCAATTCCATCGACATGGAAGTGAAAGAATTTATTTGAAATAATATTTACCATTACTACTGAAGTAACTAGCACGTCCCCTAGAGCGTCAGTTCCTGTGGCGATAAGGGGAGTGGAATTTATTTTGTGACCTAAGTGTCTATAAAATGTAAATAGATATACCTTTACTGCGATTGATAGAAGAATCAATATAAACGCAAGGTTTGAATAGCTATCTATGGTTCCATCTTTAAGTCTTTTAAAAGATGCAATTAAAAATTGAACTCCAACTGCAAATACAAATATGCAAATTACCATTGCTGCTAAATATTCTATTCTTCCGTGACCGTAAGGGTGTTCCTTGTCGGGAGGTCTCTTGGAGAGTTTCACTCCGATTATGGTAACCACTGCACTCATAACGTCGAATACATTGTTAACCCCGTCAGCTAAAACAGATACGGATCCGGAAATAATTCCTATGACAATTTTGATAAAAGAAAGAACCACGTTTGAAAAGATTCCGACTAGGGAAGCATAGGTAGAGATTCTTTCACGATTTTCGTGGGGAGTATCGTATCCGCCGAGTTTTAAAATAATATTTTCCATAATTCATCTAATTTGTTTTAAGTCTAGAGTTTGACCACTCACTAACTACTTTATAAAGGGTTGCAAAAAGTGGAACGAATAACCACATGCCCACCACACCATATAAAGATCCACCGACAACCACTGCAAAGAGTGACCACATAGGCGGAATGGAGAGAGAATTTCCAACGAGCTTTGGATCTAGAATATTTCCTTCGAGTTGTTGAAGCACAATTCCAAGGATAGCGTAAATAAGTGCCTGTGTCGGTGATTCGATAAGGATGAATAATACTCCGAGGAATACTCCTATAATAGGTCCGATAAGTGGAACTAAATCTGTGGTGGCAGCTATTACTGCAATCATGCTAGGGTATGGTAGACCAAGAATCATCATCATGATAAATGTCACAATACCCATGATGGATGCCTTTATAAGTTGTGCCTTTACGAAGTAATAAAAATTATTTTTAGTCATTGAAAGCACGTGTTTAACATAAGGAGCCTTTTCTAAAAATATTGCATCTACAAGTTTCTTAGCTTGGTAAGAAAGGTGTTCCTTGTCTGCCAAAATATAGATCGTAAATATAAAAGAGAAGAAGGCATTGGCAATGGAACCAAAGATTCCTGATGCAGTTCCTAGTACTGACTTAGCGATAGATGAGTTAGATCCGTCGAAAAATCCTTTTATCCTGTCGAAAAGATGGTTCCAGCTTAGATTGTTTACAAATTTATCGAGCTTTTCTCCATAAGCTTCTGTGAAACTATATGATTTTAGAAAGTCTATCGCCTTTTGTGCAATGGCAGGCAGATTTTTTTCAATAGTTACAACAGCATTTATAAGTTGTGGAACTATAAGAGCTATAACAAGAGTTATAATTCCAAAGGTTAAAATCAAAGTCAAAATAATAGAAATAGGCCTTATAAATTTTTTAAACTTTTTAGATTTAACTTTATTTAATAGTTTTTCTATAAAATTCATAGGAATAGTAAGGACGAATGCTACTGCACCGCTTACTAAAAAAGGAGTTATTACTCCGAGAATATTTAAAAGTATTGTTTTAATCGCCTCAATATAAAAAAGGACTCCAATTAATAAAATGGCGCTAAAAACAATATTTCTTATATTTTTATAATCAAATTTAGTCATATTCACCTCAAAAAAATTAGACGAAGACATAGAGTCTTCGCCTTTCAATTAAGCTTCTGCTTTTTCTATAGCACCATTCAAAGCTTCAACCAAAGTGTTAACGTCCATGCCGTGTACCATTGCAGCTTCTTCAAGAGATTCCATTTGGCTAGCTGGGCACATAACACAGCCAAGACCAAAGCTCATTAAAGTTGCTACTGAATTTGGATGATCTTGAATAATTTGTCCAATAAGCATATCTTTAGTTACTTTTTTCTATAAGACACCTCCGTAAATAATATACCCATTAGGGGTCATAAACATTCTATCATAGGCGAGAAATTATGTAAATTAAAACGCCTAATAAGATGAAAAAATACAAATAAACTTAGATTTGAATAAATTAGAAATGTAGTTTTAATTCCAATGTGATATACTGATAATGAATATGGTACAAGGAGGACGAAATGAATCAAAAACAATTAGATAAACTAAGAAATAACAAAGGATTTATAGCAGCGCTTGATCAATCAGGAGGATCAACACCAAAGGCACTTAGACTTTATGGAATAGGTGAAGATAAGTACAGTTCAGAAGAAGAAATGTTTGACCTAGTTCATAAGATGAGAACAAGGATTATAAAATCACCATCATTTAGCGGAGAAAAAATACTTGCAGCAATCCTATTTAAGATAACCATGAATTCAAAAATAGATGGCAAGTACACACCGGATTTTCTTTGGGAAGAAAAAAATGTAGTTCCAATTCTAAAAGTAGATGAAGGCTTGGCTGAAGAAGAAAACGGAGTTAAGCTAATGAAGGAAATGAAATCCATAGACGAGCTACTAGAAAATGCAAAAGAAAGAAATATCTTCGGTACCAAGATGAGATCAGTAATTTATTCCTACAACGAAGAAGGAATAAAAGCAGTAGTTAAACAACAATTTGATTACGCAAAGAAGATTGCAAATGCAGGATTCGTTCCAATCATCGAACCAGAAGTAGACATTCATGCAGAAGAAAAAGAAAAAATCGAAAAGTTCCTACATGAAATCATGATAGAAGAACTAAAAAAACTTGGCGAAAAAACCTATGTAATGTTTAAGATGACACTTCCAGAAGTTCCAAATCTATATGATGATTTCAACGATTTTCCAAATGTAGTTAGAGTTGTAGCACTATCAGGCGGATACTCAAGGGAAGAATCAAATAGAAGATTAAAAGAAAACAGAAGAATGGTAGCATCATTCTCAAGAGCTTTAACAGAAGGACTCCAAAACGATATGACAGAAGAAGAATTCGATAGACTTCTAGGAGAATCAGTAG
Organism: Peptoniphilus sp. BV3AC2; assembly: GCF_000478945.1. Lineage (NCBI taxonomy): Bacteria > Bacillati > Bacillota > Tissierellia > Tissierellales > Peptoniphilaceae > Peptoniphilus > Peptoniphilus sp. BV3AC2. The sequence continues at coordinate 257,365 of NZ_AWXD01000008.1, read as the reverse complement.
AATCCATCTACGACGCATCATCAAATAAATAATAAAAATAAGCAGACTATAAAAAATAGTCTGCTTTTTAATTTATTTTTGTAGTTTAATAGTAACTGTGTTATTGTCCTTGTTCCATTCGATATCTTGATCTTTAGCATCTTCTACATTTCCATTGGTTAAGCCAAAAATATTTGCAACATTTACAAGAGAAACTAAAATTCTATTATCTTTTATGATAGGTTTTGAATCCATCTTAACTTTTTTGCCGTTTGAATAGATAATTTCATCGCCATCAATTTGGATAGAAGCAGTTAAACCGTCCTTTGTAAAAGATGCGGTTCTTGTCTTGCTATCCCAGCTAACCTCTACTCCGATAGCTTCTGCGATATTTCTAAGAGGTAACATAGTTCTACCATTTCTAATCACTGGGGAAGTGTACATCTTAGACTTCATTGTAGTACCATTTATTGTTATTTCAAATTCATCTTTATTGATATTAAACACATAGGTAGCTTTCTTTTTCTTTGAAGATTCATCCTTTTTAACTACTTTTGGATTTGAATTTTTATTAGAAAGATTATTTAGATGATGATAATTTAATCCTTTGTTATTATTTTTTGGACTTTCAGCCTTATTATTTTTAGAATTATCTACACTTCCATTATCTTTCGGCTGATTTGCATGGTTCTTATTTTCATCTTTTTTATCCCCATCTTTCTTATCAGGGTTAGGATTAGGTGCGGGTTTTTGATCTTTATCTTCCGGTGCAGCAGATTTTACTTTTGCACTGGCTATAAAAACATTATTTTCATTTGAAACTACAAAATCATTTGGATTTTGACTAGCTGATTTCCAAGTTGGATTTTCATAACCTTCTATTGCTCTTGGAGATACAAGCTTAAATAATGTTTGGTGAAGAGCATCGTGTTGATCTTTAGAAACATCAAATCCTGGTTTTATTTTATATGCACTAAATTCTACTGGATTTTCTTTATTACCAATAACCTTATTAGGCTCTTTATCAGCCTCTACTCCTTCACCGAGTTTAAATTTAACAAGTATTGCATCCGCTGGGGAATTTTGTTCTCCGGCAGATATTGCATGGGAATAAACTTTTAAAATTTGACCTTGAATAACTAGTTCGGATTGATCCCCAAAAGTTAATTTTAAATCCCCCTTGTGAGTACCAAAATTGTCTGCATTTCTATTGGAAGTATCTTCAACTTTAGCATTTTCTAAATATTTTTTTAGTTCTTGGTTATCTCCAGTTATTTCTACTGCATCTTTCCAATTAATATCTTTTGTGCCTTTCCAAACATTGATGTCTTTTATTTTGATATAGTCTTTAATTTTAGACGAAATATCATTTTTTGCTTTTTCTGAGACCGCTGCTAATTCTATTTTTGATACCTCATTTTTATCAACAACAAAACTAGCACCAGCCACTGGATTAATTGTACCAAGTACAATTGACGACGCTAAAATTAGCGAAACTGTTTTTTTCTTCATATAACATCTCCTTTAAAGTGAATTACAATTTAAATTAAGTGTGTTAAAATAATGTCAAATTTAAATTGTCGTTTTATTATAACATGGTAAAAAGTTATCTGACAACAAAAATTTTTTAAGAGATGGTTTGATGTAAAATTTTTAAAATGCTATAATAACTACTAATTAGCTTAAAGGAGGAGAAGATATGATAAATAATTTAAAAAAAGTTTTTCCAATGACGATTCCAATTTTAATTTCATTTATATTTATTGGACTTAGTTTTGGAATATATACATCTTCCTTTGGATATGATTTTTGGATGCCACCACTGACATCCCTTATTATATATTCTGGTTCAATTCAATTTGTCGTTGTGGAAGCTATGCACTCAGGTATGGATATTTTGTCTTTTATCTTAATAGTTGCAATGATGAATATAAGACATTTTTTCTATGCACTTACATGCCTTGGAAAATTTAAAAACTTAAGCGGGAATAAAAAAACTTACGCATATTATTCTCTTTGCGACGAAGCCTATTCGCTCATAATGGGAGCGGAAGCGCCAAGTGACATGAAGAAGGAAGAATTCTATTTTTCTATTTTAATTTTGTTGCAAGCTTATTGGTTTATTGGAACAATACTTGGAGGTATCCTCGGTAACTTTATAAATTATGAAATTAAAGGAATCGATTTTATATTAACTGCACTATTTCTTGTAATATTTCTTAGCCAATGGAAACAAAATAAGGACCATTTTCCAGCAGTCCTTGGAATTTTGGGATCTATAATATCCATGATAATCTTTGGAAAGAACTTCATCCTTCCTGCGATGATTATTATCTTAATCGTCCTTTATGTAGCATATAGGAGGGAAAAACATGACTGAAATGACCTATATTTTTATAGCGGGAATAATAACAATAATTGCGAGATTTCTCCCTAGAATAATTTTTAGAAATAGAGAGCTTCCAGGATTCATAGTCTATCTTGGAGAAAAGCTCCCGTATTCACTAATGGGACTTCTCGTAGTGTTTTGCATAAGGGGAGTCGACTTTACAAATAAAGCAGAAGTATTGCCACTAGCACTTGCCTTTGCAGGAATAATCCTATCCTTTAAATTTTTGAAAAACTTCTTGCTTTCAATTTTTATTGGAACAGGAATATATATGGCGCTTATTCATTTTATTTAGAGTGAATAAGATGAATGGAAAATTATAATTTAATAAAATTAAGACTAAATCTTTTAGTTTTAAATAGTTTAAAGTAGGCATATTTTATATGTCTATTTTTATTTTAAATTTCTTCAAAAAAAAGAGACCATTGGTCTCTTTATATTATAAATGTTTTTCTAGATTCATCATTTTTGCTACTCTCGCTGTGTGGCGGCCGCCTTCGAATTCTGCTTCGAAGAATTCATCCACTATCATCTTAGCTAGGTCTTCTCCTACGATTCTTGCTCCCATGCAGATGATATTTGCGTCGTTGTGTCTTACGCTCATTCTAGCTGAATATGGTTCTGAACAGCAGCATGCTCTTATGCCGTGTACTTTATTTGCTGAGATGGAGATACCCACCCCTGATCCGCATACTAAGACTGCTTTTTCTACTTCTTTTGATGCTACTGCTAGGGCAACTTTTTCTGCAAAGTCTGGGTAGTCGACCCTCTCATCGGAATGTGTTCCGTAGTCCACTACAACGTGTCCTTTTTCTTCTAAATATTTTTTTAGGTTTTCTTTTAGATAAAAGCCTGCGTGGTCTGATCCAAATCCTATTTTCATTTTATTCTCCCGTGATTTCTAATATTTTTTTTGTAACTTCTTCTATTGGAAGTGTTCCGTCTATTACATAATCACATATTTTTTCTGAATTTTCAACTTCTTCTAGGCGAGTTTTGATAGAAATTTCGTCATCGTTTCTCTCTTTAAGTCTATTTTCTATTTCTTTTCTTGGGATTTTTAGATAGATTGCTTTTGCTTCTATCTTTTCTTTTATTGCTAAAGCTCCATTTGATTCTACGATTAGGACGTACTTGTCCTTGGAGCTTGCTGCATCTTCTATGGATTTTAGAGATGTGCCATAGAGGTTCCCGCAATACTCGGTATGTTCAAAGAAGAAATTATCTCTTATCTTCTTTTCAAATTCTTCTCTACTAAGAAAATAGTAGTCTACTCCTTCAAGTTCGCCTACTCTTTTTTTTCTAGTGGTGTAGGTGGTTATTTTTTTAAATCCGTATTCACTTGTCAGTATTTTTTTCTGAGTGGTCTTGCCTGAACCTGAGTTTCCGACTATTAATATAAGCATAATTTCCTCCGTTTAAAGTATTATACACGGTAGCTTCTTAATAGACAATATCAAAAGAATAAACTATAATATATTTAGGAGGAAAGAAAATGAAAAAATATCTATTTATTTTTATGGCAGCCATTCTCTTACTTACAGGATGTGCTTCTAATAACGCATCTTACAAAGATGAAAAGCACGAACAAAAGACTATAAAAGTGGCAGCCCTCAAAGGACCTACTTCAATGGGTCTTGTAAAACTTTTTAAAGATAGCGACGAAGGAAATAGTTACGACAAATATGAATATACGATTTTAAATTCGCCGGAAGAAGTAGTTGCAGGTCTATCAAAGGGAGAATTTGATATTGCAGCTATTCCATCAAACCTTGCATCTATTCTTTACAATAAATCTAAGGGACAAATGCTAAAGGTTCTAGCTATTAACACTGGTTCAGTCTTAAATATCGCATCTAAGGATGAATCTATTAAGACTCTCGAAGATTTAAAGGGCAAGACTATAGTAGCATCTGGTAAAGGTGCGACTCCTGAATTCGTTCTAAGATTTATCTTAGAAAAGAATGGAATCGATCCAGACAAGGATGTAACTTTTGATTTTAAATCTGAACACACAGAAGTTGTAGCTGATCTTGCAAAGAATCCTGATCATGTGGCTCTACTTCCAGAACCATTCTTAACCGTTGCAAAGGGAAAGGTTGAAGGTCTTGATTCTAGAATTTCTCTTGGAGATGAATGGTCAAAGATCGAAGGTGCTGGAGAACTTATCGCTGGAGTTACTGTAGTTTCAAACAAATATCTACAAACTCTTGAAAGTGATGAAGATAAACTAAGCCTTGAAAAATTCCTTGATCACTACAAGGACAGCGTTGATTTTGCAAATAAAAATACTGCTGATGCTGCTAAGATAATCGGAGAAATGAATATATTCCCTGAAGATGTTGCAGTTAAAGCAATTCCAAATTGTAAGATCATGTACGAAGATTCTGACAAGATGAAAGAAGATCTTTCTAAGTTTTACGAAAGCTTATTCTCTGTAAATCCAAAATCTATAGGAGGAGCTTTGCCTGATGAAGGATTCTACTACGAAAGATAGAATATTTACAGGACTAACAGTCATTTTAATATGGCAAATTTTGTATAATTTTGTAGACGTGGAGATATTTAAAGTATCTCCACTCTCTGTTTTACAAAATATTTATGTAAATGTTTTAACTAGAGAATTTTATTTAGATATTTTTTATACTTTAACTTTTACTCTATGCGGAATAATTTTAGGAGTAATAATCGCAATTTTACTTACATATCTATCCTATAAATCCACTTTTATCATGGAGTTATCAAAGACATTGGTCATGATTTTTAAAACTGTACCAATAGTTTCTTTTATTGTTTTTTTCCTCTTTTTTGTAAGTTCCAAATATTTAAATATCTTCACCGCCTCAATCGTAAGCCTTCAAATAGTGTTTACAAATATTATGGAAGGACTTAGAAACATCGACGAAGAATATCTCTTCATGGCGAAGATGTATAGGGCGAAGAAATATTTAATTTTTAAATATATCTATATGGATCATCTTATGACCTATTTAAAAGCGGCTCTTTCAGTTGCAATCGGCATGGCTTTTAAAGCTTCTGTTGCGGCGGAGGTAATATCTCATCCAGAGCATGGCCTAGGTACTAGGATCTATGAATCCAAAATATATCTAGATCTAAATGAACTTTTGACCTTTAGTATTTTTACAGTGCTGATTTCATACCTTGTGGAAAAGATTGTATTGAGGTGTCTTGATGCTAGAGATTAAAAACTTAAACAAATCCTTTGGTGAAAATATAATTCTAAAAGATTTCAATTTAAAATTAAATTCTAAAGAGAGACTAGCTATAGTCGGAAGATCCGGCGCAGGCAAGACCACTCTTTTAAAGATTATCTCCGGAGAGATTTCTGATTACGATGGAGAAGTAAATCTAGATGACGACGTAAGAATATCGATGATCTTCCAGGACAATCTACTATTCGAAAATAGAACCGTCTATGAAAATTTAAAGTTCGTAACGGATAAAGAAACTAGAGAGCTAGAAAAGTTACTTGAGGAACTCGGACTAGGAAGTACTCTAAACCAAAAGGTTAAGACTCTCTCCGGTGGAATGAAGAGACGAATCGCATTTCTTCGTGCTCTTTTGGTGCCCTGCGATCTACTTTTAATGGACGAAGCCATAAGGGAAGTGGACGAAGAGAGTGAGGACCTCATGATTTCATATCTTGAAAATCATTTCGATGGAAGTATTATTTTCGTAACCCATAGTGAAAGCCAAGTGGAAAAACTTGGAGCGAGGAAGGTAGAGATTTGAATTTTTTTGAATATAGAAAAGAAAATGGCGTAGAGCTTGAAGAGACCATTTATGAGAATGGGTATATAAAAATCATAAGAATAGTAAGCTCAGGCGAGACTACAGACTTTATGGAAAGCCCGATGAATGAGCATGTCTTCCTCATCCAAGGCAAGGCAAGAATAACTTTTGAAAATGATAAAGAAATAGAAATGTCCGCTGGAGATTATATATTGATAGAGAAAAATACTAGACATAGGGTGAGCTACACTTCCAGTGAACCTCACTGTCTATGGCACTGTATATATGAGAAGGTGTAAAATGGCATTTATAGAAGTTCGGAACATGACCAAGAGATTTACCGCTGGAAACACCATTGTCCTTGCAAACAATGATATTTCCTTCGACATAAATAAAGGTGAGCTCGCTCTTATAATTGGACCTTCAGGAGCAGGGAAGTCCACCCTCTTAAATATTTTAGGAGGAATGGATAGATGCGACGAAGGCACGGTTAAGATTGGTGAAAGGGATCTGTCCACGTTAAATGAAAAAGAAATGACTACTTATCGTAGGGAAGATATGGGATTTGTATTTCAAAATTACAATCTAATCTCAAATTTAACTGCTCTTGAAAATGTGGAGCTTGCATCTCAAATAGTAAACAATGCTCTTGATGCAAAAGAAGTTTTAAAATCCGTAGGACTAGAAGATAGGATGAATAACTTCCCTCAACAACTCTCAGGTGGGGAGCAACAAAGGGTTGCAATCGCAAGGGCAATATGTAAAAATCCAAAAGTGCTACTCTGCGATGAACCGACAGGAGCTCTTGATTATCATACAGGAAGACAGGTTCTAAAAATATTACAAGAAACAGCGAGAAACACTGATACAACAGTACTTATAATTACTCACAATACCATGATTGCTCCAATAGGCGACAGGGTGCTTGAGATAGTAGATGGGAAATTAGGAAGTTTGACGATTAATAAAACTCCGAAGAATATAGATGAAATAGAGTGGTAGTATGAAAAACGATGGCCTAAAAAAGGATACCCTTAGGGAAATTAAAAAGACATTTTCAAAATTCATATCAATTATACTTATAGTTGGACTAGGTGTCTTCGTTTTTGTAGGCCTTATTACCACAGGACCAACCATGAGGGACACCTTTGAAAAATTTGTAAAGGATTCAAACCTACAAGATCTCATGGTATATTCTCCAATGGGTCTTAAGAAGAAGGACCTGGACATTATAGAAGGCCAAAAGAATATTTCAAAGATTCAAATAGATTACGACGAGGATCTCATAATAGATGGGACGGATTTTGGGATAAAAGTTTTGTCAAATCCTATAAATATTTCAAAACATCTCTTAACTAAGGGAAGAAATGTCGAATCTGAAGATGAGATTGTCCTTGATAGAAATCTTGAAAAAGAAGGATATGAAATAGGAGATACGATCAATTTTAGAAAAGAAATCGACAAATTTGGCACAGGAGTAGATGAAAAAGATTCTTTAAAGAGGTATAGCTTCAAAATCGTCGGCTTTACAGAATACATGGAATATGCTCAAGATGCTATGCGTGGATCCTCAAGGAGAGGTCTGGGAACACTAAAGGGATTTGGTTTTATCGACAAGAGCAATTTTAATAGCGACCCGACCATTGCAAGAATTATCCTAGAGGACACATCTGGGCTAAAGACTGCCAGCAAAAAATATAAAAATATTATAAAACCTGCTGCAGACAGTTTAGAAATAGATTTGAAATTCAGGCCGGAAGAACGCCTCGACTCTTTGAAAGCAGACATAGAAGGCAAGATTGTCGACGGAGAAGAAAAGATTGAAGATGCAAAGATAAAACTTCTTGACGGAAAGAATAAATTAGACGAAGGAAGAGATGCTCTAGAAAAAGGAGAGAGGGACTATCAAAAGGGATACAAGGAATACGAAACTGAAATCTCCAAAGGTAGAGAGAAACTCGAAGACTCCAAGAAGAAACTTGACGATGGCAAGGCTGAAATAGATGAAAATGACAAGAAGCTAAAAGACGCAAAAGAAAAACTTGACGACGGAAAGAAAGAACTCGACGATGGCAAAAACGAATATGAAAAAGGAAAAGAAGAGTTCGTAACAGGAGAAGCTAAGCTAAAAGCAGCTAAAGAACTACTTGATACCACGAAGGTTGAACTGGACAAGGGGAAAATAAAACTCGAAGAAGGCAGAAGAAAGCTAGAAGAAAATGGAAAAAAACTTCAAGATGGAAAAGCTGAACTGGACGAAAACGAAAGGAAACTTGCAGAAGGTGAAAAGAAGTTCCAAGATGGACTAACTGATCTTCAAATCGCAACTGGCACAAAGGGTCTAACCTTGGACGGAACTGCACAGAGAATAGACGATATAGATAAACTTTTGGACGCAGCCATAAAAGCAACAGAAGATTCAAAAGATATAGAAAAGGCAATAACAGATGCTAATGCGGGAGTGAAAGAAGCGAAGGCTAAGAGGGATGATCTTGAAAAAGATATTGCAAACTTGGAATCACAAATCGCATCAGGAACCCTTACAGAAGAAGAGAAGAAACAGAAACAAGAAGTGCTAGATGCTGCGAAGAAACAGAAAGAAATCCTAGACGATGTCATAAAATCCGGTGAAGAAAATATAAAGAAACTAGAAAATAATAAGGCACAAATCGGTCTAATAACAAATACGTTAAAAGAATATTTACCAACCATTGGAAATATAGATGAAGCTAAGTTAAAAGAACTTAAGACTCAGATGGCACAAGCAAAGGAAGGGATTTCCAAACTTCAAGAAGCAAGAACACAGCTCGATGACAGTCGTAAGAAATTAGATGAAGGAAAAGTTAAGTATGAAGCTGGAATGGAAGAGTTTAAGAGAGGAATCGAAACCTTCCAAGAAGGAGAGAGAGAATACTTAGAAAATCTAGCCAAGTATAACGAAGGTCTTAAAAAGTATGAAGACGGCATGAAGGAGCTAGAAGGCAACAGAGGTAAACTCGAAGATGCCAAGAGAAAACTGGAAGAAGGACAAGCGGAATACGAAAAAGGCTTAAAAGAATACAACGACGGCAAAGCAAAGATAGAATCAGCCAAAACTCTTTATGAAGAAGGAATCAAATCCTACAAAGAAGGAGAAGAAACCTTCAACAAAGAAAAGATTAAAGGCGAAAATAAATTAAAAGATGCAAAATCAAAATTAAATAAAGCTAGAAGAGATCTCTCCACCGGCGAAAAAGAATACGAAGAAAATAAACTTACCGCAGATGACAAGATAAAAGAGGCAGAAAAAGATATAGAAAAGGCTAAGGATGTTCTAAAGATACTTGGAGCTACAGAGTACACAGTTGAACCGAGATATTTAAACCAAGGAATAAACACCTACCTCGACTACGCAGCTAGGGTGGACATGCTTTCGATGATCTTCCCAGTATTTTTCTTTATGATTTCAATGCTTGTGTGCTGGACAACCATGACGAGAATGGTAGAAGAAAATAGAATAAATATTGGCACATACAAAGCGTTGGGCTTTAGCGATATAGACATAGCAAAGAAATATTTATTCTATGGAGAGACATCGGCATTTATCGGTGGAATCATAGGACTATTACTAGGATCACTATTTTTAACCAATGTCATAGGAAACGCCTACTCCACAGACACAATCTTTATGGATAATCTTTTAATAAAGATCTATCCGATGAGAAGTCTTCTTGCACTAGTAGCAGGACTACTATCAACAGGACTTACTGCAGCCTTAACTCTTAAAAAATCACTTAAAAATAACGCTGCTACACTTCTTCGTGGAATCCCACCTAAAGAAGGCACGAGGATTTTGATCGAAAGAATAACTCCGCTTTGGAAGAGAATGACATTCTTGCAAAAGGTAACTGCAAGAAATATATTCCGTTATAAAAATAGAATGATAATGACTATCCTTGGAATAATGGGATGTAGCGCATTATTAATCCTTGGATTTGGAATCGAAGGATCTGTAAGTGGAATAAAGGACAAACAGTTTAATGAAATTATGAAGTTTGACCTTGGAATAATCTACGACAGAAATATCGACAAGGAAGAATACGAAGACTTCAGCCAAAAAATCGACAGCATCGAAGGAATAAAAGAAGAAGATTCATTTATAATCAAGAATTTCAAAGCGAAATTTAAAGAGATAGATCAAAACATATCCCTATTCGTTCCAGAAAGCACAGACCACTTAGAAGACTATATAAACTTACGAAATAGGTGGACAGGAAAAAATATTGAGCTTCCAGAAAAGGGTGCAGTCATCTCAGAAAAGATTGCAAAACTTTTAAAAGTAAAAGTGGGAGATTTAATCGAAGTAAAAGATGAACACGGTGAGACCTACAAGGTTCAAGTTGCAGAAATATCAGAAATGTATATAGGTCACTTCATATTTATGAATAGAGACTACTATGAAAAAGTCTTCGGAAAAGAATATGAATCCAACGCAAGACTAATAAAATTAACGGATAAGAAGATGAATGACAGCGTAGTGTCAAAACTTATGGATTACAAAGTAACCTTGGCCACCATGGATGTATCTACCATGGAAAAGATCCTCGATAACTTTATGTATTCAATAATGCTAGTAGTACTAATCATAATCGTCGCATCATCTATGCTTGCGGTGGTGGTGCTATACAACCTTACGAATATAAATATCGAAGAGAGAATGAGAGAAATCTCAACCATCAAAGTTCTGGGATTCTATCCAAAAGAAGTTACAGAGTATATATATAGAGAGACACTATCTCTAACAGTGATGGGAATAATCGTTGGAATGGTGGTAGGAAAGATACTCCACTACGGAGTTTTGCAAGTAGTAGTGCCATATAATGCTATGCTAGATCCAAAACTGGTAGTGAGATCATACTTCCTATCAGCAGCGATAACCATAATAGTAACATTATCAATAATGATGGTATTCCACAAAAAACTTCAAAAAGTAGATATGGTAAGTGCATTAAAGGCACAGGATTAAAAAAATAAATGGTCACAGAAGTGGCCATTTTTTTATTTAGATATTTAATTTAAATCAGATTGAAAAAAATAAAAATTAAAATTGAAATTAAAAAAGTAATAGGGTTAGGCACAGCTAAAAATAGGGTTAGAATCATTAGTAGCGCTATAAAATCTCTGTTTTTTCTTTCCGTTTTTATAGATTTATAATCGGAATAATTAACAGATAGAAGTACAAAATCTTCTTTTGAATTTAATTTGTAGTAATTGTTGTCAAAATAGATTACATACTTTGAGTAGTCCTTGTTTGAAACATTTACAAAGTTAGAATAATTAATGTATTCTTCGATGTAGGATCTGTCTTCTTTTTTAAGAACAGAAGAAATTTTATTTTCGCCATCTATAAAAAATGAAATAACCATAACCCACCTCCCATTATCATTAACTTAATAATATACCTTTCTAAATGATAATAAAAGACCAATAAGAGATAATACAGTTATCAATTAGAAAAAGAAAATTATCAAAAAGAAATGGCTTAAATTGTAAACAAATTGTAAATTGAATAGATAAAGGATATCTGTTACCATAAACGTAGAGGTGAATTATGAAAAAAATAATTACAGCAGTTGTACTTTCACTGCTAATGATTCTAAGTGCATGCAGCCCTGCATCACTTTCATACTTAGACCAAGTTTCAAAGACAACAAAATGGACTAAGTACACACAAGAAGGTAAAATAACAGTTAAGATTGATGGAAAAGACGAAAAAGGCAACAAAATAAACGCAGAAATTCCTATTGAAATCAAATCTGTAAATGACAACATGAAGGCAAAAGTTGACCTTAAATACGGTCTTAAATCTTTCAAAGAAAACTTAGCTAAAACAGAAGGAAAAGATGCTCTTAAGGGAATCGAAATTCCAGATGAAATAGCTTTAACAGTATTCACGGACGGAACCAAATTCATAGTTAAGAAATCACAAATACTTGACCTTGCAAAAGATTTTGCACCAGGAGCATTAAAAGACGTAAAAGAAGAATACGTAGGACTTGAAACTACAAATACAAAAGAAGACGTACAAACAGAAAAAATTCAAGCATACGTACAATCTGAAGAATTTAAAGCAGACATGATCAAGCTAGTAAAAGATGGACTAGATGGATTCAAAGCTGCAAAGGAAATGAAGGTAGAAAAAAATACCTACACCTATGAAGCTAACATGGAAGATGCTGTAAAAGACATCGCAGGAGCAATGGAAAATATCGCTAAGAATAAAGATAAAATCGCTCCAACTCTTGCAGATATGGCAAACAAGATGGGCTTCAAAGAAGTAACTGCAGACAAAGTAAAAGCTGAACTAGCTAAGATAGATGCAAAATCAATAAATGAATCAATAAAATCTGAAAAAGATTTAAAAGATGCAAAATTCAAATTCCAAACTACATTTGGCGAAGATTCAATGGAACAAAACCTATCATTCAAATTTAAAATTGATAAAGTAGGAGTAATCTCAGTTGAATCTAACTCAAAAACTGTAAAAGATGACAAAGTAAAAGTAGAACTTCCAAAAGATGCAAAGATATTTACACAAGAAGAACTTTTTGGAACACTTGGAACAAATGTAGGACCTATGTTCTTAGTAACTCTTAACGATGACGTTGTAGTATTTGAAGATGCAGAACCATTCGTTATGGAAAACAGAACCTTTGTACCATTTAGAGCAATCCTTGAAAAAGCAGGAGCAAAAGTTGAATGGGATAAAGAATCTAAGAAAGTAACAGCAGAATTAGATGGCAAAAAAGTTGAAATGACTATTGGAAATAAAACTATCCTAGTAGATGGAAAAGAAGTTGAACTAGATGTAGCACCAATGATTAAAGACAACAGAACTTATATTCCACTAAGAGGAGCATTCGAAGGATTAGGATTCAAAGTTGAATTCGAAAAGGATGACAATCTATATTCAATAGACATGAAAAAAGAAAAATAATTAGAGATTATTTAAAATCCTTGGGAAACCAGGGATTTTTTTATTTGGATGGGGAAGATGTCATCTTTAAATGAAATTAAAAAGTAATAGAAATAGAAGAATCTGGTCTATATTTAACTTAACCTATCCAAATATTTTTTCAAAAATCTCCCAACTACAGTCACCCTGAGCGAAGACGGCATCGCCGTCGAAGTCGAACGGGTATAACCTCCAAGGGTCAAGTCATTGCAAATGAAATAATTTTAAAAAATTAAAATAAATATCTTACACTTCTCTAACCCTATACTTTCTCCTTCCATTTTTCTTTTACGAGGGGGCGGGAGGAAATTAACGTCTCGCCGAAAAACCTGCGGTTTTACGAACGAGACTCGCAGTTTCCTCCCATCCCCCTCGAGCTCCCTCTGCCCACCTCGCATTATCAGGGAAGTGATTTTCACATTTCGGCTAAAATTTGGGAACTCGCTACGCTCAGACACCCAAATTTTTTAACGCCTCATGGAAAATCACGTAAGTTGCTTAGGTAGGTTATAGCAAAGTTTAAAGATTATATTCACGAAATTTGTATTGTGCTTTATCTGTATAGAGGCTTTTAATTTTGCATTGAAAAATAATATATAGAGTAAGTAATACTAATGAAGGCAGTCACCCTGAGCGAAGACGGCTTTGCCGTTGTAGTCGAACGGGTATAACCCCTAATGGTTAAGTCCTTACAAGTGAAAATATTTCAAGAAGTCCTAAGTTTTAAATCTAAAAGCACAAAATTCCCAACAAAAAAAGCGGCGAGTGCCGCTTAATAGTTCTAATATCCTTTTTCGAAATCAACTATATTTATTAGTTCTTCTTTTTCTTTTAATCTCTTTAGATTTTCCGCTGCTGATCTTGCTCTTCTTCTAAGGAAATCTTCTGATGCGTCAGAGGTGTGTGGAGTGATGTAGATATTTTCTAAATCCCAAAGTTTAGATTTTTCATCTAGTGGTTCTTTAAATACTACATCTAGTGCTGCTGCTTTTAGATGGTTTGATTTAAGGGCATCGAATAGTGCTTCTTCATCCACCACTGTGCCACGGCTGATATTTATAAATGATGATCCTTTTTTCATATTGGCAAAAAACTTACTATCTATTGTTTTATAAGTTTTTTCTGTTGTTGGAAGAAATGATACCACATAGTCCATCTTTGGTAGCACTTTTTCTAAATCTTCGTTTTTAACTATTTCGTCGAAGCCTTCCACTTTTCTTCCGCTGGTGTTTACTCCTGTGATGGTCTTTACAAATGGTTTTAGCCTTACTAGTGTTTCTTTTGCGATGGCTCCTGTGCCTAAAAACAATGCGTGTTTATCATAGAGGGTGCCTGTTTCTTCGAGCCTTTTCCAAATGTGATTTCTTTGTTGTTCTAGATATTTTTTATTTTGTTTTTCTATTTGCAAGATATTGTAGACAATCCATTCTGCTATCGGTTCGCTATATGCGCCGTGGTTGTTGCAGAGGATGATGCCTTTTTCCTTTATATATTCCAAATCCATGTAGTCGATGCCTACTGAGTATAAAAATATATATTTTAGATTTTTAAATTCTTTTAGTTTTTCTCTATTTAAAAGTTTGAACTCCATTCCTCCGCAGATGATGTCTACGTCATTAGGATAGTTGCCAGATTTTATGTCCGAGTTTGTCACGTGGAATGTCTCGTAGCCCAGATCTTTTCCATATTCTGCCAATTCTTTTAATTTGTCGTTAAATATTAATGCTTTCATCTTAGTTCTCCAAAAATTTGTTTACTTCTTCTGATATCTCTTTCGCGTGAGTAACCACCATGCCGTGGTCGTAGCCTGGTATTATTTTAAGGGTACTGCTGTCTTTGAAAAATTCATAGGTTTCTTCAATCTTTTCTAGCCTTACCACCTTATCTTCTGATCCGTGTAAAAATAATTTCTTTATTTTGGGTACAGTTTCGCCTTTATATGTGTAGCTCATGATGGCTTTGTTGATATCCATCGGATCTCTCTGTTTGAGGGCGAGCTTGGTGCTTCTCTCCAATGTGTGGTGATCGTGCTTTTCGTTAAAGACATACCTCTTTAGCATATGTCTCATGCTTTCTCTGGTGAAGGAGCTTTCGTAGCTTGGTTTTAGACTGTATAGTTTTCTAAGCTCTTCTTGGTAGACAGTGATGCCATTCATGATTTCTGTCGGAATATTCGTTAAGTGCATAGTGTCTAAGAAACTTTTGTAGTTGTCGTCCAAGCGATTGACTCCGTTTATTCCCATTGCGGATATAAATATGGCGTGGTCGATATTTTCTTCCAGCCTAGTTTTAAAAAGTTCGTAAATTATTGCTCCGCCCATGGACCATCCGAGGATGTCGAATTTTTTAATTCCAAATGATTTAATAAATCTATAGCACACCCAGGCTAGTTGATCTATGCTGTAGTAAAAATAGTTAAAACTTGAATCGCCAAATCCTGGTAGGTCAAAGGCGATTATTCTTCTTTCTCCCAAATATTTTTCTATATTGTAAAAACATTCCTTGGCGGACATGTTTCCATGTATTAAAAAAATTACAGGAGCGTCTTTTTGATTGTCATCGTAGGCGATTTCTTCGCCCAGAATTTCTCTTTTCATATAACCTCCTAATTTATAAACCAATTATATTATATATTAAAATCTAAATTTTATCATTATAGAGATTTATCCTGTTACTAAATTAATATTTATGTACTCAAATATATGTATCTTATGAGATGGATTTATGGATTTTATGCCATCTAAAGGTTACGAAACATAAACAAACCTTTAAATATAGCGATATTTATTATATAATATTTACAAGATACGAAGGAGGCATTGATGGATATTTTTCAAACACTTCCCACAACTATTAATCTTGATCCAGAAGAAGATTTTCAGATTGTAAGAGCAGAACTTCTCCACGGAGAAAAAATGTACCTTGCAATTGATGTTTTAAATATATATAAAAATGCGGTAGTTGGTGTAGTTTTTCAAGTAAGATTCAAAGATGCAGGGGACAACTATCTCTTCGGCGGTTTGGAATGGCTATTTCAAACTCAAGGGATGAAGGCTCTTCCAAACATCGTCTACTACATAAAACCTTTCCTACTTGACGAAAGATTTTATGATGCAAGATCTGTGGAGATTAGAGTAGAGAGCATAACCTTTGACGATGGCAAGATTTCTAAATTCTCATCTGAAAATAAAAAGAGCTTTATACTTCCTGTCATCACAGGCGAAAAACTTAAAAAAATCAGAGATATTTTGGGTAAAGAAATCACAACCTATGGCGAAAATACCGTCAATGGTTGGAGATGCGTCTGTGGTTTTACTAATACAAAAGAGGACGAGGAGTGCAGAAATTGCAATAGAAACAAAAACTTCGTCCTAAATAATTTGACAGAGCCGCTAATAAATCTAAAACTTATGTCTATGCTCACAGAAGATGAGATTGCAAATGGATTAGAAGGAGAAAACATAAGCGCAACATATACCCAGACTCAGCTTACCAAGGTGGCACCGAACCCAGAAGTTGTAGAACTTGAAAGGGTAAATGAAGAGCCTGTTGGAATAAATTACAAGAAACCGAGTATATTTTTAAGGATCTTTAAGACTACATTTAAAGTACTTCTACTCGCTGTGTTAATTGTTTCCATTGCATTTGTCGGTGGCAAGTACTACGGTTTTCAAAAAAATGCAAAGACCCTAGAGAGGGCAAATGAATTAGTCTTAGAAGGCAAGTACGAAGATGCCTTAAAGGAATATGAAAAGATAAATAAAAAGTTCAAAAGAGAAGAAGTTGAGACCAAGGTTTCAAATGTCAAAGAACTTATAAAGAGCAAGAATCTTTTTGACGAAGGAAACGACAGCATCTTAAAGGGCGACTATCTTGAAGCTGCGAAAAAATTTAAAAAGGTAAGCGAAAAAGACGAAGAACATTTCAAGGAAGCTCAAGACAAAATACTAGATCTTGAAAGAATATTTTTAGACAAGGCGGAAGCTTTGGAAGATGAAGGCAAGGTCAAAGAAGCGATAAAGACCTTGGAAGATTTCCTTGCTGTGGTACCAGACTCTGCAAACGCAACGACTATTCTTATGAAATTACAGGCTAACGCTACGGATAATATAGAACCCATTAGCTTAAACCTGGAAGGTTCAGAGGATAAAGATGCAGATGAAAAGGAAAAAAAGGAAGAAGTGGACAAGAGCAGGGCGGATTTATCCAATGAAGCCAAATCACTTCTAAATACCTATCAAAAGGTTAAGATTGGAAAGGCTAATCTAAGGAAGGGACCTTCTTTGGATTCAGAAATAGTACAAGTTTTAAATTCAAATACAGATTTATATATTAAAGATACCAAGTTGGAATCAGACATAAGAGTTTGGTGCTTCGTAGAGGCGAAGGATGAAAATGGCAAAACTTATGAAGGCTGGATTTCCAACAAGGCAATGGAGTGAGATTATGAAATATTTAAAAGTTGAAGTATATATTCCAGAAGATTTTGAAGCTAAGCTTGTAAATGAGCTTAACGAACACGGATATTTAAATTACAACAATTACGACTATGTATACGCAAGCTGCAAAGTTTTAGGTCACTTCAGACCGAAGGAAGGTGCAGCTCCATACATTGGAAGGATTGGAGAAATATCCAAGGTTGAAGAAATAAAAATCGAATTTAGAATAGAGAGCTCAGAAAGGGAAAATGTGGAAAATTTGATCACACTTATCCATCCTTACGAAGAACCGGTGATCTATTTTACAGAAGTATAGGAGGTTAAATGCTTAGAATAGGACCACATGTTTCATATTCAAAGGGATTTTTAAATATGGGAGAGACTGCCAAATCCATAGGAGCAGACACTTTTCAATATTTTATGAGAAATCCTAGAGGAGCTAGAGCAAAGGCAATCGACGAAAAAGATTTAGAAGATTTTAAAAAATTCATGAAAGAAAATAATATGGGACCGATCCTAACCCATGCGCCTTACACCATGAATCTTGCATCGAAGACGGAAAGGACCAGGGAGATAGCCCATATAATATTGGAAGATGATCTAAAGAAGATGGAGCTACTTCCAGGAAATCTCTACAATCTTCACCCGGGATCTCACGTAGGTCAAGGGGTCGAAGAAGGCACAAGACTAATAGTAGAAGCCTTGGATAGCGTGCTTTGGGACGGGATGAACACAAAGGTACTTCTTGAAACTATGGCAGGCAAGGGAACAGAAATCGGCAGAAGTTTCGAAGAGCTACAAAGTATTATATCTTCATCAAAGTACGGAGATAATATCTATGTATGTCTCGACACATGTCACATATTTGAAGCAGGATACGATATTGTAAATGATTTAGATGGAGTGCTTGAAGAATTTGACAAAGTACTTGGTCTAGAAAAATTACAGGCGATTCACCTAAATGATTCAAAAAATCCACTGGGAGCGAGAAAAGATCGCCATGAAAAGATAGGTGAAGGCTCACTAGGAATAGAAACTTTTGAAAGAATTGTAAATCATCCAGTGCTTCAAAAGATCCCAATGTATCTAGAAACTCCAAACGAGCTAGACGGATATGAACATGAGATTAAGATTTTAAGAAAACTAGTAAAATAATTTTGAAATAAAAAATTTAAATTAAAGAATAAAAATAAAATTAGCAAAAGACATCGAATTCGGTGTCTTTTTTCAATGGATTAAAAAGAATTTTAAAAACTGTTGAGGTTGATATTTTTATTCATAACACCAACAGTTTTTTTGTTCCAAACAAAGTGGACTGAGCTTCTTTACGAAGTCAGTCCATTTTTTTAGCCGTTTATTATTTTTAATTCTTTAACCATATTAAGCCTTGATATTTTAATCTTCTCTACTAGATGAACAAGTACAAATGTTACTATGCTAAGTACGTAGGCCAATATAAATATTGATTTTGGAACTGGAATATCAAAATATGCATCAAATTTTTGCATGGCTATAAATAGCATATACTTTATGAGCTTGTCCAAAATAGGTATTAAAATTATCTGATACACTATTAATATTAAAAATATGGTGCTTATATAAACTTTTGAAATTTCACTATCTTTAAATCCGAAAATTTTAAGATATGTTATATTAACCTTTGACTTATCTATTATTAATGACGAAATCATTGAGGTTAGTATAAAATAAAATGTTAAGGAGACTACTATCAACATTGAAAATACAACTCCAAAGGAGTCTAGGAAATGGTCCATAAATTTTGACATTTCATTTTTGTTTAATTCAGTAATTAGATTGTCTTTTGAAATTTCCAACCTTTCATCTGACATGTAACTATTGAAATAATCTTTGTCCTTTTCAATTATTTTGTTTAAAGCCTCTCTACTTGTAAATATTTGAAACAGACTATTGTCTTTGTCTATTTCCTTTATTTTTAAATTTTTTATCTTGCTGTTGTAGCTATCTCTAATCCTAAATGTATCTGATTTTTCTAAATTAAATCTTTTTGAAAATCCAGAAGAAACTATAACTTCATCATCTTTCAAACCTTCTACTTTTAGATTTTTGTATTTACTATTTTTTTCTACCCCATAGAATTGAATCTCTTTGTCATCGCTATCGACCAATTCTGATTTAACCACTGTTGCGACATCCGCATTCACATCTTTGTTTTCCTTTTGCTTTACAAAATAGATGTGATTATACTTCATCTCATTTTGCATATTTTTAGCATAAATATTAAACACAGGCTTTGCAGAAAGTGAGAATACTAAAATTAAGTTTGCTAAAAATACTCCGAACAAAAGAGCTATGAAATTTAATTTGTTGGAAAGTATAATCCTTGTTTTAAATTTTCTTAAAAACGAAATATTTTTTAGTTTTAGCCTTGTATTTTTCTTTGTCTTTTTTAAGTTTCTTCTTAAAAAATTCACAGGACTAAATTGTAAGCTCCTGCTAATTACAAGATAATTTATTACCAAGTAGATTATCATTGGTAAAAAAGATGTAATGAGAAATGAGCGGGCGGTGAAGGTCACTTCGAATTTTGGCAGGTCATAGGATGCGTAGTAAAGGGCTGCATATTTTTTATACAGATAAGTATATGAAATTATATTTCCTACTAGTGATGATATAAGGGCAACGAAAAGTGGCATTGCCATATAATTAAGTAAAAGCTCTTTTTTTCTATATCCAGATGCAAGTAGAGTTCCAATAATCGGAGCTTCCTCTTCTATCAAACTCTTTATTTGCACCGCACTTATAAACGCAATTGCAATAAAAAGTAGTATTGATGTCAAGGTCATAGTTGGAACATCTCCACCCATATCATCAATGATAAAGGTAATACGTTTGTTATCAAACCTTGTAACGCCATCAATCATCAAGTTTTCTTTGTTTATAACCTTTGAAATCTCCTTTAGTTTTTCCTTTGCTTCTCTTTCGTTTAAATTGTCATCAGTATGATAAGAGTAATTGTATATTATCTTTTCATTGGAAAATTTTTTAAATCCTGAATCACTTAAAAGGCAAACTCCAAAATATCCAATATCCATAACCAGATCATCTCTATTTTTAAGAAGTGATGAATAGTCTGGAACTGAAAAAAGACCTGTAATTTTAAAATTTTTACCTCCTATTTCAATACCATCATTTAACTTTAAATCATTTGCTCTTGCATAGTTTGCAGAAATTGCAATCTCATCTTCAGATTGTGCAAGCCTACCTTCATAAATTTGAGCTTTATTTATGTATTTTCTGTTTTTAAAAACTCTTAAACTCTTATTGTCTTTAGCATCGGATTCGAAATAAAAATTGTCATATAGCTTTATAGACAGATTTTCTATTTTTTCTTTTAAATCATCTGATAATTCATAAATAGTAGTGAAGTTTCCGTCTTCTACCTTACCATTTTCAATTTGACTGTAATAAAGATTCTTAATAGACTCTTGAGATATGAAAAATGAAGATGCAAACACCACTATAAATACCAACGAAATAAAAATAGGAATAACTTTGAAAGGCTTAGATTTTATCTGTCTATAAACTCTCTTGTTAATAGGATTTTTCATTTACCACACCACTTCCTTTGCCGAAAGCTTATTTGTATTAACTTCAAAGCTCTTTATCTTTCCATTATGCAAAGATAAAATCAAATCACACATTTTTGCAATTTGAACGTTGTGTGTGGCTATAATTACAGTGGATTCATAATCCCTATTAAGCTTCTCTATTATCCTTAAAACATCTTTTGCGCTGTCATAGTCTAGAGCGCCGGTAGGTTCGTCACAAATTAAAAGTCTAGGTCTTTTTATAATTGCCCTTGCTATTGATGTTCTTTGTGCTTGCCCTCCTGAAATTTCATTTGGATATTTATATTTATGATCAGTAAGACCAAGTTCATTAATCAAATATTCTATATCCACTGGATTCTTAGATAAAAATTTTCCAACCTCTATATTTTCAAAGACATTTAAGTCACTTATTAAGTTATAAAACTGAAAAATAAAACCCAAGTACTCTCTTCTATAATTTTCCAATTCTCTTTTTGACATCTTACTCAATTTGTTGCCCAATACATCAACTTCTCCTCCATCAATATTTTCGATGCCACCTAAAATATTTAGAAACGTTGATTTTCCTGACCCCGATGGGCCAAGAACACAAATTATTTTCTTATCTTCAAATTCTAAATCAATTCCCTTTAGAACTTCAATCCTTCCTTGTCCTGAACCATAACACTTATGTAAATCTGAAACCTTAATCATAAAACTCCCTTCTTTTTTTTTAAAATATAAGTACAAGTCCTATCCATTAATAACAATTTTTCTTTGACTTAATTATACTCTTGACGATAAACTTTATCAATATACTTCTATGATAAAGTTTTAAAATAAAAGCTGTTATGATTGTTTCTTTACGACAAAGAAATTAAAATCGATGTATTTTTGTTTTTTGAAAAATTAAAGAGATCTAAACTCCATAACAAAATATTTAATAACTATTAGCACAAAAACAAAAAAATAAAAAGAGTAGATTGAATCTACTCTTTAAATGGTTTCCCACAATCCATCGTTATTAATTTTTTAGATTAATGCTTCGTCTTCTTCGTCAGCTATGTTTGGAATAGGTTTTTTAACAATGTGTTTGTAGTAGATTTTTTCTACTGCCATTGATACTGCGTTATCACCAGTTACGTTTGCTGCAGTTCCGAAACTATCTTGAGTTAAATAAAGTGAAATTAGAATTGTAGCCATTGGTGAATCACTAGCGATTCCAACTACTGGTAAGAATGGAAGAGCACTCATAACAGCTCCACCTGGAGCTCCTGGTGCAGCTACCATTGCAACACCTAGTATAGCAATGAATTTAACGATTAGTCCGTAGCTATGTGGCATATCATACATTGTAAGAAGTGTATATACACAAGATGTAAGTGTAATCATTGATCCTGGTAGATGCACTGTTGCACATAGTGGAATTACGAAGTCTCTTATTTGTTTAGTAACACCGATTTTTCTGTTACATTCTACGTTTACTGGGATAGTAGCAGCAGAAGATTGAGTTCCTACAGCTGTTAAATAAGCAGGTACTGCTTTTTTAAGAGATGAGAATGGGTTTCTGCCTGTGTATGCTCCTGCACAGATAAACATAAGTGAAATGTAAAGAATGTGTAGAATAATAATACAAATGAATATCTTCCAGAAAATATTTAAAATTGCAAATACAGAGCCTGAATAAGCCATGTTAGCAAAGTTTCCTAAAATGAATAAAGGAAGTAGTGGAATGATTACATTTGAAAGAATCATTACTATAATTTCGTTGAATTCGTTGATTAGCTTGTAGAAGCCATCTCCAGAACCTTTTTGACGTAGGATAGAAACTGAAAGTCCCATCATAAATGCAAGTACAAGCGCTGCAGTTACGTCGATGATTGGTCCTAGTGGAATTTCAAATAGTGGTGTTAAGCTTTCGGATGTTGCTGCTTGAATCTTTTCAGCTAATTCTGGAGTTACAAAGTTTCCAAATAGGTTTCTAGCCATTGTATAAGAAAGTGTACCAGCGATTAGTGTTGAAAGATAAGCGATGATTACAGAAGCTAGAAGTAGTTTACCAGCTCCTTCTGATAGATCTGCTATACCTTTTGTTACGAATGCAATTATCATAAGTGGTATAATAAAGCTTAAAAATTTACCGAATAGTCCAGAGATTGTAACTAATATAGTTGTTATTTCTTTTCTAGCTACTGGTAAGTAGGCTCCAATTACAATACCTAGGGCGATTGCGATTATCAAACGAGGTATTAGTCCTAACTTTTTCATATCGATTCTCCTAAATAAAAATTTCTCTTAAGCATTGTCTCCTAAGAATTCACGCCTTATTGCTTGACCGGTCTTGGTACCAGCGATACCTCCAAGTCCTGTTTCTCTTAGAGATTCATGAAGCATATGTCCTACCTCACCCATTGCTTGTACGGTTTCTTCAAAAGGAACGATGGATTTAATACCAGCAAGGGCCATATCGGCAGAGATAAATGAATTCATAACTCCAGAGGCATTTCTGAAAGTACATGGATATTCAACTAGTCCAGCTATTGGATCGCAAACAAGACCCATTACATTGATTATTGTAATGCTTGCAGCGTTAAGAGCCATTTCGGCACTGCCACCTAACATCTCAACTATTGCAGCGGCTGCCATAGCAGATGCAGAACCACATTCGGCTTGGCATCCACCTTCAGCTCCTGCAAAGGTAGCATAGTTTCCGATTATTTGTCCGATACCTATAGATGCAAGGAAGCCTCGGATCATTGTATCGTCATCAAGATTATATCTAATTCTCATACTGGACATGGCAGCAGGCATAATTCCTGCAGATCCAGCAGTAGGAGCTGCGGCAATCTTGCCCATTGCAGCGTTGGTTTCAGAAGTTGAAAATGCCATCGCCATAGCATGTACCAAGAAGTCGCCACAGATAGTTTCTTTTTCTTTTCTGTAGTCGTTGAAAGTTTTTGAAAATCCGTCTATCATCTTAAATCTTGTTGTGTAGCTCTTTTCAAGAGCATCATGAGAAGAATTCTTCATTACTTCTAAGACTTCAAGTAGACCAGCTCTTAAACTTTCTTCTGTTTGATGTGGATTTTTAAGCTCTTCATGAAGAACTAAATCCGCAAGGGAGCAGTTATTTTTATTGCAATAATCTATGATCTCTTTTTGAGTATTTAACATCTTATACCTCCACGTAGGTAGATTCTAAGAATCTATCTTGGTTCAAAATTTCGTCTTTTAGCTTTTCTTCAAGTGGTCTATCAATTTCAACGGTTAGAGTAACTAGGTTAGTAATTCTATCCTTATTTGTGTTGATAGATTCAATATTGTAGTTTGCATCTGCCAAGAATTTTGAAACGTTGGCAACTACACCCTTTTGTTCATTGTATTTCAATAAAATAGTAGGGAACTCTCCTCTAAATTCAACTTCTATACCATTTATATCTACTATTACAATTGCTCCTCCGCCTATGGAAGAACCGATTACATATTCGTCATGATCGTCGTAGTGGAATATGATCTTAACTGTGTTTGGATGGTATTTTTCACCTAGATCTGCTGTCTTAAAAGTGAAGTCAACGCCTTTTTCTTTAGCGTCATCAAAACTATGTCTAAGTCTTGCGTCATAGGTTTCATATCCTAGGATACCTCCCACAAGCGCCACATCGGTGCCGTGTCCTTTGTATGTGTGAGCAAATGAACCGTGAAGGATAAATTCTACGCTCTTCCATCCTTTTGGGCAGATGTTAAGGGCGGTCTTTCCGATTCTACAAGCTCCAGCAGTATGGGAACTACTTGGTCCTATCATAATAGGTCCTAATATATCAAATGCGCTATAATCAGCCATGTAATCCTCCTTATAATAATTTATAAATTCTTATTTTCAATATTAATATATTCTATAATATGTAAAAAGTCAATTTGAAAGAGCCTCATTTTCAAAATATTGCATAAAAAACATGCAAAATTTTAAAATGATAATTCCATTACTGATAAAAAATTATAAAAAAATCCCCAATAGGGGACTTATTACATGTATCTTAAAAAGTGGTAGAGAAGATATATTGAAAAGAAAAATAATATAAAGAAAACCACCACTACAATTTTCTGTTTTCTATTCATTTTTTGTACCTCCAATAGGTTTTTATACTTGAAAGTCTAGCTCTAACATAGGCGAGAAATCTCTTTAAATTTCTGTCTTTTTCATACCATTGAGTAAATTCAAAACCTCTTCTAAGAAGTCTACTGGCGAAGACTCTCTTATCCTCGACCACGTATTTTTTAGCAACCCATGGATCTACATAGAGCCACACCTTGTCGCAACCACTATGGTAGTAAGGATCCTTATCCAAATTTAAAACTAAATCTTCTACAAGGAATTTTACAAAGTTACATCCACCTGCAGTCATGTAGTAGGAAGATCTACCCTGTCTAATATTTATTTCAAAAGCCTTGTAGGTTTTAGTTCTGTCGTCATATTTCAAATCAAAATTTGCAAAACCGTGGTATCCAATAGATTCCAAAAATTTTCCATAGGTCTCGTAGAGATTTTCGTCTGAATCTGTGTATAGAAAGTCGTAGTTACCGATCTCTTCAGGAAGCACCGCATCGAGAAGACATCTTCCAAGACACATCATCTTCACCTTGCCATTCTTATCCACATAGGCATTTAGCACCGCCATATTTTCTGGACCGCCTTCAATAAATTCTTGGGCGATCATATCTCCAGAATAACCAGCGTCGTAAATTCTTTTTAGTTCAATATTAAACTCTTCTTCAGAATGAATCTTGTAAGCCTTTTTCTTTCCTTCGAAGTGAAGATGGAAAAACTCAATAGAATCGTTGGCTTTTAGAGCGATTGGAAATGAAAATGGAAGGCTAATTTCTCCTGTTTCATACATATTCTTATCTATAATGTAGGTCTTTGGATAAGGAAGATTTTCCTTTTCGCACATATTATAGAAGTCTTCTTTATTTTCGAGAAGCTTTTGCATACTAGAGTCCACATAGTTAAAGAGATAGTATTCTTTTAGAACTTCGCTGTTCTTTGTGATTAGAGAAGTGTAACCGTCGGAGCAGGAGATCAAAAGAAGTTTATCTCCAGGTCTTTCTTTTGCAAAATCTATAAGAGTTTTTAGAAATACTTCGTTGTCTTCAAAGTTTGGATCCACATGCACATCTACAATTTTTGAATCCCTTGTATATAAAAGTGGCTTTCTGCCAAAGCAGTATGAAGTCTTGCCATATTCCTTGTGAAAAGAGCGGGCAACCCCATAGGCGTTGGCATCTGTGCCTAAAATAACTGGTGTAAACATCTTTCCTCCAAATTAATTTTCTATGTTAAGTATAGCACAACTGTTTTAAAAACTTAAACTTGGATATAAATAATATGAATAAATTTTAGGAGGAATATAATGAAATTAACATTTGCAGGAAATGAAATGAACCTAGTAGGAGAACAAGTAAAAGTTGGAGATGTAGCTCCAGATTTCGTAGCAGTAAAAGGAGATCTATCAGAATACCATCTAAGCGATGACAAGGGAAAGGTAGTAATCATCTCAGTAGTGCCATCAATCGACACAGGAGTTTGCGCAATCCAAACTAGAACATTCAACGAAGATGCAACAGAACTTTCAAAAGACATAAAGATCGTTACAATTTCAATGGACCTTCCATTTGCACAACAAAGATTCTGTGCAGCAGAAGGTATCGAACAAGTTGAACTAGTAAGTGATTACAAAGACCACGACTTCGCAAAGAAATATGGTTATCTAATCAAAGAACTAGGACTACTTGCAAGAGGAATCATAATCGTAAACAGAGAAGGAAAAGTAACCTACACTGAAATCGTGCCAGAAGTAACCCACGAAGTTAACTTCGATGCAGCACTAGAAGAAGCAAAGAAACTTATTTAATAAAAGGGCCAAGAGCCCTTTTTTAATAGAAAGGAATAGCAATGGATGTACTAGTAGTTGTCGATTGTCAAAATGACTTCATCGATGGAAGCCTCGGCTGTTACCATTCAAAAGAAGCCGTAGAAAATATTGTAAAATATATAAAAGAAAAGAAAATAAAACCAGTCTACTCAATGGATTGGCACAGTAGAGAAAATAAATCCTTCAAAGAAAACGGAGGAATCTGGCCAGTTCACTGCGTAAGAGATACCCATGGATCAGAGTTATCCAAAGTATTTTTTGAAAAACTAGACGGAGAAAATGTTCCAAACGAAGAAAACACATTTAAAAAGGGAATAGATGATGTGGTTGAAGAATATTCTGCATTTAACGCCAAGAACTCTCAGGGAACAAAGATTCATGAACTAGATGCAGATACCTTCTACGTATGCGGAATCGCATCAGAATTCTGTGTCAGAGAAACAGTTTTAGAACTTAAACGCCACGGAAAGAATGTAGTCCTTCTAGAAGATTTAGTCGGATATGTGGACGAAGAAAACCACAAGAAAAATATAGAAGAACTAAAAAATATGGGAGTAAAAGTCCTTTGAACATAAAAATCATATGCGTAGGAAAGCTCAAGGAAAAGTATTTGAAAATGGCACAGGATGAATATTTAAAACGCCTCGGACCCTATGCAAAAGTAGAAGTAATAGAAATAAAAGACGAAGATATAAAAGAAAATTTCTCCGAAAGCGAAGTAGAACTTGCAAAAGAAAAAGAAGGAGCAGGGATACTATCCAAGATAAAAGATAGAGATCTCGTGTTCACTCTAGAAATAGAAGGCAAACAGAGAACTTCGGAAGAATTTGCAAGTGAAATAGAAGACATGATGGTCCATGGCAATTCCGACGTTGCATTTGTAATAGGAGGATCCTGCGGAATCTCGAAGGAAGTCATGGCAAGAAGTGATAGGAAGATTTCATTTTCAAAGATGACATTTCCACATCAAATAATAAGAATAAATCTTCTAGAACAGATCTACAGAGCATTTAAAATAATAAAAAACGAGCCGTACCACAAGTAGTACGGCTATTTTTATGAAATTTTAATTCGATTGTCTCTTAAAAATTGAAAGTAGAATGATAATCGCCAGATGAAAAGCAGCAAACACACCGATTAGTAGGTAGTCATTGTACTTTAAATTTGAAAGGGTAGAGTATATGAGCCGTAAATTAGAAGGACTCACCACATCCCAAGAATTAAACCTTACGAATCTTCCAAGATAAACTGCGACACCAGAAATCCCGGAGAAGAAAATGAGCATAATAAACTCTGCGAAAACATGACCCTTCACCTTTATAATTTCCAAAATATTTACAAAAGTTTCGTAGGAAAGAAGAAGGGATAGAGTTATAAATAGCACATCCACCATCATCTTAAGCCATGGAATGAATTCCATAACATAGTTTACATTCCTCTCAGCGTCAATGGAATAGAATTCGCTGGTCCTAGTATGGATAAAATCCGTCGCCATGTAGATGCAATTTGGATAGAAAAAAATAGCAGGAAGAGTAACCAATAGCACTAAAATAGCAGAACGCTTAAAGGATAGCCCAACCTCGCTTAAAACAAAAGCAAACATGGAAAGCCCGCAATTTATAACCAGGTAAAATCTATTTAAATCGAAATAGAAAACCGCGAAAGAAAGTCCTAAATATATTAAAAAATATAAAATAAGTTTAAAAGTTCTGTTAAATTTCATAATCATCTCCACAAGTATTATACCATTAAGACCAAGGGGAATAGAATGAAAAAATATATTATTATTAAAATGTAACGGAAGCTACCAGCTTCCATCAACCTCGACACTAAACTATTTTCCCTCAGCCGTCAGGCGTAAATATACAATGATTACTATTAACACTTGTAGCGGAACCTTCCCAACTACAGTCACCCTGAGCGAACGAAGTGAGTCGAATGGGTATAAGCTATATTTAACCTAATCTAAACAAATAAAATAATTTTATAAATCTATTTAAAAATTATTACCTCTCATGCTATCCGGATAGCATTTAAAATAATCTCATGTTATACGTAGAGCAATTAAAATAATAATCACCAATACATAACCACACCATGGTTATACCCGTTCGACTGCGACGGTTCCGCTTTGCTTCACCGTCTTCGCTCAGGGTGACTGTATTCCTTAGGGATTTCCGTGCATAGCCTCTCGGCTGTGGAAGGAAAATGCTTCCGCTACAAAAATAAATCTTTTATAAGTTTTCTCTAAAAATAAATTTAGAACCCTCCTTCGATTTAGCCCATATAATCCTTAATCATTATCCCGGTATAGACACAGCCTAAGCCACCACAGGTGATTTTTGCTTTCGGCGTTAAGAAATTTTCCACTGTCTGAGCGAAGCGAGTTTGGAAAATTTTAGCCGAATAAGAAAATCACTACCAAAACCTCCCCAATGCGAGGTGGGAAGAGGGAGCTCGAGGGAGAAGGGAGGAAACTGCGAGTCTCGAAGAGAAAACCGTAGGTTTTTTCGAGAGACGTTAATTCCCTCCCTCTCCCTCGTAAAAAAATATTTGAAGAAGAAAGTATATGGTTAGATTGTGTATAGAATATTTATTTATCTCTCATGCTATCCGGATAGCATTTAAAATAATATCATGCTATACATATAGCAATTAAAATAATAATCACCAATACATAACCACACCATGGTAGAGATCCTTCGACTTCGACGACAAAGCCGTCTACGCTCAGGATGACCAGGTAGAGGGGTAGACCCACAGAAGTTTATTAAATAAATCATTTATTTCCGTGCAGAGCCTTCGGCTGTGGAAGCAAAATGCTTCCGCTACGGGAATAAATATTATTCTTAATTTTTCGTACGGCTACGCCTGAGTAATACGATTCGTTCACTCATATAAATGGAAGCTGGTAGCTTCCGCTACAAAATAATCATCAAAACTTAACACAAAAAAAGGAAGCGTGTGCTTCCTTTAAATTTTATCATCTACTATTCTTCACTCAATCCACCTTTATATAGATTTGCGTAGACTCCATTTTCTTCCATCAAGTCTTCGTGGCGACCTCTTTCTATGATTTCTCCATGTTCTAGTACCATGATGGCGTCGCTATTTCTTACTGTTGATAGTCTATGGGCGATTACAAATGTGGTTCGTCCTGTCATGACTTTATCCATCGATTCTTGCACAAGCATTTCTGTTCTTGTGTCTATGGATGAGGTTGCTTCGTCGAGGATTAATACTGGTGGGCCCATGATTTCTGCTCTTGCTATGGAAAGTAGTTGGGCTTGTCCTTCTGAGAGTCCTGTGTCTGTTCCGCTTATGACTGTGTCGTATCCTTCTGGTAGAAGGGTTATGAAGTGATGGGCTTGGGTTCTCTTTGCGCCTCTTACTACTTCTTCGTCGGTGGCGCTTGGATTTCCAAATCTCAAATTATCTTTGATACTTCCTGTAAATAGGTGGGTGTCTTGAAGCACCATTCCCAGTGAGCGTCTAAGATCTCTCTTGTCGATTTCTTTTATATCGATTCCGTCAAAGGTTATCTTTCCATCCCAGATATCGTAGAATCTATTGACTAGGTTGGTGATGGTGGTCTTGCCTGCTCCTGTTGAGCCGACGAAGGCTATCTTTTGCTCTGGCTTTGCGTATAGTGATATATTTTTAAGTACTGGTTTGTTTTCTTCGTAGCCAAAGGTTACATCTTCGAAGATGATTTCTCCTTTTAGTTCTGTGAATGGATCTTCTTTTCTGTCGTCCTTCCATGCCCAGTGACCTGTCTTTTCTTTTGTTTCTTTTAATTTATTTCCATCTTTTTCAACTCTTACAAGTTTTATATGACCTTTGTTTTCTTCAGATACTTCATCGAGGAGTTCGAAGAGTCTGCCTGCACCTGCTAATGCCAATAGGAATTGGTTTATCATTTGAGATAGGTTTCTCATGGGTCCTCCCAATGTCCTTGAAAGTTGTAAGAATGTGGCGATCATACCCACGGTGATTCCTCCTGTTTCAGAGATGGCTAAGATGCCTCCAACGATGGCGATGATTGCATATTGGAAGTTGAAGATAAAGAATGTTATAGGCATTAAAAACAGTGAGTATCTGTTGGCGTACATGGTGCTCTCGAATAACCTATTATTTATTTCTTTAAATTCTTCTACGGTTTTGTCTTCGTAGGAAAATACTTTTACTACTTTTTGGCCGTCGATATATTCTTCGATATATCCATTTTCTTCTCCCAGAGTTTTCTGTTGCTTCATAAAGAATGTGGAACTTTTGGATCCTATTGATTTCATGATTACAAACATAAGGACGATGCAAAGCACTACTATCAGTGAAAGTATCCGTGATTCAATAAGCATTACTATAAATATTGAAATGACTGTTAAAATCGATGAGAATACTGAAGGTATGTTGGCTATTGCCTGTTCAACGGCTTGTATATCGTTTGTAAATACTGACATGACGTCGCCGTGACTCTTCTTGTCGAAGTACTTAATTGGCAGTGTTTCTAGGTGGGTGAAGAGTTCTTGTCTTAGGTTGTAGCAGGTGTCTTCTGTTACATATACCATGATCATTTGGTAGATGTAGTTTGCGATTACTCCTGCATAAAAGACTATTCCCATCTTTATTATGACTTTTAAAAGTGGTCCAAAGTCTGGATTTGTCATTCCGATCATCGGTGTTATATAGTTGTCGATGATGGTCTTTAAGAATAGGGAAAATGATACCGTTGATATTATGGATATTATGATTAAGAAGAATACTAAGATAAATCTCGAACCGTTGTGTTTCAAAATGTATTTTAATATTCTCTTGCCGTCATTTAGGCTACTTTTATCGATTGATTTTTTATTTTTCTTCATCGAAGTCACCTGTTCTTTCTTGAGAGGTAGAGATTTCATTATAAATTTTTGAGTTTTTAAGAAGCTCTTCGTGAGTTCCTATGCTTTCGATCCTACCTTCGTTCATTACGACGATTCTATCGCAGTATTTAAGAGTGTTGACCCTTTGAGAAATTATAATTCTAGTCATATCTGGAAGGTGTGCCTTTAGACTCTCTGTAATATTTCTTTCTGTCTTTGTATCTAGTGCAGAGGTTGAGTCGTCAAGGATCAATATTTTAGGTTTTTTAAGAAGGGATCTTGCGATGGTTAGTCTTTGTTTTTGTCCACCGGAGAAGTTGGCTCCACCTCTTTCAACCTTCATGTCAAGGCCGCCCTTTTCCATTATGAATGTATATGCGTCTGAAATATTAAGTGCTTCGTACATTTCTTCGTCTGTTGCATTTAAGTCTCCAAAGTTTAGATTGGATCTTACCGTTCCGGAGAAGAGTTGATTCTTTTGAAGTACCATTGAGATAGAGTCGCGAAGTTCTCTTAAATCGTAATCCTTTACGTCAACTCCACCTATTTCAACTGATCCGCAGCTGACATCGTAAAGTCTTGGGATAAGTTGCACCAAGGTGGACTTAGATGATCCAGTTCCGCCGATGATGCCCAGATTTTCTCCAGGATTTATCTTTAGATTAATATCGCAGAGGGCATATTTATTTTCTTCATCATCTCTATTACTTTTTTCATCTGCATTTGTGTTATCGTAGGAAAAACATACATCCTTAAATTCTATGGTGTAGTCTTCTACTTTTTTCTTGGATTCGCCTGAAACTAGGCTTACTTCTTTGTCTAGCACTTCTATGATTCTATCTGCAGAGTTACGAGATAGAATTATCTGACTTATTACCATTGCAAAGATCATAAGAGAGATTTGGATTTGGAATGAATAGGTAACAAGACTCATAAGTTGTCCTGTGGTTAAGCTACCTCCCACCACGAATTTCGAGCCGACCCAGGAGATAATAATACAGATGGTGTAGATCGTAAAATTCATAAATGGCATAAGTGACATAAATCTCTTTTGAATGTAAATATATTTTTCGTATAGGAATTTTGAAATCTCTGTAAATCCTTTTATCTGTTCTTCTTCTCGAACAAAGCTCTTAACCACTCTGATTCCAAGTAGATTCTCTGAAACGAAAGTGTTAAGCCTGTCTACGCCTTTAAAAATCTGTCTAAATGTTGGATAGACGGAAATCATGATGTAGGAGACGAATATTCCAATTAGAGGAATGATAAATAAAAAGTATCCAGCCAAATTTCTATTAATTTTAAATGCCATTATGAATGCAAACACAAGCATAATTGGCGAACGAATCGCAATTCTAATACTCATTTGAAAAGACATTTGAATATTTTGAACGTCTGTTGTAAGTCTTGTAACGAGAGAACCTTTTGAAAAAGAATCTATATCCCTAAATGAAAAAGACTGTATCTTTTCATAGAGTGCTTCTCTAAGATTTTTAGAAAGTCCTGCACTCGCCTTGGTTGCAAGGTATCCAGATGTAATACCTGCTCCAAAGGATAGAAGTACATAGATTACTAGTAGGATTCCAGTTTTTATAATTACGTCCCTATCTTTTAAAATAATCCCTTGATCCACGATGATACTCATGGTGTATGGGATGAGTATGTCCATGATAACTTCTAAGGTTACAAAGATTGGACTTAAGAATGCATATATTTTAAAAGATTTGACGTAAGAAAGTATTTTTTTAATCATTTTTCACCTTTTCTAATTTATTTTAGATCAAAATTGGTAATTTATATCCAGAAGGGGTAGAATAATATTAACGGAGGTATAATATGAACAAAGAAGTTAAGAAAGAAACACTTAGTCAAGATTTAGTAGGTAAAACTAAAGCTAACCTTGAACAAATGAACGAAATTAAACATGGAGACAAAGCAGCTTCTGATATCTACGCTAAGAGCGAAGGTAAAGATCCAGAAACTGGAGTTGAAATCCCTACTGAAGAATCTGTTGAAGAAGCTAAAGAATGGGTTGACAACCAAAACCGTATGTAAAATTTAAAATTTACAAAATAAATTAGAGACGAATATTCGTCTCTAATTTTTATTTAATTAATTTAATCTTTCTTTTAAAAATTTGATGATATCCATGGATTCGTACATAGGTTTAGAGTCGATAAATAGACAAGGAACCTGTCCCTTTCCTCCCACTTCTACGAGAGTATCTCTAAACTCTGGATTTGCTACAATATCTTTTAGTTCCACATCGTCGATTTTATTCATTTCCATAAACCTTAGAACCTTTTGGCAATAAGGACAAGATTCTTTATAAAATAATTCTAACTTCATTTAATCACCTCTTAATTTAATTACCCGACTTTAAAAATCGCTAAACAAAGTAAATTTATAAAAATTAATTGTAAGAATCTAAAATTTATAAAATTTATTTCTAAAATTAAATTTTCAATTACTTTTATAAAATTTATTTACAATTTTATTTGAAACATAGGATAGAATCATTCCCATCACTACACCTGCCAACACATCGGAAGGATAGTGGACTGTGAAATAGATGCGAGATACCGAGATAATCGCAGCCACTAAAAAAAATGGAAGACTCTTAAAAACTTTTGTAAAATGGATGGATCCAGCTACTGCAAAAGCCCCATAGGTATGTCCCGATGGAAAAGAAAAATCTGTCGGTGGTTTTATCTTCAAGGGAAGATTTAATCTATCGTAGGGTCTAATTCTTGCGATGGTTGGTTTTAAGATTAAATTTCCAAGAATTCCGCAGAAAATTAGAGAAAGAAGGATTGTCGCTCCAGTCTTTCTAGTTTTTTTAAAGAATAAAAATAAAATTCCAATCAAAATATATAAGAATCCGAAATCGCCAAGATGGGTAAAGAATTTAAAAAAATAATCCAGCGGCACACATTTAATCTCGGACATAAAATTTATAACATTAATATCTAAGTTCATAGTATCACCTCATCGTTATATTATATAGGATAATTAAAAAAATTGTCACTTCGCTATTATAATTGATTTGCGGCAAAATAATAGAACATCTCAATAAAGATTGACAAGCTAAAATAGATAATATAAAATTAGTATAGTTATTCTTCAGGGCAGGGTGGAAGTCCCGACCGGCGGTAAAGTCCGCGAGCGCAAGCTGAACCTGTGTGATTCAGGTACCGACAGTAGAGTCTGGATGATAGAAGAGGCCCCTGAAGCAGTGGGGCATTTTTTATGCCCAAGCAAGGGAGGAATTATGAATAACACAACAAGAAGAGGAATTAAGACAAGAAACATCACAAGGGTGGCAGTTTTATCTGTAATGGCATTTATACTAATGAATATAAAGATGCCACTTGCATTTATCGCACCTGCATTTATGAAGCTAGATATCTCTGATGTACCAGTGCTTTTAGGAGCATTTACCATGGGACCAATCTATGGAGTGATTATTGCAGCGATTAAAAATATTTTAAATATTATAATCACAGGCACAGACACAGGAATGGTAGGAGAGCTTTCAAACTTTATAATCGCATCTGTATACGCGATTACAGCTTCTGTATTCTATAGAAGATATAGAACCTTTAAAGGAGCTATACTTTCACTTATACTTGGTATAGTTCTTATG
Organism: Peptoniphilus sp. BV3AC2; assembly: GCF_000478945.1. NCBI lineage: Bacteria > Bacillati > Bacillota > Tissierellia > Tissierellales > Peptoniphilaceae > Peptoniphilus > Peptoniphilus sp. BV3AC2. The sequence continues at coordinate 221,801 of NZ_AWXD01000008.1, read as the reverse complement.
ACTACATCTGCATTTATATCAAACTACTACTTTATATTTCCACTTTACGCAAAGATTATGCCAATGGAAGCAATAGTAGCAATGGGAAGTAAAATAATTCCAAAGGTAACAGATTTATTTACAATGATGGTCTACTGTATAATTCCATTTAACATCATCAAAGGATCTATAACAGCAGTGGTAACAGTCCTACTCTACGAAAGAGTAAGACCAGCACTTAAAGATTCATAAAAAATTAAACTTCGAGAGATCGAAGTTTTTTTACTTTAAATTTAAAGAAATAAAAGCAAGGAAAACAACTCCTTGCTTTTTTAATGTCTTAGTTTTCTAAAAAAGATTTAAATAAAAAATAGCTAGAAATTCTAGCTATCTTTAAATAAATTTTATTATTCTTCTTCTTTTGCTTCAGTTTCAGCTACAGTTGGAACTTCTGCTGATACTTCTTCGTCAGTTTCTTCAAGATTTTCTTCTTGTGGTTCAGATAGAACTGCTACAACTTCTTCTGGATCTACATGGATGTGAATCTTGTCATTTCCTGCGATATCTAGATTAGCAACTGTCATGTTGTCGCCAATTTGCATGTCAACTACATTTACAACTGCTTCTGATGGAAGGTCTCCTGGTAGACATTCAATTTCAACGCTGTCAATAATTTGCATGATAACTGATGGTTGAGCCTTGATGTTGTCTCTTCCTTCTAGAACTACTGGAATAGTAACTCTGATCTTTTGATTCATATCGATTAGGTATGCGTCAAAGTGTAGAATTTGATTCTTAAATGGATGTTTTTGGATTTCTTTGATTAGAAGGTCCTTTTGTGCTCCGTCTAATTCAGCTTTGAAAATGTTTGAAAGACCGTTTACTTCATAAGCCTTTACTAAATCTTTTTCAACTACAGTTACTGAAACTGCTTCTTCTCCCTTTGAGTAAACAACTCCTGGAACAAGTCCTTCTTGTCTAAGTTTGTCTACTTTATTTTTTCCGTGTTGATCTCTTTTTTGTAATTTTAAAATCATAAAATTCCTCCTATTTATTTAATTATACCAGAACCTAGGCATATTTCTCCAGAATAAAACACAGCTATTTGTCCTGGAGTTACACCTTTTAATGGTTTTTCGAGCTTAACTTTAAGTGTTTCGTCGTCTATTTTTGTTACAACCATGCCCACATCGGGAGCACGGTACCTAATCTTTCCTGTACAGTTAAGTGGATAGTCTGGTGTTCCATTTATAAAAAATGGTTCTTCAACATAGAACTCATCTCTATATAATATAGGATTATCCACCCCTTGTGCAACTATTAATTCATTTTTTTCTAAATTTTTATCTGCAACGAAGAATGGTTCTCCAGTTCCAACTCCGCCGATGCCGATTCCTTTTCTCTGTCCAATGGTGTAGTGCATCAGTCCAGAGTGCTCTCCTAGCACGTTTCCAGCCTCATCTACAATCTTTCCTGGTTTTGTAAATAAGAATTTGTCCAAGAATTTATTGAAATCTCTCTCGCCGATAAAACATACTCCGGTGGAATCTTTTTTCTTTGCAGTTGCAAGATTTAATTCTTCTGCGATCTCTCTAACTTTTTCCTTTTTTATATCTCCAATAGGGAAGATAGTTTTTTTAAGAGCTTCTTCTTTAACTCGAGATAGAAAATAAGATTGATCTTTGTTCTCGTCAACCCCGCGAAGCAGGTAGCTATGTCCATTCTCGTGTTTAACTCTAGCGTAATGACCCATGGCTATATAATCTGCACCAAGTTTTAAAGCAAAATCTAAAAATGCTTTAAATTTTATATTTTGGTTGCACATTACGTCGGGATTTGGAGTTCTGCCCTTCTTATATTCGTTTAAGAAATATGTAAAGACAGTGTCCCAATATTCTTTTTCAAAGTTAACAGTGTAGTACTTAATATCCAGTGCGTTTGCTACTTTTACCACATCTAGGTAGTCATCTGTGGCAGTACATTCCTCGTCATTTTCGTCCCAGTTTTTCATAAAGACACCGATGACATTGTAGCCCTGTTCTTTTAATAGATAGGCTGCAACCGATGAATCCACACCGCCGCTTATGCCAAGCACTACGGTTTTCTTTTTATCTGTCAACCTTTCACCCCCTCAAATGTCATTGCAGTCATTCCTATACCTGTATGGACAGCGATGATAGGACTTAATTCTCCAATTTCAATTTGAAGGTTTTCGTCTCTTTTTTCCAAAGCTTCTTTAAGGGCATTTGCACCTTCAAGATTTGCACAATGGAAAATAATAATTTTGTTAGATTTTTCATCTCTATTATTAAAATAGATATCTACTAATTTTTTGTAAGCCGATTTTAATCCTCTTGCCTTGTCGATAGGTTTTAATTTTCCTTCTTCGTCTATTTTAAGGATTGGTTTAATTTTTATTGCAGTCCCTAAGAAGGCTTCTGTTGCAGAGAGTCTACCGCCACGTTTTAGATGCATAAGATCTTCAACGATAAATATGGTAGCTACATTATCTACAAGCTTAGCTAGATCTTTTGCATTTTCTACTAAGTCCATGCCTTTATCTAAGTTTTCTATGGCTCTATGGAGTAAAATTTCCATTCCCCAGGTTGCATTCTTTGTATCTACAACTTCTATCTTTCTATCTGGAAACTCAGCTTCAAGGGCATCCTTTGCGTTAAGTGCCTGTAGGTATTGTCCACTAAGTCCTGATGAAAATGCCACATATAGAATGTCCATACCTTCTTCCAATGGTTTTCTAAATGTTTCTTCAAATTTAAATTGATTTACCATCGTGGTAGACATGTCGGAAGTTTTTAATTTTTTTAAAAATTCTTCCTTAGACATTTCGCTATAATCTAATGTATGTGTATAGACTTTTTCGTCTATGATAAATTCCATAGGAATAATTTCGGCTCTACTTAGGTCGCTTTCGAAAAAAATCTCCAGCTACATCTGAGTAAATTTTGTACATATAACACCTCTATATACATAATATCTATTTGTTGAGTAAAATTCAACATAATGATACAATTATAAAGGTGATATTATGAAGAAAATTATATTAATGATTATATTTAGCCTATGTTTAGTAGGCTGTTCAAATGAAAAAGCTTATGAAAAGTATCAAACTGAATTCTATGATTGTTTCGATACGATTATAGACGTGGCAGTCTATGCACAAAGTGAAAAAGAAGGTAATAGGGAACTTGAGTTAATAAAGAATGAATTTATTAGACTTCACAAGCTATTTGACAGATATAATAGCTACGAAGGTGTGGTTAACTTTAAAACTGTAAATGACAATGCAGGGATAGAACCTGTAAAAGTTCCTGATGAAGTATTCAACTTGATGAAATTTTCCATCGACTCTTACAACAATATTTCTCACAAAGTAAACGTAGCAATAGGTCCAGTGGTGGACGTGTGGACTGAGTATAGAGACCTCTATGAAGGAGGAGCTACAAAAGAAGAAGTAACAGCTAAACTCGGCTCACCACTTCCAACTAAAGAAAGACTAGAAAGTCTAAGACCATTACTAAACATGGAAAATATTGTTATAAATGAAAAAGACAAATCCATCTACCTAAAAGAAAAGGGAATGGAAGTGGAAATGGGATCAGTTGCAAAGGGATACGCAACGGAACTGGTAGCGCAATACGCAGAGAAAAATGGAGTTAAATCTGCAATTATATCTGCAGGTGGAAACGTAAGAATAATCGGCAAACCACTTGTTGAAGGTAGGGACACATTCTTAGTTGGAATTAGAAATCCAGATGCAGAAGAAGGAGAACAAAATTCTGTACAAGCAGTGCTTGCAGTAAATGATACCTCTGTGGTAACATCAGGAGACTATCAAAGATACTTCGATCTAGATGGAAGAAGATACTCTCACATCATAGACCCAGACACACTATATCCAGACACATTATTTAAATCTGTAACTATAAATAATAAAGACTCAGGACTATGCGACTTTTTATCTACCGCATCTTTTCTAAGTACAAAAGAAGAAGCAATAGAGATGCTTAAAAAAGAAAATGCCGACGGATACTTCATCGATACAAATAGCGAAGTAAGTTACACAGAAGGATTTAAAAAGATATTAAAAGATTAGGACGACTATGAACAATAACTTAAGAGGGCTATTATTCCACATAATCGTAATAATAGCTACATTTGCACTCAGCTACTTTATAAATTTATCAGAAGAGGTTAGAAATTTAATCTATGGAAATATGGTATTTAGAATAATAATAGTTATTTTGATACTGTATATGTACTTCCTTCTAGGTAAAGGCATGACGAAGAGAAGAGCACCGATAGAAGATATACTAACTGGAAATTTAATAATATTTATTTCTCTTTTGTCTATTGGAGTAGCATATTTAGGTCTTAGAGAAAAATTTTTAGAAGTAGGACCAGGGGATAGTTACTATAGATTTTTTATGGATATGTTCATGTATCCAGAGCTTTATAGCTTGAAACTCATTGGATTTTATGAATATCTTGAAGCGATAATAGCTTCTGCATTTGTGCCAGGAATTATCTATTTCTTATCCATCAAAAAATCTAGAGCAGTTATAAAAAGAAAGAAAAGAATCGAAAGAAATAGGATGAGAATAAATGAAAAATGATAAAATAAAAAACAAGACTCTCCTCAGAAGATTGCTCTTAGCATTTCTAATTCTAGTGCTATACTTTGGGGTCGACTACTACAACAAAACAGTAGCTGCTCCAACATTTGAAAAGGTAAAAGTGACAAAGGTGGTAGATGGAGATACATTCTATGTCGGTCCAGACAAGGTAAGAGTCATAGGCATCAACACACCAGAATTTGGAGAAGAAAAGGAAGAACTGGGAGAAGAGGCAAAGATTAGAGCAGAAGAACTAATCTTAAATAAGACCGTTTATCTAAAAACAGGCAAAGAATTAGAAGATAAATACGGAAGAAACTTGAGATATGTATTCCTTGTAAATCCTAAAAAAGAAAAGAATGTCGACGAAAAAATGATAAGAGAAAACACCTTGGAAGGCATCCTTTTAAAAGAAGGACTAGCTAGATGCTATTTCTTTAAACCAAATAATGACTATGAAGAAACATTTAGAAAAATAGAAAAAGAAGCAAGAGAAAATAAAGAAGGAATGTGGAAGATATCTACAGAAGGAACCACAAGGGGGAACTGATGTATAAATACGATATGAAAGAACTCACAGCTATAGCAAAAAATATGCTCATAGAAAGAGGAATAGAACTGGATAAAATCGCAGATGTAGTCTATGAACTACAAAAACCATATAACGAATATGTAACAAGAGAAATATGTCTTGAATCCATAGAAAGAATCTTGGAAAAGAGAGAAGTTGTCCATGTAATCCTAACAGGATTTCAACTAGATAAACTTGCGAGCGAAAAAATGCTCGACGAACCACTTCAATCAATAGTAGAAAAAGACGAAGGACTGTATGGAATAGATGAGATCCTACCCCTTGGAATCACAAACCTATACGGATCAATAGGACTTACAAACTTTGGGTATCTAGACAAAGAAAAAATAGGAATAATAAAAGAACTTGACGAGAGAAAAAAGACTGGAAGAGAAGTCACAACCTTCGCCGATGACATCGTAGCGGCAATCGCAGCAGCAGCGGCATCAAGGGTAGCTCACATGAATATACAAAAATCAAAAGAAAGTTGAGAAAATACTTAGAAATACTTGACAAATTGAAGTAATTAATATATTATTATCAAAGTGTTTTAAAAGCCCCGGAAAATTTTAAATCACAGGAGGACTCATGAATAACAAGAGTTTTATGGCAAAAGCCAATGAAATTGAAAGAAAGTGGTATGTTATCGATGCCACAGATAAAGTACTTGGTAGACTTGCAACAGAAGTAGCAACAATACTAAGAGGAAAACACAAACCAACATACACACCACACGTTGATACTGGTGACTTTGTAATTATAATTAACGCTGAAAAAGTTCGTCTAACAGGAGACAAATGGGATAAGAAACTTCATGTATACCACACAGGATATCCAGGTGGAAGAAAAGAAGTTGTTTACAAAGAACTTAGAAACAAACATCCTGAAAGAATAATCGAACTAGCTGTTAAAGGAATGCTTCCAAAAAATAGACTTGGAAGATCTATGTACAGAAAACTTAAGGTTTATGCAGGGGAAAATCATCCTCACGAAGCACAAAAACCAGAAGTTCACGAATTTTAATTGGAGGTAGTTCATGGAAAAGCAATATAGAGGAACTGGAAGAAGAAAATCTTCTGTAGCTCAAGTAAGACTTGTTCCTGGAAATGGATCATTCACAGTAAACGGAAGAGATTTAGAAAACTACTTTAATTATGAAACGCTAATTACAGTTGCAAAATCTCCGTTAGAGCTAACAGAAACTACAGGCAACTTTGACGTAATCGTTAAAGTACACGGTGGTGGATTTACAGGACAAGCAGGTGCTGTAAGACACGGAATAGCAAGAGCACTACTAGAAGTAGATGCTGAACTAAGACCTGTTCTTAAAAAAGCTGGATTCTTAACAAGAGATCCAAGAATGAAGGAAAGAAAGAAATACGGTCTTAAAAAAGCAAGAAGAGCACCACAATTCTCAAAGAGATAATATCAAAAGCATTGGATTATATCCAGTGCTTTTTTTAGTGCAAAAATAAATGAAGACCAAAAATAATGGAACTTATTAAAGCCTTATTGTAGTTTAGTGTAATTAATGCGCACTAAAGGTGATATAATACCTACAAGCAGATTTTTTAAATACTAGTAGAATCTGTATGCTATTTAAAAGGAAGGGAATAAAATGAAGAAAATATTTTTTAGAATTTTTTCAATAGTTATTATTTTAGTAGTTTTAGTTTTTATTCTTAGAATATATAATGACCATAAGTATAAAGATAACAATGCTTTTAAATTTCCCGAATATTATAAGGATGTAACTAATATAAGTCTATATCCTACAGATATTGATGGAGTTGATGTAACTTATGTAGATGAGGGTAGGATGCAAGGCTTTAGATTTGTGCCTAAGGAAAAATTACATAAGGGTCTTGTAATTTGTTTTGGAGGTTCTGATGGAGGTCCAAATTTTGAGACTGCTAAAAGATTGGCTGAAGAGGGATATGAGACCTTTGCCCTATTTATGTTTGGAATGAAAAACCAAGAACAAACTCTTAGAAAAATCCCTTTAGAACAATTTGAAGATGTTATAAGTTATATAAATAAAAATATAAAAGACAATAAGCCGATAAGTGTTGTGGCAGCGTCAAAAGGTGCAGAATATGCACTTAATTTAGCTAGCAAATATCCTGAAATAGATAATCTGATTTTGATGGCGCCTTCATCTTATAATTTCGCCGGTCTAGATTTTAAAGATTATGGTTCATCATGGACATATAAAGGCAAGGAACTTCCATATATAGATATTAAAAAATCATCATTTAACTCATTTTTAAAAAATATTATTGTTCCATCCATCATTAAAAGTCCTATTAGTTTTAAAGAAACTTATAACAGCGCAATAGAAAAAGACTCAACAAGCCAAGAAAAACTAATACCAGCAAAAGATGTTAAGGCAAATATATTTCTGATTGTAGGCGAGGATGATATGATGTGGGATAGCCTTGCCATGGCAAATAAAATAAAAGAACAAAACCCTAAGGCAAATATTTATTCATATAAAGGAGCAGGGCATATATTTGCAGGAAATGGTATTTTAGATTTAGGAAAAACTAGAGTTGCAACAGGTGGAACAGCTGAAGGTAATGAAAAAGCAAAAAAGTGAATCAAGAAAAACTATTGATGATTTTTTAAAAGAAAACCATAAATAGAAAATTACTTGGACATTTAAGGACGGTAGAAAATTAAAATCTATCGTCTTTTTTTATTAAAGAAATTATAAAAAAAGCAAAGCATGCTTGACAAAAAATGCAAAGCAAGCTATACTATAAATGCAAAGCGAGCTTGCTATAGGAGGAGAAAAATGAAAAATACAATTTCTCAATTAAGAAAACAGCATAAAATAACTCAAGAAGATTTGGCCAATGAAGTTGGAGTAACAAGACAGACCATAACTTCCATAGAAACTGGAAAATATATAGCGTCACTGCCGTTGGCTTTTAAAATTGCTAAGTTTTTTGGTATGAGTATTGAAGAAATATTTAGTGTAGAGGAGGATGATTAATATGAACAAATTAGAAAATTATAAAAAAGAGATAGGATTTAGAATTAGTTTTTTAGTCTTATTATGTATAGTTGCTTTACTGGCAGTTATTATTGGAAATTTTTATTTAAAAAATAAATTTCCATTAAAAGAAGATGTGACAGATTATGTAATAGGATTTTTTATTGGACTTGAACTAGTATCTGTATTCTATATGTCAATGCTTGCTAGAGCATATAGAAATAGAGATATATTGGAAAAGATGTATACTAAAGAAACAGATGAAAGAGTGATATTAATAAAGATGAAGTCAGGGGCAAATATAATACCTTTATTTTCAATGGTTATTGTAATTGTTTCTTTAATTGTAGCATATGTAAGTTATGAAGCCTTTTTAGCGTTAATGATAGTTGCATTTGTACAAATGATATTTTCTAAGATATTAAAAATATATTGGTCAAAAAAGATTTAAAAAAATCATAGTAAAGGCATTAGACGATAGAAATTAAAAACTCTATCGTCTTTTTGTATTGATAATTTATCATAACATGTGCAACATAAAACAAGCTCACACACATAAAAAAGCTGCCAAAAACCAATATGAAAAATTTGAGAAGAAAAGAAAAAGTGGATATTGTTTCGTAACATTAAAAGAAGAACTTTTTGGTTTCTTACCATAGGTGCTGCATTTGATTTGGCTATTCGTCATTGTAAAAAAATTTAAATTAAAGTATACTAGAAATGTAAATATTAATTATTAGGAGGGATACATGAATTTTTTTGAAGTGTTCATGACAACATTAAAAACGCAAAAAATCAATACAGCAATTTTTTCGAGTTTAGTAATTATTTTAATTGGTTATTTTTGTAGAAAAAGAGGCATTTTTGACAATAAGACAGGAAAAGTATTAACAGGTATAGTATTATCGCTATCATTACCAGCTTTAGCTTATAACTCATTTATGAGTGACATAAATGAGGAAACATTAAGAAATGGAATGGGATTATTAGTATGGGGAATAGCAATGTATCCGATTTTAATGCTTTTGACTCTACCAATTTTCGCAAAATACAAGGGAGATGAAAAAACAACATTAAGAGTTTTATCAATTTTCGGCTCGACTACATTTTTTGGTATTCCAATAGTAACAGCAATTTATGGACCACAAGGAACATTATATGCATCTATTTTTAATATAGGATATAGAATTTTCCTATATTCATATGGATATATAAAAATGAGTGGTTTGAGCATGAAAAAAGAAAATCTTAAACAAATGTTTTTAAATCCAATAGTAGTGGCTACTTTTTTAGGTTTGTTTGTATGGATGTTCCAAACTTATTTACCACAAGTGGCTGTTGCTGTAGAACAAGATGGAGAAACTATTAAAAAATCGGTGGCATTTTTGAGAATAGACCATACATTTCCACAACTATTCCAAGTATTTAAGTATCTAGGAGGATTAGCCTCACCACTAGCTTGGTTGGCAATAGGTTCAACATTAGGTGCAGTAAGTTTTAAAGAAGCTTTTTCAGATAAAAAAACATGGTATTATACATTCGTTAAATTAGCATTAGTTCCAGCGATAAATATTGCAATTTTATATGCTTTAAGTCTAGTAGGATTCCCAATAAATTTAGTAGGTTTGGGAACTGTAGTTATAATGATGGCAACACCACCAGCTACTGTAGCGGTTGCTTATGCTATTAATTTTGACAGAGAAGCTTTATTTGCATCAAATGCGTCGCTTATGGCCACATTGGGAGCAGTTTTGATGGCTCCTATATGGATTGTTATAGTAGAATTGATTGGTAAAATAGGAATATTTGCTTAAGAAAGGGAAATAATATGACATTAAAAATTGTAGCATATGGTGTAAGACCAAATGAAGTTGATTTTTTTCATAAGTTAAATAAATATAATTATGAATTAAAATTAGTAGAGGAACTTCTTACACATGATAATATTGAAACAGCAGAAGGTCAAGATGTTGTTTTGCTCAGAGGAAATTGTGTAGCAGATAGACAAAATCTTGAAAAAATAAAATCTTATGGCATAAAATATGTTTTCACAAGAACGGTAGGTTTTAACCATATAGATTTAGAAGCATGTAAAGAAATGGATTTAATGGTTGCTAGAGTACCAGCTTATTCACCAAATTCAGTAGCTGAATTATCTTTAACATTAGCAATGATGTTATTAAGAAATACAGCGTATACAACAAATAGAACAAAAAATTATAATTTCAAAGTTGATGCTCAAATGTTTAGCAAAGAAATTAGAAATTGTAAAGTTGGTATAATTGGTACGGGTAAAATTGGCTTGACAGAAGCTAAATTATTCAAGGGATTAGGAGCTGAAATTTTAGGTAATGATCCTTACCCAAATGAAAATGCAAAAGATATTTTAAAATATGTTGAATTAGATGAATTACTTAAAAAATCAGATATAGTAAGTTTGCACGTTCCATATTTTAAAGGACAAAATGATGAATTTATAAATAAAGATTTCATTTCAAAAATGAAGGATGGAGCAATATTAATAAATACAGCTCGTGGTGAATTGCAAAATAATGAGGATATTTATGATGCTATAAAATCTGGTAAATTAGCAGGATTTGGCACGGATGTATTTCCAAATGAAACTAAGACATTCTTCAAGGAGTTTGCATCTGGTGATGAAATGGAAGATCAATCAGTAAGAAGATTGGTAGATTTATATCCTAAAGTTTTAGTTACACCTCATGTAGGTTCAAATACAGATGAAGCTTTGAAAAATATGATTGAAATTTCGTATGATAATTTAAATGAAGTTTTGACTACTGGCGAAACAAAAAATGAAATAAAAGCAAAATAAAATAAATATTTAAATATTAGCAAAAACCCTCCTGTTTAAATTTATGTTTAACAGGAGGTTTTTTTGCATTTAAAATTGCTTATAAGTCTTCAGCTACTTGATTTATCTTTATTAAAAATCTCTGTAGTAAAAATTTTTATTCAACACATTGACACTCATCAATGTATCTAATATAATTACATTGACGGACATCTATTTAATAAGGAGGAATATTATGAAATTACTAGATGTAGCAGCGATTTTAAAAGTGCTTGGAGATCCTACACGTCTTAAAATTATAAAGATACTTTCAGATGACAAAGAGAGGTGTGCCTGCGAACTTCTTGCAACTTTTGATATAACTCAGCCGACTCTTTCTCACCATATGAAGATTTTAAATAATTTTAAACTGGTTAAGACTAAGAAAGCTGGTGTGTGGAACTACTACACCTTAAATAGAAAAACTATGGAAGAATTAAAAAATTACATGGATGATTTATTTAATACCGGGGCTTAAAATGATATTTGAATTTATACAAAATAATATTTTTAAAATGAATTGGCTTTACAATCTAACAGGTAAAGTATTAAAACTAATTCTATTTGATCTAAATATGAGACTTAGTGAGGCAATCCATTTTTTCATCTATGATGTTTTAAAGATATTTATATTGTTAAGCGTGCTAATCTTTATCGTTTCATATATACAGAGTTATTTTCCACCAGAGAGAAGTAAGAAGATCATGGGAAAATTCAAAGGAATTTCCGCAAATATTGTGGCTGCACTACTGGGCACTGTGACACCTTTTTGTTCTTGCTCATCCATTCCACTTTTTATTGGATTTACAAGTGCAGGTCTTCCTATTGGCGTTACATTTTCATTCTTAATTTCTTCTCCAATGGTTGATATTGGAAGTCTTATTCTTCTTATGAGTATCTTTGGAGCAAAGATAGCTGTCGTTTACGTTTTGCTCGGGCTTGTCATAGCTGTAGTTGGCGGAAAGATTATAGAAAGCGCTAAGATGGAACGTGAGATTGAAGAATTTATTTTAAACGCCAATGTAGGCGAAGTTTCCCAATCGGAAATGACCATAGAGGATAGAATTAATTTTTCTAAGGATCAAGTGGTATCCACTTTTAAAAAGGTATATCCCTATGTATTAGTAGGTGTCGGAATAGGAGCAATCATCCACAACTGGATTCCAAATGATTTTATAGAAAAGATACTGGGTGAGAATAATATCTTTGGCGTTATAATTGCGACCCTTGTAGGTGCACCAATGTATGCAGATATTTTTGGGACTATACCTGTGGCTGAAGCCCTCTTTGCAAAGGGAGCGCTACTTGGAACGGTTTTAAGTTTTATGATGTCTGTGACCACAATTTCTTTGCCATCTTTGATTATGTTAAGAAGAGCAATAAAACCAAAACTTCTCACTTTTTTCGTAGCGATTTGCGTAAGTGGAATTATAATAGTTGGATATATTTTCAATATATTTAGTTATCTATTCATATAAATAAAATAGGAGGAACTATGAAGAAGAAAGAATTATACGTACTTACAGGATTTTTAGGATCTGGGAAGACTACATTTCTATTAAATCTCTTAGATAATATTAAAGGTAAAAAGATAGGAATTATTCAAAATGAGTTTGGAAAAATAAATGTAGATGGAGAAATAATTGATAGAGATGGCATAAAGATGACAGAAATCAGCAGAGGCTCCATATTTTGTTCATGTTTAAAACTATCTTTTGTAGAATCTCTTGCTGAAATGGGAAAGATGGATCTAGACTATGTATTCGTTGAAAGTTCAGGGCTTGCGGATCCTTCAAATATAGAAGAAATCCTGGAAGCTGTGAAGGTACTAGCGGGCGATGTCTATGAATTTAAGGCTGCAATATGCCTTATAGATGCTGTTAACTTTATAAATCAAATCGAAGAAGAAGAAACTGTCTATCGCCAACTCGTTCACTGCCATATGGCAATAGTAAATAAGATTGATCTTGTAGATGAAGATAAAATTCATAAGATAAATGAAAAGATTAAAGAAATAAATCCAAATTGTCTTATAAAATATGGAAAAGAAGGAAATATAGGACTAGATTTTCTAAGTACAGATCTAAAATCTTTAAATAAAATAGAAAGTGAAGATTCTTTAAACACAGTTGACAATAAGCCTAAGACAATTTCCTTGCAAACAGAAGAAATTCTTACAAGAGACGAGTTAAATGAATTTTTAGAAAAAGTACTTCCGGACTGTTATAGAATAAAGGGATTTTTTCACCTAGAAGAAGGATGGTTCCAAGTGGATGTGGTGGAAAAACTAATCGATTACAAACCCCATGGTGAAAGGGAAAACTCAGAGCTCGTGTTTCTTTCAAAGGTAGGTCCAAAGGTCATAAGAACCATAGATACAAATTGGAAAGAAATAGTAAATAAACCTATGAAACTTAAGAATTGAGGTGGAAGATGATAATAAAAGTGATTGGAGAAGGTTGCAAAGATTGCGATAAGCTCTATGAAAATGTGACAGAAGCGGTAAATGAATTAAATCTCGATGCAAAGGTAGAAAAAGTTGAAGATTTAATAGAAATAGTAAAACTCGGAGTGATGACATCTCCATCTGTAATGGTGGATGGTAAGCTCGTGGTGAGCGGAAATGTTGCAAGTGTAAAGAATCTAGTTAAGATTTTAAAAAAAGAAATTTGACACAATATTTGTAAAATAAATAGAAAAAGAGAAAATCCCTATGACTAGGGATTTTTTGCGTTTTTGTTAAATTTATTCTGGATTTTAAAAATTATTTCTTTAAAATCTTTTTGATGCTTTTTTCGTCTAGGTTTTCAATTACATTTACCGCAAGATCAACTGTTGCTTCGAAGTCAGAGATGTCTGCGAAATTGTAATGGCTGTGTACGAATCTAGATGGAATACCTAGAACTAGCACAGGTACGCCTTCTCCGCTTAGGTGAATTGCTCCAGCGTTGGTACTGCCAGCGCGACGAACGGCAGATTGGTACTTAATATTATTTTTATTTGCGATTTCTTTTGCAAATTTAATATATTCGAAACTGCTGATGTAGGATTGATCCATGTGGCGAATTTGAGTGCCACCGCCGAGAACGCCTTGCGCAAGTCCTTCTGGGAAGTATCTGTCGTCTGCAGGAGAACCTTCAAATAAAATTGCAAGGTCCGGTTTAACCTTTGCGCTTGTGATCTTTGCACCACGCATGCCCACTTCTTCTTGGGCGGCAAAACCTCCCACTACATTTACATTTAAATTTTTAGAATCTTTAATTCTCTTTAGAGTTTCGATGATGCAGCAGCAGCCGAGCCTGTTGTCAAAAGCCTTGCCCCTTATTAGGTTTCTCTTGGCGTCATGTCTAAAATCAACCAGTGGAGCCACAGGAGCACCCACATCTATTCCAAAATCTTCTATAACTTCTCTTCGCGATTTCGCTCCAATATCGATAAACATGGAATCGATTGAAAGAGGGCGCTTCCTTTCTTCTTCACTCATAAAATGCGGTGGAGTAGAACCGGTGATGCCTTCTACAATTTCGCCGTGAATATTTTTGATTCCAACTAGGTGGGCAGGAATATTTGTTGCAACCCAACCTCCAAGAGGAACGAACATAAGAGTTCCGTTGTCTAAGATACTTTGCACCATAAAGCCGACCTCGTCTGTGTGAGCATCGAGTAAAACTGTGTAAGGCTTGTCAGAATTATTTTTAATCCTTGCAAAGAGGTTGTTCATAGAATCGGTTTCTATAAAAAAATCTTTTAAATTATCTTTTATAACATCTAACACGTCGTCTTCAAATCCAGAAGGACCAAAGGCGGTGGTTATACTTTCTATTAAATTAATATCAGTCATAGCTCCTCCTTAAGTTTATATTTAATTTTATTATAGCACTTTGGAGGGAAAACCCAAAGGAAGACAGTCACCCTGAGCGGAGACGGTGTAGCAAGGCGTAACCGTCGGAGTCGAATGGGTATAACCCTGGTGAGAACAAACACGGATGATTAATTTAAATGCTATCAGCAGACTGTTTCAACTAATCGGCTACGCCTCTTAGGAAACAGGTTGCATCACACCTACTAAGACTCACTACGTTCGTCAAGTTAGGTGTAGACGTATAGCGTGAGAATTATTATTGGTTTTATTTGCAATAACTTGACCTTCAGAGGTTATACCCGTTCGACTCACTGCGTTCGCTCAGGGTGACTGTAGTTGGGAGGGTACTTTGTAGCGGAAGCAACCTGCTTCCATAAATCTTGACACTAAATTCTTCTCCCTCAGGCGTTAGCCGTAAAACAACCATTCCTACTATTCACACCTGTAGCGGAACCTTCCAGGTTCCACAGCCGAGAGGCTCTGCACAAGGAAACTCTTTTGATTTATAGAATTTCTAAAGGTATGTATCTATGGATTGTCATCCTGAGCGGAAAAGGCGTAGCCTTTGTAGTCGGCAGTCGAGTTCAACAAATCAGACTTCGCTGTGCTCGTCTTCTCTGGAACTCTTTGCACAAGACCTGCTGCGAAATCAAAGATTTCGGCTAGGGCTTCGAAGGATCTCTCCCATGGTGGGGTTAGTTGTAGGTTATTAATTTAGATGCTATCAGCAGACTGTTTCAACTAATCGGCTACGCCTCTTAGGAAACAGGTTGCATCACACCTACTAAGACTCACTACGTTCGTCAAGTTAGGTGTAGACGTATAGCGTGATAATTGTTATTGGTTTCATTTGCAATAACTTGACCTTTAGAGGTTATACCCGTTCGACTCACTTCGTTCGCTCAGGGTGACTACAGTTGGGAGGGCTCTATATGGAAAACTCAAAGGAACACAGTCACCCTGAGCGGAGACGGTGTAGCAAGGCGTAACCGTCGAAGTCGAATGGGTATAACCCTGGTGTGGTTAAAAATGGATGATTATTTTAAATGCTATCCGGATAGCATGAAAAAATTAAACACTCTATCTATAGCACGATAACAAATATTAATTAATATAACTTTGACAAAAATTTAATTTATATTATTACAGTATATTTATATAAATTACGGGTATTAAATGAATACGAATATCTATTCGAATAAATGGGAGGAAAAATATGGACAGAAATGTATTGATTGGCGGGGCTGCCGGCCAAGGTATGGATACGGTGGCAAACCTTTTTAACAAGGTTCTACAAAGAAGTGGCTACTATGTATACACCACTTCTGACTACAGATCTCGTGTTAGAGGCGGGCACAATTTCTTTCAAATCAGATTTTCTGATAGAGAAATTTCAAGTCCGAGACGCGGTCTAGATGTGATCTTTGCTCTAAATGAAGAGACTCTTGAAAGACATCTAGATAGATTAAATGAAGGCGGAGTTAGTTTCTGCGACGAAGGTATCGAAGGTTTTGAAGGTACAAAAAAATATGATTTAGTTAAGAAGGCTAAGGAACTTGGCAATCCAAAGATGATTTCTACCATCGGTCTTGGTATGCTTCTTGGCAAGCTAAAGATTGACGTTAAGGTTGGAGAGGAAGTGGTTCGAGAAACTTTTAAAGAAAGTTTAATCGAAGGAAATATCAAAGCTCTAGACTACGGTTACAGTATTACTAAGACTGAAGTAAATCCGATTGAAGCAAGGGAAAGTATTTTAATAAATGGAAATCAAGCGGTTGGTCTTGGAGCTGCTGCGGCAGGTTGCAAGTTCTACGCTGCTTATCCGATGACTCCATCTTCTGGAGTGTTGGGATTCTTGTCTTCAGTTTCTGACGAACTTGAAATAGTGGTGGATCAATGTGAAGATGAGGTTGCTGCTTTAAATATGGCTCTTGGTGCATCATTTGCCGGTGTCCGTGCAATGACAGGTTCATCTGGAGCGGGTATGGCTCTTATGAGCGAGGCATTTTCTCTTGCGGGCATCATAGAAACTCCAGTGGTTATTATCGATGTGCAAAGACCTGGTCCTGCAACTGGACTTCCAACTGACACTGAACAGGCTGACCTAAGATTTTTAATTCACAACGGTCATGGAGAGTTTCCTCGTAAGGTTATAGCTCTTCGTTCTGCTGAAGATGCTTTTTATCAAACTGCTAGAGCTTTTAATCTTGCTGACAAGTATCAAATCCCTGTGATTTTAATGTCTGATAAGGAACTTGCGGATACAAAGATAAGTACTGCTCCTTTTGATTTTAGTAAGATTGAAATCAATAGATATCTTGCTAATCCCAATGACTACGAACCAGGCACTTACAATAGATATGAAATTACAGAATCTGGTGTAAGTCCAAGACTTATTCCTACCCGTGCCAACGGAAATATGGTCATGGTGGACTCCGATGAACACGATGAGTTCGGAAGAACTAGCGAAGACGATGCAAATAGAATAGCTCAAGTGGACAAGAGACACAGAAAATTCGAAGGAATTATCGCCGACGAGGAAGAACCTTGGGAAATCGGAGTGGATGATTTCGACACCTTGGTTGTTTGTTGGGGTTCAACCTATGGAGTTGTAAAAGAATCTATCGATCTTCTTAACGAAAAAGGTCACAAGATAAAGGGGCTTGTATTTGGAGATGTGTTCCCACTACCACTTAAGAAATTTAAAAAATTCCACACTATGGCGAAAAATTATATAGTCGTAGAGATGAATAGAGATGGACAATTCGAAGGACTTATCCGCCAAGAAGCGCTAGTTGCATCAGATCATCTCATCACCAAGTACGATGGAAGACCGTTCTACCTTGAAGAATTAGTTGAAAGATTAGAGGAAGTGCTATGAAAAATTTTGAATTTAATATAACTGAAGAAACTCAATGGTGTCCTGGTTGTGGTAACCCAAGCATCAGGCTCGCTCTAAAGAACGCCCTTGACGAACTTGGACTAGGTATGGACGATGTAATCATGTCTGCTGGTATCGGTCAAGCAGGAAAGATGCCACAGTACATCGACCTTCATGCCTTTGCAGGTCTACACGGAAGGAGTCTTCCTGTTGCAACTGCTATAAAACTTGCAAACCACAAGGCTGTTGTAATCGCTGAAGGGGGAGACGGTGACGGATATGGAGAAGGTGGAAACCATTTGATTCACGCCATAAGAAGAAATATAAACATCACCCAAATCGTTCACAACAACCAAGTCTACGGACTTACAAAAGGTCAGGCATCACCTACAACGGGACATGGTCAAGTCCAAACTTTTGCCCAAGATGGAGCTAGAAGCAAGATGATGAAACCTCTTGCCCTTGCCCTTACCCTTGGAGCAGGATTCGTAGCTAGAGGATTCTCCGGCGATGTAAAACAACTTACAGAAATAATAAAAGAAGCCATAGAATTTAAAGGATACGCTCTTGTGGACGTGCTTCAACCATGTATAACTTGGAACAAGGTAAACACATTTAAATGGTACAAGGAAAGAGTTAAACCGCTTGGGGAAGACTACGACAATACAAACCTAGACCTTGCAATGGAAAAGGCGATGATGTGGGGAGATGAAATTCCTACAGGAGTTCTATACAAAGTAGAAAGCACAACCTACGAAGATCAATTTGAATTCTTAAAAGATGGTGAACCTATGATAGATAGAATCCTAAATCCAATGGACGCAAAAAAAGTAATGGATAGAATGAAATAGAAAAAATTTAGAAAAGGCTTTTGCAATGCAAAGGTCTTTTTTGATGCAAAAAAAAGAGACCGAAGTCTCTTTTATTTTCTAAAAATAAATTTATAAATTTTTTATTTTAAACTATCTGAAGCTTCATATTCAAAGTTTTCAAGGTTTGCTGCAACTTGATTTTTATATAAATCTTCTAAAGTTTCAAATCCATAGGTTGAGAAATTACGAGTATTTCCTTCGTCATTCTTAACTTCAAAGGAGTAAGAGTTGTAGGAAGTATTCATACTTTGTAGATCTACTTCTACTTTACCGTCTTCTTTTATCAAATTTTTAAATGAAAAAGTTTGATATCCTTTGGTTGATCCTCTATACCCATCAGAATCTACGCTGCAACCAAATTCAAACACCATGATATAGGTATTTATATTGTTAGATCTTTCCGGGAATTTATTCTTTAAAAGATAGGATCCAACGTACTTGAATTCAGTGAGCTTAGAGTTGTCGTCCCAACTTTTGGAGATATATGCATTAAATCCGTCGGTTGCTTGTTTTTCCATTGCCGCTCTGGCTTCTTCTGTCACTTCTTTTAGACTTGTGATGTATGTGGCTTGATTATCTACTTTGTAAGTTTTGCTTGTGGATTCTAAAAGAATACCATATTCTGCCAAGATATCTGGACTAGCTTCTCTGTCTCCGTCCATTACATAGACCTTTATTTCTTCTCCGTTGGAGATATTTCTATCCTTATCCAAACCGAAGCGAAGTCTATTTATATATTCATTGGTAGAATTATTCTTAACCCTTACTTCAATATTTGGTGAAATTCCACTAAATTCTAGTTCAACATCTGCAAATGGATCCAGTTTTCCAAGTTCTTCTAATCCTTCTACTTTAAATGGAATGTCCGAATGTTTTAAATTTACCTTGAATAAATCTTTAGCAATATCATCTTTTACTATCCAATTTAAATTTACTGTGTCGCCAGTTTTTAGACCATCGTACTTATCTAAAGTACCGTCGATACAAGATCTAACTAAGACTTCTGTAATTTCGTTGGAATCAATGTCAAGTCTGCTAACGCCAAGTTGACTTTTAAGTTTCTTAGAACTTTTTGCTTTTTTAAGAATCCTTGAACCGTAGTCGCTACTTAGTCCGTCCAAATCTAATTCATATTCAGCCACTCCAGCTCCATCGTATCCGGAGAAGTTCACCTTTGCGTACTTATCTAAGTCGATTGTCAAAGGTCTTGAGTTATAGATAAAAAATATGATTGCCAATGCCAAAAATCCAACGACGATTCCTCCAAGCACCTTCACATTTACAAAACCTTGACCTTTAGGAGTACTTCCTCCTGTATTTTGGTATCCAGGATTTTCTCTGTAATCGTAATTCATTTCATCGTCCCTTGGATTGGAATATGAGTTTGAATTATTTTCACCGTTGGAATTGAAATCATTGTTTTGATTAAATTCGTTACTTGAGTTGTAATCGTTGTTTTGATTAAATTCATTATAGGAATCAAAACTGTCGTTGGTATTAGAATTACTGCTTTCTTCATAATTACTTTGAATCAGTTCCTTATCCATATCCTTGAAAATTTGAGTATCTAGATTATCTGTGTTGAACTTGTCATTACCGTTAGTCATAAGGACCTCCTTTTCCTATTTAATTTAATATTGTAATTTAATTATAGCATAAGGAGAGTTTTTATTGCAGATATAAGGGAGACAATCATAATTTATAAATAGAAAATGAAATATCTTTTCATAGAATGAAAAATAAAAGTTTTTTTGGTATACTGGTCTTAGGAGGGCACAAATGCAAAGATCAATAGAATATATTACGAAACTTACATCCATTCCATCACCAACAGGCTTTACAAAAGATGTGATGGATTATATTATGTCAGAACTTAAATCCATGGGCTTAGAACCACACAAGACTCCAAAGGGAAATGTGATGGTTACCCTTAAGGGAGAAAAAGAAGGTGGGGAAAGACTAGTAACTGCCCACTGTGACACTCTTGGAGCAATGGTTAAGAAGATTTTGCCATCAGGTAGAATCATGTTTGATTTAATCGGCGGATTTACCTACAACTCAATCGAAAATGATAATGTCATCATCCACACCAGATCCGGCAAAAAGATTACAGGAACCATTCTTTTAAACCACAGCTCTGTACACGTTTATCGTGACGCAGGAACTCTTGAAAGAAATCAAAATAATATGGAAGTGCGCGTAGACGAAGTTACAAAATCTGAAGAAGACACTAGAAAACTTGGAATCGAAGTGGGAGATTTCATTTCCTTCGACCCTAAGACCATAGTAACTGAAAGTGGATTTATAAAGAGTCGTCACCTAGATGACAAGGCTTCTGCAGGAATCATCCTATCCATACTTAAAAAATACACAGAAGAAAAGATCGAACCAAAAGTGACAACCCATTTCGCATTTTCATGCTACGAAGAAATCGGACACGGAATGAACTCAAACATTCCTGAAAATGTAGTGGAATATATGGCAGTTGACATGGGAGCAATCGGAGAAAATCTAACGACAGATGAATATGTGGTTTCAATCTGTGTGAAGGATTCATCAGGACCATACAACTACGAACTAAGACACCATCTAATCGACCTATGTGAAGAAAATAAAATCCCATACGCTGTGGACATCTATCCATACTATGGATCAGACGCATCAGGAGCACTTACTGCAGGATACGACATCAAACACGGACTATTCGGAGCGGGCATCGAATCTTCCCATGCCTATGAAAGAACACATGAAAAAGCAGTAGAAGCAACATTTAACCTACTAGATAAATATCTAAGATCTGATCTTGTAGATTAATCTATTGCAATAAAAAATTTTTCATGGTAGAATATTACAAAATGAATATAGACGTTGAAGAGGAGTAGTAGCAAGGACTATTTGCAAAGAGAATCTGCGTATTGGTGAGAGCAGAAGAAACAAGCTTGTGAATCCACCTTGGAGTTTAGCATTACAAGTGGACATTTTATGTCAACTAGGGTGGCAACGCGGTAATAACCGTCCCTTATTGGGACGGATTTTTTTATTTTAAGGAGAAAATATGTTAGATATCAAATTTGTAAGGGAAAATCCTGAAATCGTAAAAGAAAATATAAAGAAGAAATTTCAAGATGAAAAACTTGCTTTAGTAGATGAAGTATTAGAAATGGATGTAGAATTTAGAGCAAAGAAGACTCGCGGCGACGAACTACGTGGTAAGAGAAACGCTCTATCTAAGACCATCGGTGGTCACATGGCTAAGAAAGAATTCGAAGAAGCTGAAAAAGTAAAGGGAGAAGTTGCACATATAAACGACGAACTAGAACATCTAGAAGAAGATGAAAAAGAACTAGAAAAGAAGATCAGAGAAATCATGCTCGTAATTCCACAAATTATGGCAGACGACGTTCCAATAGGTAAGGACGACTCAGAAAACGTGGAACTAGAAAGATTCGGCGAACCAGTAGTACCAGACTTTGAAATACCATACCACGTAGATATAATGGAAAGCTTCGATGGAATAGATCTAGACTCAGCTAGAAAGACCTCAGGAGCAGGATTCTACTACCTAAAGGGCGATATAGCAAGACTACACTCAGCAATCCTTGCATATGCGAGAGACTTCATGATAGATAGAGGATTTACCTACTTCATACCACCATTTATGATCCGTTCAGAAGTAGTAACAGGAGTAATGTCCTTTGCAGAAATGGAAAACATGATGTACAAAATCGAAGGGGAAGACCTATACCTCATAGGAACATCAGAACACTCAATGATCGGTAGATTTATAGACACCATCACACCAGAAGAAGACATGCCACTTACCCTTACATCATACTCACCATGCTTCAGAAAAGAAGTAGGAGCACATGGAATCGAAGAAAGAGGAGTATATAGAATACACCAATTCGAAAAACAAGAAATGGTAGTAATCTGTAAACCAGAAGATTCAATGATGTGGTACGAAAGACTTTGGAACAACTCAGTAGATCTATTTAGATCCCTAGAAATACCAGTAAGAACACTAGAATGCTGTTCAGGAGACCTAGCAGACCTAAAAGTAAAATCACTAGACGTAGAAGCATGGTCACCAAGACAACAAAAATACTTCGAAGTATGCTCATGCTCTAACCTAGGAGACGCACAAGCAAGAAGACTAGGCATAAGACTAAGAGGAGAAAACGGAAACTACCTAGCACACACATTAAACAACACAGTAGTAGCACCACCTAGAATGTTAATCGCATTCTTAGAAAACTTGCTACAAGAAGATGGCTCAGTAAGAATCCCAGAACCACTACAACCATACATGGGCGGCATGAAGGAAATAAGAAGAAAAGACAAATAAGAATATTTAAAGAGAGGGCACTTAGGTGTCCTTTTTTTTTATGAGGTTAAACAAGGATGAATTTTGTAGCGGAAGCAATCTGCTTCCATATCCGAAGACGTAAATAAACCTCACAACTACAGTCACCCTGAGCGGAAGAGCCGCAGGCTCTGAAGTCGAACGGGTATAACCATGGTGTGGTCAAACAGTGATGAATTAAAATTATTATAATAAATGTAAATAAATATCCTACACTTCTTTAAAACCTATTCTTTCTTCTTCAAATCTTTTTTTACGAGGGAGAGGGAGGGAATTAACGTCTCTCGAAAAAACCTACGGTTTTCTCTTCGAGACTCGCAGTTTCCTCCCTTCTCCCTCGAGCTCCCTCTACCCACCTCGCATTGGGCTTTTTGTTGAAGTGATTTTTTTATTCGGCTAAAATTTTCCAAACTCGCTCCGCTCAGACAGTGGAAAATTTCTTAACGCCGAAAGCAAAAATCACTTTCAGTGGTTCAGGTTGTATCTATACCAGAATAGTGATTAAGGATTCTATGGGATAAATCGAAGGAGGGTTCTAAATTTATTTTTATATAAGTCTAAGTAATGATATGTTTTTGTAGCGGAACCTTCTAGGTTCCACAGCCGAAGGCTAAGAAGTCCACCCAACTACAGTCACCCTGAGCGGAAGAGCCGCAGGCTCTGAAGTCGAACGGGTATAACCATGGTGTGGTCAAACAGTGATGAATTAAAATTATTATAATAAATTTAAATAAATATCCTACGCTTCTCTAACTCCATTCTTTCTTCTTCAAATCTTTTTTTTACGAGGGGCGTGGCAGTCGAGTTCTACAAATCAGACTTCGCATCTCGTCCTCATTAGGGATTTTTTAACAGAGCCTCTCGCTACGTATTCTTGCACAGATATTATCTATAAATTTACCCAATAAAAAACTGACCTACTTGTTTATTATTTAAACTTATTAGGTCAGTTTATTTTTTATTTATAATTTATATAAAATTAGTGGATTTGATTTACATAATCCTATTAAAAGTTTGCAATATATATTGAAATTTCGTAAGTTGCTCCGTCAACTGTCATTTTTACTGAAGCATATCCGATGGTTTTGTATTCTTTGTCTAAAAGATTTTCGTTGTGTTCTTTTGAGTTGCTCCATCTTTTGATGCAGTAATCATCTACATTTGTATAAGGTTTTTCATCGAAGTACTTACCCACTCTTAGATTTTCTGCGTATGTATCGTTGATGTTAGATGGACTATTGTGGTCAGCGTCGCCAGTTTTGATGTATTTATTTAATTCTTCTACACATCTAGCCATAGCGATTTCGTTTAGTTCTTTGCTTTCTTTGATAGCTGGCATTCCTTTAGATTTTCTGTAAATATTAAGTTTCTTGGTGAAATCCTTTGAATTTCCACAGAACATCTTTTTATCAGCGGTCTTTATAATAGCTTGAGCCTTTTTATTAATATCCTTATTTGCGTTTCCTGCTGCATAGATATTTAAAGGTAAGATAAAGATTGAAAGTATAATTGCGAATAATAATTTTTTGATATTTATATTTTTCATAAAAGCCTCCTAAATAATTTCGAATAGTTTTATTACGAAATAATTTGTTGAATAATTTTTAAATTTAAAATTATTTTTGTTTTAAAAAATTTGATGTAATAGTTGGCCAACTATTTAAAATCATTTAAAAAACTTTTTGTTTGCAATTGAATTATAACATCATAAAAAAATGAAATCAATGGAGAAAATGGCTAAAATTAAAGTATACTAAAACCGTATATGGCTGTATTTGACTCAATTTGCACTATATTAGTGTTTAATCTTACCTAAATTTTCAAGTATAACATAAATAAATATAAAGTGTAACATATAGCCATATAGTATACTTTACTTATTGAAAAATTTTCAAATGGCGATATTAAGCCATTTTTAAAAAGTCTAGTTTTTCAATATTAATTATTATTTTCTAAAGGGCACTAAAAACGTGTAAATAGCAAGGTTTAAAGGTTTTAATTACTAAAGTGAACCTATTGACTAAACGATAACTCAAATGTGAAAGTTTTGTGAAATTTCTTTTGTAATCGCCTTTGTTGAAGTAAAATTTCCTTAATGTTACAATAAAATAAGTTATAGAAAAGAAAAATGGGAGGATATATGAACTGGTATAACAAAGAAGAAGATGAACTTGTCTCTTATTTTAAAACCGATTTAAAAAATGGGCTTAAGAAAGAAGATATAGATCAGGCGCTTTCAAAATACGGAAATAACGAGCTGAAAGAGGAAGCTAAGAAACCTTTTATAGAAAAGTTGAAGGATCAATTTTTAGATCCGATGATTATTATCCTTATAATTGCATCTATTGTTTCTGCTTTTACTGGAGACAAGGTAGAGGCTGTCATAATTATAGCTATCGTTGTGGTTAATGCCATCCTTTCTCTTCTTCAAGAGGGAAGAGCGGAACAAGCCATCGAGGCTCTTCAAAAGATGAGCTCGCCCAAGGCTAAGGTCATAAGGAGCGGACAACATCTAGAAGTTGAGTCTTCTAACTTAGTTCCGGGAGATTTGGTAATCTTAGAGACGGGAGATATTGTTCCTGCAGATTTAAGAATTATTGAAGCTTCTAATTTAAAGATAGACGAATCAAGTTTGACGGGAGAATCTGTTCCTGTTGACAAGAATAGCAAGACCATGGATGAAGCTGATGTGGGAATAGGTGACAGAGAAAATATTGCCCACTCAAGCACCATTGTTAGCTATGGTCGTGGTAGAGGAATTGTAATAGCAACTGGACACGATACTGAAATAGGTCACATAGCTACTTCTATTGCTCTAGTAGACAACGAAGCGACACCACTTCAAAAGAAGCTTGCAGGACTTTCTAAGACTTTGGGGATTTTAGTAATTGCAATATGTGCGATTGTATTTGCAGTAGGTCTTCTTTATAAGAATGAACCTTTAGAAATGTTTATGACTGCAATTGCTCTTGCTGTTGCTGCAGTGCCAGAAGGACTTCCAGCGATAGTAACCATAGTTCTATCCCTTGGTATGGGTAGAATGGCAGAGAAGAATGCAATAGTTAAGAAACTTCTTGCGGTAGAAACACTAGGTACAACCACTGTAATCTGTTCTGATAAGACTGGAACTCTTACACAAAATGAAATGACCGTAACCAAAGCCTATGTGGACGGTCTTGAAATAGATGTAACTGGAACTGGATATGCTCCTATTGGAGAACTTCTAGTTGGCAAGGAAAAAGTTTCTGAAATCCAAGACTTAAATGTGCTCACCCATATTGCAGGATTAACCAACGACGCAAGACTTGTAGTAAATGGAGAGAATGTTGAGATTGCAGGAGATCCAACTGAAATTGCACTTTTAACCTTTGCAGAAAAACAAGATGTAAGCGTAGATAAATTAAACGAAACCTATAAGAGAATAGAAGAGATACCTTTTGATTCTGGAAGAAAGATGATGACTACCTTCCATAGATATCCAGACAACGTATATTCCTACACAAAAGGTGCTCCAGATATAATAATAAGACACTCAACTAAGATTTTATCTAATGGAAAGATCGTCGACTTCACAGACGAAAAGAAAAAGGAAGTCTTAGAAAAGAACAACGAGTTTGCAAGGTCAGCCCTAAGAGTTCTAGCTTATGCTTATAGAACTTTTGACGAAGTGCCAAGCGACACAAGTTCTGAAAATATTGAAAACGAACTGATCTTCGTAGGTTTAACTGGTATGATTGACCCGGCTAGACCAGAGGCGAAGGCAGCTATAAAAGAATGTAAAGAAGCAGGAATAATCCCTGTTATGATTACAGGAGACTACTTTGAAACCGGACTTGCAATTGCAAAAAATCTTGGAATCGCTGAAGATGAATCTCAAGCAATAGTCGGAGCAGAACTAAATGACATGACTCCAGAAGAGATTAGAGAAATTGTAAAGACCAAGAGAGTATTTACGAGAGTATCTCCAGAAAATAAAGTACAAATTGTAACCGCTCTAAAAGAAAACGGACATATAACCGCCATGACAGGAGATGGTGTAAACGACGCACCAGCAATCAAACGTGCAGACATCGGTATCGCCATGGGAATAACAGGTACTGACGTTGCAAAAAATACTGCAGAAGTAATCTTAACTGACGACAACTTTGCAACCATTGTAAATGCAGTTGAAGAAGGAAGGGTAATCTATTCAAATATTAAGAAATTCGTATCCTACCTACTATCATGTAATATAGGAGAAGTGCTTGTGGTATTAATTGCGATTCTTATGAATCTTCCAGTGCCACTACTTCCAATCCAACTATTATGGCTTAACCTCGTAACAGATGCCTTCCCAGCGTTAGCACTTGGAGTTGAAAAAGGCGAAGAAAATATAATGCAAGAGCCACCGAGAGATCCTGCAGAACCGATACTTGATCCAGAAATTAAAATCACAGTTATCGTTCAATCTGTAGCAATAACCATTGCCACCCTTGGAGCATACCTAATCGGTATCAAGTGGCATGGACAAGAGGGAATTGGACTTGAATATGCAAGAACGATGGCGTTTGCAACTCTTATAACTGCAGAACTTCTAAGATCATATTCATCAAGATCAATTAGGTACACCCTACTTCATATAGGACCATTTAGCAATAGAAAACTAGTATGGGCAACAGTGTTCTCATTTGCATTAATGCTTGTGGTAATGTATGTACCAAACATAAGAGAATTATTTGAGCTTGACAGCATAGGAATGAATGAATGGATCGTAATCATAGTTGCGTCATTGATTCCTTTAGTACTTGGAGAAATTCAAAAAGTTTTAAGGTTTAAAAAATATCACGACGAGTTTGAAAGATAAAATACTAAGTCCTTGGAGAAATCCGAGGACTTTTTAATTGCAAAAGTTTAAACTTCCACCCAGAAAAATTTTAAAAAATATTTTAAGAATTAATTAAAAGATGATAAAATTAAAGAGACAAAAATTAAAAAAGGAGAAAAAATGAAAAGTCTTTTGTGGAGGAAGTCCGAAAAATTAACTGCGCCTATTTCGGCGATAATGCTTTTTATATATGCTGCATCAACCGCATGTTTTGGAATTGTTTTAGGTAAACTTATAACTGCCATTTCGGAGCTTAACTTGGATGAAATGAAGATGTACATAATTTGGGCAGTAATACTTCAAATAGTTACATTTATAGCAGCCTATACAGGAAGAGGAGCGATGATTTCCTATTCCTTAGAAAAGATAATAAATCTAAAGAATAGAATATTTTACAGTGCAATGGGCGAGCCTCGTGGAGTTAGCGTTGACTTGGCGGACTTTACAACCAAAATAAATACAGTATACAACGATTACTACTTAGCAAAATGGAAAATTTTAGAGCATTTTCTATTATCTTTATGTGCAATGGCGGGAATCGTATATATTGACTGGATTATGTTATTAGTTGCGATAGCTTCATCACTAATTCCTATGGGAATACCATTTTTATTTGGAAAAAAACTTGAAAAACGCTCTGTAAAGTATAATGACGCATCAAATAGCTATTTAAATTTTGTAACGGATACACTAAGGGGCAGACTTGAAATTTTAAAGAATGATGTAGTACCTATCTATGACAAGAAACATAGAAACGAAAATATAAATTTCGAAGAGACACATTTTGATAACTTAGATCTCCAAAATCTATCGAGATACGTAGTAGAATTGGTGGGAGGAGGCTCCTTCTGCATACTATTTGCAATAGGTGGGCTACTGGTTTATAAAAATAGAATTGAAGTAGGAGGAATCATCGCATGTATTCAGTTATTTAACTATTTAATAAATCCGATTCTAACTATTTCAAACCTCATGAACTTATTAAAAGGTTCTAAACCTATCCATGATGAATTAACTGAAAAGGCCAAGGAAAAAGAAAAAGTCGATATAAATTCGCTAGAAGATTTAGATAGTGGAAATATGGAGCTAAGAAATATTTCCTTCAAGTACAAAGAAGGCCACGAAGATGTGGTGAAGGATTTCTCTGTAAATTTTAAAGATAGAGGCAAATATTTAATAGTGGGTAGGAGTGGTTCTGGAAAGTCCACCCTTGCGAAGCTGATGACTGGAGAGATAAAACCAAATGCGGGAAGTATACTCTTAAATGGCAAGGATCTTTCAAATTATTCTGATAGCGAAGCTCTAAAATATATTAAATATATAGACCAAAACAGTTATCTATTTAAAGACACCATCGAAAACAATATAACCCTTTATAGAGATGTGGATGAAGGTAAGATTTCTTCTTTAAAGAACAATCTTTCTATAGAAAATCTTCACTTCAATGACATCATCAGCGACGAGCTGGGACTATCTGGAGGACAGAAATCTCGTATTAATATTGCAAGATCACTGATCAATTCTTCTCCAGTCTATATATTTGACGAGCCAACGGCAGCCTTAGACCAGGAAACAGCGACTTCTGTTATGAAGTATCTTCTAGATATAGATAAAACGATAATCATAATCTCCCACATGAACGACGAGAATATAAAAGAGATGTTTGACGAAGTTATAGATTTAAATAAAATGAAACACAAAAATTAAAATTCCAAACAAAAAGAGATATTCGCGAATGAATATCTCTTATTTTTATTCTTTAATTTCAATTTCTGGGTTTTCCAGTTTTAAAAGTGAAAGTTTCTTGTCGATTCCTCCAGCAAATCCTGTGAGTTTCTTATTCTTTCCGATGACTCTGTGACAGGGGATGATGATCCAAATTGGATTCTTACCAAGTGCCATTCCAACAGCCCTCATGGATTTGGGATTTCCAATTGAGTTTGCAATCTCTCCATAGGTTTTGGTGCTGCCGTATGGAATTTTCAAAGTCTCTTCATATACTTTTTTCTGAAAATCTGTACCATTTAATTTAATGGGGATATCAAAAGTCTTTCTACTTCCATCTAAATATTCTAGAATCTGTGATTTAACTTTTTTAGAAATTTTATTTTCACTATCACTATGAGTTTTCTCTGAAACGAGTTTAAGACCAATTAAAGATTCATCTTCACAGATTATTTCCATAAGTCCAAGAGTTGTTTCTAGGTAGTCGTAGCTACTCATTCCATTCCACCAAAATCTGCACATCTTTTGTAGCGACACCGGTGAAGCTATCGTTTATAAAATCGACATTTTTCTCTGCGCCATTTACAACGAATTTTTTAAGTTCTACTCCAGCAGGAGGGTTAAGTTTTACAGTGTATCTTTCACCAATCTTTACCATATCTCTTTCTACTCTTGCGTACTTGCCGATGACTTCGATACGAGCCATCTCGTTTGACTCTTTCTTCATGATTATGGTGACATTCTTATCTCTGCCATCTATTTCTACAAAGGTCTTTTCGCTTTTGTATCCATTGTAATTTACATTTAGAAGGTACTTTCCATTTTTAAGTGTAGATTTATTTACGAATGGATTTTGATTTATAGTTAGAGTCGCTCCGTAGATAGGCTTGCCGTCTTCGGAATAGACATCCACATTTAAATAGAATTCATCTCTCTTAGTATTTCTAAGGATGTAATTATCTATCTCTTTTTCGATTGCAATCATCTCTGAAAGATCATTTCTATTTGCAATATCTTCTGCCTTTGAAAGAAGTCTCTTCATGTTTTCGTCTTCATTTCTTAGGTAGTTATAATTTTCTATTAAATATTTTAGTTTCTTTCTTTGATTTTCTGTAGCTTCTGTTATGAAACTCTTGCTTTTTTCATCTTCTGTTATTATTCCAACGGTTTCGATTGGTTTTACCTTTCTCTTTAGGTATCCTTCCTTTAAGACTTTTTTGCAAAGAGTTGCAACTTCGCCACGGGATATATATCTTTCTCCTCTGAAGGATCTGTCCTTGTATCCGTTGAAAAATCCTGGAAGAAGTTTTAATGCTTCTTTAAGTTCATCATCCATAAATCCAATGTCACTATATTGGATGACTTCACCAGAATTCATAAATGCTTTTGAAAACATGATTGCGAAGTCGCGTCTGTTCATAAATTCTTGAGGTTTGAAGAAATTGCTATCTGTAATATATCCTAAGTTTACCGCAGATTTAATGCTTCTATAAAACCAGTCTCTTTCTGAAACGTCCAAGAAATGGATCGGAACTTCGCCATCTTGTGCCTGGGTGAGCTTGGTAAGAATCATTACCGCTTCGCTTCGTTTTACGAATTTATCTGGCTCAAAAGTCTTGTTTGGATAGCCAACCATTATATTCTCGTTGGTTACGTAGTCGATGCTATCCTTTGCCCAATGTCTATCTGTATCACGATATGTACTTGCATATGTATTTATAAAAATTAAATAAAAAACAATTAAAATGGTAAATTTTTTCATTTTATCACCTAGTACTATATTAACTGTTTTTTTCGTCAAAATCAAATAAATGAAGTTTACAAAAATCTATTGTAATTGTAAAAAATTTATACTTTAACTTGACGGAATCCCTCAGTAGTTCTAACATAGTATTGGAACAAGGAGGTATATATGTCAGTTATTGATGAATTAAAATCACAACTTAAAGGAAAGGGCGCTAAAATTGTCCTACCTGAAGGAGAAGATGAAAGAGTACTAGGATCAGCTAATAGCCTAGCAAAAGAAGGAATTGTTGAACCAATCGTACTTGGTAAGAGAGCAGAAGTTGAAAAGACAGCTAAAGAATTAGGAATCGACCTAAGCGCTTTTAATTTTATAGACCCAGAAGAATCTATTACAGATGAAATGGTAGCTTCTTTAGTTGAAAGAAGAAAAGGTAAATTAAACGAAGAAGAAGCAAGAGAAACTCTAAAGAATCCAAACTATTTCGGAACTATGATGATCTACATGGAAAAGGCAGATGGAATGGTAAGTGGAGCAGTGCATACCACAGGAGATACTGTAAGACCAGCTCTTCAAATTATAAAGACCAAGGAAGGATTCAAGAGAGTATCCGGAGCATTCTTAATGCTTAGAGACAACGAAAAATATCTATTCGCTGATTGCGCAATAAATATAGATATAGACTCAGAAGGACTTGCAGAAGTTGCAGAGCTTTCTGATAAAACTGCAAAACAATTCGGAATCGACGCTAAGATTGCTATGCTATCATTCTCAACTAAAGGTTCAGCTAAGGCAGAACAAGTTGACAAGGTTAGAATTGCAACAGAAATGGTAAAAGAAAAAGATCCATCCATAGTTATTGACGGAGAATTACAATTTGACGCAGCATTCGATCCAGTTACTGCTAAGAAAAAAGCTCCAGATTCAAAAGTAGCAGGCCATGCAAATGTATTTATATTCCCATCACTTGAAGCGGGAAACATTGGATACAAAATGGCTCAAAGATTCGGTGGATTCAAGGCAGTAGGACCTATTTTACAAGGTTTAAATAAGCCAGTTAACGATCTATCCCGTGGATGCGTTGAAAAAGAAGTAGAAGATTTAGTAATCATAACAGCAGCTCAAGCATATCTATAAAAAATTATTTGAGTTTTTTATATATTTAATGTATAATAAACGATGAAAAGCCGAAAGGCAACCTTTTCTACGAGAGGAGGGAAACTATGTCAGAAATAAGAGTTGGAGAAAATGAATCTCTAGATAACGCCCTTAAAAGATTTAAGAGACAATGTGCTACTAATGGAGTGCTAAAAGAAGTTAGAAAGAGAGAACATTACGAAAAACCAAGCGTAAGAAGAAAGAAAAAATCTGAAGAAGCGCGTAGAAAGAAATTTAAAAGATACTAAAGAAGGTGCAGTATGTCAATAAAAGAAAAGCTTATGCAGGACTTAAAAGCTGCAATGAAATCTCATGACAAGATAAAAAAGGACACCATCACCATGGTGCGCGCTGCCATCAAACAGATTGAAGTCGACAAGAGAGTTGATCTTTCCGACGAAGAAGTTATAGACATAATTTCCAAACAATATAAAGAAAGAGTATCTTCAATTGACGAGTTTAAACGTGGCGGTAGAGATGATTTAGTCGCTCAAACAGAAGAAGAAATAAAGATAATTCTCGAGTACCTACCAAAGCAATTAACAGATGAAGAATTAGAAGATATAATTAAAGAAGCCATCGAAAAACTATCCATCACATCTAAGAAACAAATTGGTGAACTTATGAAAGAAGTTATGCCAAAGGTGAAGGGAAAAGCCGATGGGAAAAAAGTAAATTCCATTGCTTCTAAGTATTTAAATTAAGCCTAGGATTTCCTAAGGCTTTTTTTTCTAAGGAGATCTTATGAAAAAGCTAAAATATTTAATCATAATTATTCTCATGATGTTTATCTCTGTCCATGCAAAAGAAGCTGTGGTTATAGATATAAGTGGAGAAATAAATGAAGCTACACTCATGAATACGAAACGCGCGCTGAAATGCGGATCCGAAAATAAAAAGGATGTAGTATTTAAAATATCTTCAAAAGGCGGTTCCACCAAGGCAGCATTTGATATAGCAAATTTAATTTTAAATTCAAATTCAAATACTATTGCCTATTGTGAAGAGCCCACTGAGGCAGAATCTGCCATCATAGCTCTAAGCTGTGATAAAATTTATTTAAATCAAAAACATGCAGTAATAGGAAATATAAATAAGAATTTAAAAGATAATTCCAAGAATTTAAACGAATTTCTATCTAGAGTTGAAAAAAAGAAGGGAATCAGCAAAGATGCCCTGGATATGCTTAAGAAACCTATTGGAAAAAATATTTCTAAACATAATCCAGAGATTCTCATAAGTTCAAACGATGCCCTTGACTATGGAATATCTGATGGCTCGGTAAATGATTTCAAAAATGTACTGGAACTTGAAGGAATTTCTTCTGTAGAAAATTACCAAGAACCACAAGAGATAAAGTTGCTTAATTTTATTTCAAATAGGTATGTAAGCACAGCTATCTTGACCATAGCTCTAGTAGCCATGATTATAGAAGTATTTAGCCCTGGGTTTGGATTCTTTGGGACCCTTTCAATACTATTATTTATAGTATTTTTTGTAGGAAATATAATTATCACAGAGTCGAGTGTATATGTTGCCCTTTTATTTATGGTGGGAATTGCACTTATACTTATTGAAGCAGTGATACCAGGATTTGGAATCTGCGGCATAATGGGAATCATCCTTTCCGTAGCGGGAGTAATCCTTGCCATGGGAAGTTTTGAAAGAGGACTCGTGCCAACGGCATCAGCTATGATTGTAGGAATATTTGCAACGAATATAATGATAAAGAGAGGAATGAAGTCAGAGTTTTTAGAAAAGATTTCTTTAAACGATTCTCTAACTTCTACCAAGGGATACCTATCAGTGGATAGACCCGATGTCAGCGTGGGCGATGTGGGATATACCCTCACACCTTTAAAACCTACAGGATTTATCTTTATAGAAGGGGCAAAACTCGAAGCAATTTCAGAAGACGGAATGATAGAACATGGAGAGAAAATCGTCGTGTCAAAAGTCGACGGATCAAAAGTAATAGTTAGGAGATAAAAAATGGGTGGAAACATAATTTCTAATATCTTAAGTGGAGGAATAGTAGTAGCAGTAATAATATTTCTAATATTATTCTTTTCATTCGTACCAGTAGGCTTATGGATTACAGCATATTTTTCAGGTGTTAAGATAAGAATTTCAACACTAATTGGAATGAAGCTTAGAAGAGTAAGCCCTAGAAGAATAGTAATTCCTATGATAAAGGCAACCAAAGCAGGACTTGATTTAAAAATCGAAAATCTAGAAGCTCATTACTTAGCAGGAGGAAATGTAAACACTCTAGTAGATGCTTTAATAGCATCAGAAAGAGCAAATATTCCACTACAATTTGAAAGAGGAGCAGCCATAGACCTAGCAGGTAGAAATGTACTTGAAGCAGTACAAGTATCTGTAAATCCAAAGGTAATTGAAACTCCAAACATATCTGCAGTTGCCCAAGACGGTATCGAAGTGGTAGTTAAAGCAAAGGTAACCGTAAGAGCAAATATAGAAAGACTTGTGGGAGGAGCTGGAGAAGAAACTATAATTGCAAGGGTAGGAGAAGGAATTGTAACCACAGTAGGTTCATCTATGTCTTACAAAAACGTTCTTGAAAATCCAGATTCAATTTCAAGAGTAGTACTAGAAAAAGGTCTAGATTCAGGAACAGCATTTGAAATATTATCAATTGACATCGCAGATGTAGACGTAGCTAGAAACATAGGTGCTAGACTTCAAACAGATCAAGCAGAAGCTGACAAGAGAATCGCAGAAGCAAAAGCATCCGAAAGACGCGCAATGGCACTTGCCCGTGAACAAGAAATGAAAGCGGAAGTTGAAGCCATGAGAGCGAAGGTTGTGGAAGCTGAATCTCAAGTACCACTAGCAATTGCAGAAGCATTTAAAGAAGGCAACTTAGGTGTAATGGATTACTATAAAATGCAAAATATAGAATCTGATACAGATATGAGAAAGGCAATTGCAAAACCAAAAGAAAATAAAAATCTCAAAAAAGAAAATTAAAAAAATAGACAGGCGTTTAAAAAGATAACACGATTATCAATTAGACGCCTGTTATATTTTTCGGGTTTGGGTATAATAAAAGAGAAAGGTATAAATTTTTAGGAGGTTATTATGAAATCATTAAAAGGAACAAAAACAGCTAAAAATCTTATGATGTCATTCGCTGGTGAATCACAAGCAACCATGAGATATAAATATTACGCAAAGGTAGCAGACAAAGAAAAATATATTCAAATCAGAGATATTTTTGAAGAAACTGCAAGAAACGAAGAACAACACGCAAAGAGATTCTACAGATTCTTACAAAAGGATTTCTTTGACGAAGAAATCGAAGTTGTACAAAGCTTCCCAGTTCATCTAGATGAAAAGAAAGGAACACTTTCTAACTTAAAGGCAGCTGCAGCAGGAGAAGAATTTGAACATACAGAAATGTATCCAGAATTTGCAAAGATTGCAAAAGAAGAAGGGTTCGACGAAATAGCTGTTGCATTCACAGAAATCGGTGAAGTAGAAGAAGCTCATGATAAGAGATACAGAGCTCTTATCAAAAACATCGAAGAAGACAAAGTATTTAAAAAAGACGAAGTAGTTCTATGGCACTGCCTAAACTGCGGATATATTCATGAAGGCAAAGAAGCTCCAGAAGTATGTCCAGCATGTCTACATCCACAAGGATTCTTCGAAGTATACTCAGAAATTAAATAATTTAATTTAATTAAGAACAACAAATTATTTAAAAATTATAGAGACTTCCATAGGGGAGTCTTTATTTTTTTACTTAATTTAATTTTAAAATGGTATAAAAAATAGCATTCTTAGGCGAAAGTAGTATTTTCCTTTTATTAAGAATACAGTAGTGTTATAATGATTGTGACTAAAATAAAATTACTAGACAGGCGATTAGCCTGTTTTATTTAATGATATAAATTTTTATTTTGAAATAATTACGCAAACTTTTAGGAGGAAATATGAAAGCTTTAGTTGTAGGTGCTGGAAAACTCGGTTATAGACTTGCAGCTGCACTTATAGATGAAAATTATGAAGTAACCGTAGTTGATAATGATGAAGCTGTAATTAAGAATATTCAAAATTCTCTAGACGTACTTAGCATCTGTGCAAATGCGCTTGATTTTGGTGTGCTCGAAGAACTTGATATTTCTAAATTTGACTATGTACTTGCCACTACTACAAATGATGAGGCAAATGTAATACTATGTACAATTTCCAAAAAACTCGGTGCAAAATATGCCATTGCAAGGGTAAGAGATCCAGAATATATAAAGCATCTTGGATTTATTTCTAAAGAACTTGAAATAGATAAAATTATCAATCCAGATTTTGCCACTGCAAGGTCCATAGTTAAGTACCTCATGAAGAGATACCAACTTTATTCCAGCGAATTTGCAGGTGGGAAAGTATCCCTAGTTGAATTTAATATTGGTACTGATCCAAACTTCATCGGCAAAAGAATTATGGATATTGAAAATATAAATGATCTTTTGATTTCTGCAATTTCAAGAAGTGGAGACGCAATCATTCCGAATGGTCGTACTGTGCTTGAAGAAAATGACGTAATAATCTTGGCAGGAAAATCTGAAAATATAGAGATCTTTGACAAAGAACACACAGGAGTTAAGAAGACAAAATCCCTTAGAAGTACCATGATTCTTGGCGGTGGAAAGACTGGTCTATACCTTGCCATGCTTCTTTTAAATGAAAATATAGATGTTACCATAGTTGAACTAAATAGGGAGAGATGTTTTGAGTTAAAGGAAATGGTTCCTGATGCAGAAGTTATAAACGGAGACGGTACAGACATTGCAATCCTAGAAGAAGAAATGGTTCACACCTACGATTCATTTGTAGCTGCAACCGGTATTGATGAGGCAAACTTACTTATGAGTCTTGTGGCGAAACAGACTGGAATTTATAAATCCGTTGCTAAGATTTCAAGAACTAACTACGACAAGGTCTTGGATAAACTCGATATAGATGCAGTGTTTAATACTTCTTATATCACTGCAGCGGAAATTTTGAGAGAAATAAGGGGCAAGAACTCCCTTTCACTTCACCTACTACTAAATGGACAGGTGGAATGTATTGAACTTATCATAAAAGAAAGACAATTGGTCTGTGGCAAAGCTCTTGAAGAATTGAACCTTCCTGATGGTGTGCTTATCATCGCAGTTATAAGAAATAACGAGATGATAGTTCCAAATGGTAAGACTGTATTGGAATCAGGAGACAGAATAGTTTTATTTGCTATGCACCAAGTTGCACATAAGATGCAAAAGATTTTTTCTTCCGAAGGAAAGATAAAGGATGCAATCAATTCTTTGATGAATAGAGGATTAGCAGATGAATTATAAACTTATTTCAAAGATACTTGGCTATATTTTAATAATAGAGACGGCATTTATGGCACCATCTCTTCTACTTAGTTTGGTGGATAGAGATGGAAGTTATAATGGTTTTATAATCCCAATGGCAATTTCTTTGGTCTTGGGATTAATTTTAATTAATCTAAATACAAAGAAGAAGTCTCTTTCACCTAGAGATGGAATTTTAATCGTAACCGCTTCGTGGATACTCGTTTCCCTTGTAGGAGCAATTCCACTTTTTATATCTGCACATATGACCTACATCGATTCATTTTTTGAAATTGTATCAGGATTTACTACCACAGGTGCGACGGTTATATCTGGAATAGAATCATATCCAAGATCTGTAATCTTTTGGAGATCTATAACCCACTGGATTGGCGGTATGGGAATACTTGTATTTACAGTTGGACTACTTCCAAAACTTGGAGTCGGTGGATTTCAAATTTTTAAGGCGGAATCTCCTGGACCAGTTGCAGGAAAGATCGAGTCCACCATTTCTCAATCATCAAAGAGACTCTACATCATATATATTATTTTATCTGCAGCACTTTTTATTTGCTTAAAGATTGCAGGTATGCCAGTTTTCGATTCATTGATCCACACCTTTGGTGTGCTTGGAACAGGAGGATTCTCATCTTATAACGATTCCTTTATGTCCTATCCAGGAAATGCCGTGCACTTCATCCTTTCTCTATTTATGTTTTTAAGTGCAACAAACTTTACAATTTACGCACTTATAACGAGGAAAAAATATAAAGAAATTTTGCAAAATGACGAACTAAAGCTTTGGATTATAATTACCTTAGGTGCCATTACACTTATCACCATAGATTTATTTTCAAAAGGTTATCCGTCACTACTTTTAGCTTTTAGAGACTCAGCCTTTCAAGTAACATCCATATCCTCCACATCTGGATTTGCAAATGCAGACTATGATATTTGGCCAAGTTTTTCTAAATTTATCTTGCTAATACTTATGATATTTGGAGGATGCGCAGGTTCAACAGGCGGCGGAATCAAGGTGACAAGAATCTCTATTCTATTAAAATTAATAAAGAGAGAAATGAAAAAGGCGACCCATCCAAAGGCGGTCATCCCAGTTATAACAGACGGGAAAGTTCTATCTGACGAAGTTGTGCTTGGAATAAATGCCTATCTTGGAACTTATTTTGTAATAGCGTTAGTATCCACTGGAATCGTAACACTTTCTGGAGTAGATTTAATAACGGGATTTTCTTCAGTTGCAACTACACTTTCAAATGTAGGGCCAGGATTTGGAAAAATAGGCCCGACGAAAAATTTTGCGTTTTATAGCGACTTTTTCAAAATATATTTCAGTGGACTTATGTTACTAGGAAGACTTGAATTCTTCACAATTTTGGCACTATTTACAAGAAGTAGACATAGGAAAGACATCATTAAATTATAAATAAAAAAACGCGTTCAGAAAAATCTTGATTCATTGAAAAAAACATTAAAGGGGTAAAATATAAATAGGTAGTTGTTGAATATAAGAAAGAATGGTGGAATATGAAGAGTAAAAAGATAGGTTTAAAATCATTTTTATTAGTTTTGATCTTAGCCATCATCACTACTGGATGTTCCAAGACAAATGATGCTAAAAAAGAGACGAAAGATTTTGACAAAGAAAAAGCGTTTAATGAAATTGTAGAAGAAAAAGATTTAAATAGTTATATCTTAAACTCAGAGATAACTTCGAAATCAGAAAAAGATGGCGATGAATACACATCTAATGGAACTTTGGAAATAATAAAAAATCCAATGACCTACCACTCAACAGGCACTAGCGTAGATGGAGATAAGAAGCTAGAGTTTGAAGAGTATGTCACAGATGGATTTAGGTATCGAAAAAATGAAGACGGTCAATGGACAAAAGAAAACTTCGATGGAGAAGGAAAAGCTACCTTTGTTTCAAAAAATAATATAAATGAAGATTCAATTTTAAAACCACTTAAACAGTACTATGTAATGAGTGAAACGGATAAGGATATAGTGGCAGATTTAAAATCCACTCCTCAAAATATAGACGAGATTAAAAATATTATTTTTGAAGACAAAGACGCTCCATTCTACAAGGAACTAGAATCCATAGAAGCTAAATTCATATTCGATAGAGAGACCAACTATCCAAAGTCATTTGAATGGGAATTAAAATTCACAGATGAAAATGGAAAGGCCAAAACCATAAGAGAAAGCGGAAGCTACGAAAAGGTAAATGAACTAAAAGAGATAGAATTACCAGAAGAAATTAAAAATTTATAATATAACCGGAGAAACAATACTCCGGTTTTTGTTTGCAAAAAATTAAATAATAAAAAATTTATTTTAAATAAATAGTGCACTTTTAAAGTTTTCATTTCTTGAAGATATACTACAAGTCTACTATAATTTAAGTAAGGAGGGGCAAATGAAAACAGATTTTGAGATTTCGAAGGAAGCACATATCTTACCAATAGAAGAAATTGCGAAAAAACTCGGTGTAGATATGAATTATGTGGAAGCGTATGGAAAGTACAAGGCGAAGATAGACCCGAAGGCGATTAAAGAAAAAGAAAATTCCAAACTTATATTGGTAACGGCGATTACTCCAACCCCAGCAGGAGAAGGAAAGTCAACTGTAACCATAGGACTTACAGATGGACTAAATAGAATCGGCAAATTTACAGTGGCTGCACTTCGTGAACCATCGTTAGGACCAGTTTTTGGAATCAAAGGCGGAGCTTGCGGCGGTGGATATGCACAAGTAATTCCAATGGAAGATATAAATCTTCACTTCACTGGAGATTTACACGCAATTACCACTGCAAACAATTTACTTATGGCTCTTATCGACAACCATATCGAAAAGGGCAACGAACTTAGGATTGACGAGAGAGAAGTAAAAGTTAGAAGGGTAATGGACATAAACGACAGAGCCCTTAGAAATATTGTAGTGGGCTTAGGCGGAAGAAATATGGGCTATCCGAGAGAAGATCACTTCATGATCACAGTTGCATCAGAAGTTATGGCTGCACTATGCCTAGCAAATTCTCTAATGGATTTAAAAGAAAGACTTGGAAATATTGTATTTGCAGATAATATGGACAAAGAACCTCTCTACGTTAGAGATTTAGGCGCAGAAGGTGCCATGGCTGTAGTCCTAAAGGACGCAATCAAACCAAACCTTGTGCAAACTCTTGAAAATAATCCTGCAATCATCCACGGCGGACCATTTGCAAATATCGCCCATGGATGTAACTCAGTACTTGCTACAAAGATGGCTCTTTCTATCGGAGACTATGTAGTTACAGAAGCTGGATTCGGTTCTGACCTCGGCGCAGAAAAATTCATGGACATCAAGATGAGACTTTCAGGGCTTAAACCAGATTTAACGGTGGTAGTCGTAACTATAAGAGCGCTTAAGATGCACGGTGGAGTTGAAAAAGATCACCTTTCAGAAGAAAATCTTGAAGCATTAAGAGAAGGCTTTGCAAATGCGAAAAGACATATAGAAAATATGCAAAAGTTCGGTGTACCTGTAACAGTTGCGATAAATGTATTTAAAGACGACACAGAAAAAGAAATCGAACTTCTAAAAGAAATGGTTAGAGAAGTGGGAGTAGAAGCTACTGAATGTAGAGGATTTGAAAAGGGAAGCGAAGGCACTAAAGACCTTGCAAAGGTAGTTGTGGAAACCATTGAAAATAACAAATCTGATTTCAAACCTATCTACCCTCTTGAACTTTCAATCGAAGAAAAGATAGAAAAAATTGCAAAGGAAATCTACAGAGCAAAGGGCGTTAACTTCACAGCGGAAGCTAAGAGAAAGCTAAAATACATGAAGGAACATGGATTTACTAATCTACCAGTATGTATCGCCAAGACCCAATACTCCTTCTCAGACAATCCAAAGGCACTAAATGCTCCAGAAGATTTTGAAATAACCGTAAGAGATTTAAATCTATCTAACGGAGCAGGATTTGTTGTAGCACTTACAGGAGATATTATGACCATGCCAGGTCTTGCAAAAGTACCAGCAGCACTTAAGATGGACATCGACAGCGACGGAAATATAGTGGGACTGTTCTAATGCTCAATAGAGATTTTACAGATTTTATAGAAGATCTATCCTCAAATAGCCCTGCTCCAGGCGGAGGAGCAGTGGTGGGAGTAAATGCCATACTAGGGGCATCACTTCTACTTATGGTGGTAAATCTAACTATAGAAAATAAAAACTATTTAGAAGTAAGAGACGAAGCTATAAAGATCAGGGACGAACTCTTGGAGATAAAAGAAATCCTAATGGATGCACCTCAAAAAGATGCAGAAGCTTTTACAGAAGTTGCCAAGGGATTTAAGATGAAAAAATCTACAGAAGAAGAAAAAAGAGCCCGAAGCGAAGTAATAGAAAGAGGATATAAACTAGCTACAGACACGCCACACCAAGCGCTTAAAACCATCGCAAGACTTATTCCAATAGGCATGAGACTTTACGAAATTGGAAATCAAACTGCCATAGGAGATGTGCTAGTTGGACTAAAGCAAGTTGAGATTGCAATATTTGGTTCAATAGAAAACATGGGACAAAATATTAAATCCATAAGAGATGAAGAGTATGTAGCTAAGATGCAAGTTGAAATAAAAAAATATTTAAAGATGATGCGAGGACTTAGAGCAAGCCTCGACGAACTTATTTAAATTGCCGGAGTTATCTCCGGTTTTTTATTTTTTTACTATAAGAAAATGTCATTGGATTTGGTGTAATCTGTTGAAGTAGTGAAATCTAAATGATATAATTACATTAGTGTTACACATATTTTACACTAGTATTAAAACTTACTACGAACCAAAATTGAAAAGAAATACTAGTAAAAAATTTAAATAAAATTTGGGGGATTAATTTGAATAGCAAGCTAGACTTTGAGTTTTATAAAAAAAGTGCAGACTACATACTTTCTAAAATAGATTTCGTACCTGAGATAGCTATTGTCTTGGGATCTTGTCTTGGAAATTTATCAGAAGAAATAGAAAATAAAATCATAATAGATTACAAGGACATACCTAACTTCCTTGATGCGACTGTGGATTCCCACGCAGGCAAACTTATCCTAGGTGATTTAAGTGGCAAGAAAGTCGTGTGCATGTCCGGGAGATTTC
Organism: Peptoniphilus sp. BV3AC2; assembly: GCF_000478945.1. NCBI lineage: Bacteria > Bacillati > Bacillota > Tissierellia > Tissierellales > Peptoniphilaceae > Peptoniphilus > Peptoniphilus sp. BV3AC2. The sequence goes on along the minus strand of NZ_AWXD01000008.1, from coordinate 178,761 downwards.
ACTACTACGAAGGGTATGACTTCGAAGAACTTACGATACCTATGAGGGTTATGCACCTACTTGGATGTAAGATGGTGATCCTTACCAATGCAGCGGGAGCAGTAAACGAAAGCTTCGTTGCAGGAGATATTATGATTATAAAAGACCAAATAAAATTAAACGGTGCAAGCCCTGTAAGAGGAAAAAATATACCTGAGTTTGGTCCGAGATTTTTCGATATGTCAAATACCTACGACAAAGAATATATTGAAGTAGCAAAAGAAGCTGCTAAGATTTCCGAAATAGATATAAAAGAAGGAGTTTACTTCTACATGCCGGGACCACAGTTTGAAACTCCTGCAGAGATAAGAGCCATAAGAGCATTGGGAGGAGATGCGGTAGGCATGTCCACCGTTACGGAAGCAATAGTAGCTGCCCATTGTGGCATGAAGGTGCTAGGGCTTTCGCTTATGAGCAATATGGCAGCCGGAATACTAGATGTTCCACTAACAACTGAGGAAGTAGACGAAACTGCTGAAAGATCTGAAAAGAAATTCAGGGTTTTGTTGAAAAATATATTAAAACAAATGTAAAATGGAGGATTTTATGAAGAGAAAAATCGCACTACTGTTAGCTGTACTTATGCTAGCTACAACCATTACAGCTTGTGGAAACAAGACTGGTAATGAAAAGGCAAATGCAAATGCAGGAAAGGCAGAATCAGGAGAAGCTAAGAAGAAGATAGCTTTGGTAACTGACCCTGCAGGAACTCAAGTATTCGTACTTAACATGATCGCTGGTCTAAAAGATGCAGCTGAAGAACTAGGATTCGAACCAATCGTAGTTGAATGTGCTGACGCAGCAGCTTTTGAAGAAAACACAAGAGCTCTAGTTGAAGAAAAAGTTGACCTTATCATCGGTGGAGGTTGGCCATCAGGAGAAGCTATAAACAAAATCGCTTCAGAATTCCCTGACGGAGCTAAATATGCTCTTATCGACTCAGAAGTTGAAGCTGAAAATGTAAAATGTATTTCATTTAGAGAACAAGAAGGTGCTTACCTAATCGGTATGATCGCTGCAATGGTAACAGAACCTGATGAACAATTCTTCGGTGGAGTACACGTTAACCAAGGAGTTGGATCTTGGAAATGGAGATACGGATTTATGGAAGGTGCAAAATCAATCAAACCTGATTCAAAATTCGTATTCAACTACACAGGATCATTCAATGAACCTGCAAAGGCAAAAGAATTTGCAATCCAACAATATGAACAAGGCGCAAGATTCATAAACGCAGCAGCAGCTGGTGGAGACAAAGGTGTATTCGAAGCAGCCCTTGAAAAAGGATTCTACACTTCTGGACAAGACATCGACTTAACAAATCCAGACAACAAGTACATCGTTTCATCTCAAATCAAAGACTCTTACGCAACTGTTAAATACTTAGTAAAACAATTTATGGAACAAGGTGATAACTGGAAATCTGACAACGAAGAATGGGGACTTGAAGAAGGAACTATCGGTGCAGTTTATGTAACTCACGAAAGTAAAAACCCAAGAAGTGACAGACTTACTGATGAAGATATTGCAAAGTTAAAAGAAGCAGCAGAAAAAATTAAATCAGGAGAGTTAGACCTTAAAACATTGCCAAAAGAAGAAGATTATAAGTAAAATTTAAATGTTGGAGGCTATGCCTTCAACATTTTTTTATAAAGGAGAAATATGTTACTTGAAATGAAAAACATCAGCAAGTCATATGACAATGTGCTTGCTAATGACGATATAAGTCTTAATCTAAATGAAGGAGAGATCCTGTCCATCGTCGGCGAAAATGGCGCCGGTAAATCCACAATTATGAAAATCCTCTATGGAATAGAATCAAAGGACAGCGGTCAAATCTTGATTAGAGGCGAAGAAGTAAATATAAAGAGCCCAAGGGATGCAATCAAACACGGAATTGGAATGGTTCAACAACATTTTATGCTATTTAATCCATTTAAAGTTTTTGAAAATATAGTTTTTGGAGAAGAACCTAAAAAGGGAATGTTTTTTGATAGGCAAAAGGCGAGAGAAGATGTAGTAGAACTATCTAAAAAGTATGGACTTAAGATAAATCCAGATCAAAAAGTGGAAGACTGCCCAGTTGGGATTCAACAGAGAATAGAAATCTTAAAGGTGCTATACCAAAACGCAGAGATAATAATCTTCGACGAACCTTCTGCTGTTTTAACTCCACAAGAAGTTGACGAACTTTTGATAACTATAAAAGAGCTTTCAAAAGTTGGCAAGAGCATCATACTTATAACTCACAAACTAAATGAAGTTATGGCTGTTTCCGATAGAATATTCATCATGAAGAAGGGTAAACACATAGCTACCTTTAACAAAGAAGATACTTCCATTGAAGAAATTTCTTACCTAATGGTTGGAAAAAAACTTACTGAAAATACCATCTGTGATACCGATAAGGACCATGTGGTTTTAAATGTAGAAAATGTAAATTTAACCAACAATGGAGAGGAACTTTTAAAGGATCTCTCTATGAAGATTTATGGCGGAGAAATCGTAGGCATTGCAGGAGTATCAGGCAATGGTCAATCTGAAATCATAGAAGTTTTAACGGGACTTCAAAATGTAGATTCTGGAAAAATTTCTATCGAAGGAAAAGAAGTTCAAAATAGATCTGTGGAAGAGATAAGAGATGCCGGACTTGCAGTGGTGCCAGAGGACAGATATCTTTGGGGCTGTGCGAAGGAAGCTGACCTAAGAGAAACTACGATTATGCACCACCACAACAAGGAAAGACTTTCTAATAAAGGAATCTTAAAGGGCAAAGAAATCGATAAATTCACCCTAGAGGTGCTAAAAAAATATGATATTAGATATGGATCTCTAGATCAAAAGGCAGGACAACTTTCAGGAGGAAACATACAAAAGTTAATCGTCGGAAGGGAACTGGAACAGAATTCAAAATTTTTAATTGCAGCCGAACCGACTAGAGGAGTGGACATAGGAGCCATGGAAGAGATTCACAACAAACTTTTAGAGAAGAGAGAAAAGGGCGACGCCATTTTACTTATTTCTTCTGAACTTACAGAAATACTTAAACTTTCAGATAGAATCTACACAATTTATGACGGCAGATTCAATGGAGAATTTACGAGAGAAGAAGCAGACTCTGAAAAGATCGGTCTACTTATGATGGGAGGAAAGATTGTTGAAAAAAATTAATTACAAAAGAAGAGCAATGATAGCTTCCCTTGGGCAGACTGCAATTGCAGTGCTCTTTGGACTTTTAGTAGGAACCATCGTAATTTTAATATCTGGTGCAGATCCTGCACAGGTTTATCAAGAGATGTTTAACAAATCATTTTTCTCTTCATATTATTTTTTACAGACATTAACCAGGGCAACTCCTATCGCAATCTGTGCATTTGCAACGGCGATGGCATGGAGGGCAGGATATATAAATATCGGTGTGGAAGGACAGATGATAGTGGGAGGATTCTCTGCGTTAGTTGTGGCACTTCTTGTGCCGGGACCACCTAAACTTGTATTAGTCCTTGCAATAATTGTGGGACTAATCGCAGGAGCCCTATACGCAACCATTGCAGCAGTTTTAAATATGAAGTTTAATGTGACCATCGTCATTTGTACGCTAATGATGAACTACATCGCTGATAATGTGGTATCCTACTTTGTAACATTTCCACTAAGGGCAACCTCTGGAGATGGATTTTCAATTCAAACGGAAGCCATAGGAGATGGACTTAAATTTTTAAGATTTTTTAAAACTTCTACATTCAACATAGGATTTATAATTGCTGTTCTATGTATGATATTTTTAATATTTATATCCAACAAGACCACCTTTGGATACGAATCAAAGATGACAGGATTTAACAAGAATTTTGCCAAGTACGGCGGAGTAAACGAAAAAAAGGTCATGCTTATAACCATGGGATTATCGGGTGCAATAGCTGCACTTGCAGGAATCTGTGAAATATTTGGAGTTAAATATAGATACATGAGCGGAATGTTTACTTCTACTTCCTACGCATGGACCGGACTTATGGCGGCGCTTATTGCAAATTTACATCCAGTTGGAATCTTTGTATCCTCAATATTTTTATCAGGACTACAAGTTGGAGGTCAAGCTATTCAAAGATCTGCAGATATTCCACTTCAACTATCAACGATTATCCAATCTGCAATAACATTATTCGTTTCAGTTAAGATAACTTACAAACACATCGTTAAGAGAAAAAAAATAAAATCAAATGTAGAAGAAATAGCGGAAGGAGATGATAAGTAATGGATATGAATTATTTGGCAAGTATAATCAACTCAACCTTAAGATCTGCAACGCCTGTACTATTTGCAGCACTAGGCTCTGGAATCTGCTCAAAGGTTGGAGTATTTAACATCGCCTTAGAAGGTCAGATGCTCATCGCATCATTTGTAGCCATAGTTGTAAATTACTTCTTCCATAGTGTCATCCTTTCAATTCTTGCAGGGATGCTTGCAGGAAGTATCATCGGCACAATCGTTGCATTTTTACAAGTTAAGTACAAGGCAGCGGACATGGTAATAGGTACTTCTATTAACCTACTTGTAGGTGGACTTACTGCAATATTTCTATATATTATTTTGGGAGTAAAGGGAAGTTTCTCCTCTCCAGAATTAATTTCACTAACAAAGATTAATCTACCAATTATAAAAGATATTCCTTTTGTAGGAAGAGTTTTTGAAAATTTAACAATTTTGGATTATCTATCTTACTTCACTGCATTTTTAATATATGTTTTCCTTTACAAAACCGTTAGAGGATTTAGAACCCTATCAGTTGGAATAAACATAAATGCAGCCAACTCTCTCGGTATCAATTCACTTAGAACTCAGATGATTACTGTAATAATCTCCGGAGCTCTCTGTGGACTTGGAGGAGTTGCACTAAGTCTAGGTCAAGTTACACTTTTTACAGAAAACATGACTGCAGGTAGAGGATTCATTGCAATGGCAGCTGCATCAATGGCGAGAAATCATCCGATATTTTGTATAATATCAAGCCTCTTCTTTGGAGCATGTCAAGCCTTTGGAGTTGCAATACAAAACGTGGTACCAAGTCAACTAACCATGGCAATACCATATACGGCAACCATAATCGCCCTTGCAATATTTGGAAATAGAATGAGAAAGAAAGCGAAATAGGAGAAATATGATTAGAGAAGATAAGGGAATGCCATTCCTACTTAGATATGAAAATGTAGCCTGGTATGAAGATGGTCAGGTTAGAATCTTGGACAGAAGAGTGTATCCAAGAGAAGTAAAATTTGTAAATTGCAAGACCTATAAAGAAGTGGTCCTTGCCATTCAAAATCTCGTAACTCAAAGTGCAGGACCATATACTGCAGTGGGTATGGGTATGGCACTTGCAGCATATGAATCTAGAAATTTAGAAAAGAGCGAAAGAATTAAATTCTTAGAAGAAGCAGAAGACGCACTTCGCAACGCGAGAATAACCACCGCATCTAGGTATGGAATCATAACTTCAAGATGTTTAGAAATTGCAAAAGATGCAATAGAAAAAGGAGAAGATCCGATAGAATTAATCGTAGAAGATACGGTTAACTCTCTCAACAGAAGGTATACAACTATGCAAAAGGTGGGAGATAGTCTTCTAGAACTTATTCCGGAAGGCGGAACACTCTTAACCCAATGCTACGGAGAAACCATAATCGGAACAGTTATAAGAGCTGCAAAGAGAGAAAATAAAATGTTCAAAGTAATCTGTCCAGAGACTAGACCATTCCTTCAAGGAGCGAGACTCACCGCATCATGTTTTGCAGAAGAAGGATTCGACACCACCGTGGTAACAGACAATATGATTGGAGAGATACTTTCCAAGAATATGGTGGACGTATTTAGTTCTGCAGCAGATACAATTACAGAAGACGGATCTGTGGTAAACAAGGTGGGCACATTACAGATTGCTCTACTTTGTAAACACTTTGGCGTTCCATACTATGTTACAGGAATTCCAGATTTAGGAAAGAAGACTCTTGACGATGTGAAGATTGAAATGAGAAACCCAGAGGAATCACTGCTACTTGGAGGAGTAAAACAGACTCAAAAAGGTGTGAAAGGTTACTACCCATCCTTTGATAAAACTCCATTTGAACTTGTAAAGGGAGTGGTAACAGACAAGGGAATCTTTAGTCCGAAAGAACTTAAAAATTATTTCAAAGATAGCGACGGGAAATTTTATTAGAGGTTAAGATGTATTTAGAAGAGAAGAAAGAATTAGTTGAATATGGAAAAAAGATGTCTTCAGAAGGACTATCCTCAGGCACTAGCGGCAACCTCTCCATCTATTTAAAAGAAGAAGAAGTTGTGCTTATTACGCCATCTGGGATTGGATATTTCGACACGACACCAGAAGATATAGTTGTCATGGATCTTGAGGGAAATATTATAGAAGGCACGAGGAAACCATCCAGCGAATGGCATCTCCATACACTATTTTATAAAAATAAACCGGAAGCTAGAGCCGTAGTCCACACCCATTCCAAATTCTGCACAACATTATCGACCCTTAGGATGCCGATAAAGGCGGTCCACTATGTCATAGCAGATGCAGGAACAAACGAAGTTCCTTGTGCACCATATAGAAGATACGGCACAGAAGAACTTGCAAAAGTTGCGGTAGAATCTGCAGGAGAAAGTAACGCAGTCCTCCTTGCAAACCATGGAATAGTAGTATGTGGCAAGAGTTTAAAATCTGCTTACGGACTTGCAAAGGGAATGGAATATGTGGCAGAGATCCAAGTAACAGCCATGAGCGTAGGAGAGCCGGTAGTGCTAAGCAAAGAAGAGATGGACGAAGTGCTAGAAGGATTTAAAACCTACGGACAAGTAAAAAGAGAACTGTAATGGCGCTTATAATAGTTTCTGCAAAAGATAGAGAAGATGCTCACTACAAAGTTATAAAACTTAAGAATAAAGAAGCCTATACGGAAGAACCAAAAAGATTTCAGGATTTTATTTTCGATTATAAAAATGAATTTGAATTTTACGAAAACTATTTGGAATTAAATCTCTATGGAATATCCAAGATAGATAATGGAGAAATTAAATTTATAAAAGAATTTTTAGAATCCATTACTCGATTTTTAGAAGAAAATGCGAAACTAGAAAATAAAATAATAGAAAAATATAATCTATCCATGAAAAAAATAAGAAACTATATCGGTAAACTTATGAAAATACTAGACTTTGCAGAGAAAAACGGCGATGACATAGTAGGCTTAGGTGACTAAGTAATAAACAAAAAAAGAGAGACCGCGAGTCTCTCTTAATTTTAATACAAATAAAATATATTTATTTTCTTCCAGTAATTGCGTTTACAATTGCTAGTAGAATTACTGCTCCGAACACGCCTACTGCAAGTGATGCTTTGGTGCCTTCACCTTGGATAATATTAAACATACCAAGTACGAATCTTCCGATGGATCCACCTACGATACCTACGATGACATTTTTAAATATTCCCATGCTTGCGTTCTTACCCATTATAATACTAGCAATCCAGCCGGCTACACCGCCGACGATTATACTCCAAATCATAATATTCCTCCTTATACTTTATATACCCAAATAATCGAAATTTAAATTTTCTACCAGAAAAAGTGAAAAATTTTCAATATTTTGGTATAATAAATAAATACGGACACGTAGCTCAGCAGGATAGAGCGAGGCTCTCCTAAAGCCTAGGCCGGAGGTTCGACTCCTCTCGTGTTCACCAAAAAAATTAGCACCTTGAAGGTGCTTTTTTTATGCTTGGGGTCATCTAAGTTAATGGAATTATTATACTTCTTAATAGTTCTATAAAACTTAGAATTAATGTATAATTTAATTAAGAAATACAAAGGAGAGTAGCAAATGAGGAAAAAACTAATAACAATAGTAACATTAACAGCTATATTATTATCACCGACAAATATTTTTGCGAAGGATTTTACAGATGTTAAAAAAGGCGACTGGTTCTATGAAGCTGTAACAGAACTAACAGATGCTGGAATAATAAATGGATACCAAGACAACACATTTAAACCAAGTAGAAAGGTAAGTTATGCAGAGTTCTTGACACTTCTAAACAATACACTCGGCGTTAAACAAGGGCCAGACAATAAAAATCCAAGAGAATGGTACAATCCAACTCTTAATGAACTAAAAAGTAAGGGTGTAATAACAGAAAAAATTGCAAATCCAAATGCAGAAATCTCAAGAAATGAAATGGCAAAATATCTATCACTAGGATTAGAAAAGTTAAAGAATCAAAAGCTAAATAAAGCGGAGCCAACAACAATAAAAGACTTTAATAATATCCCAAACGAATACAAAGATTTTGTAGCAAATGTAGTAAATGCTGGACTAATAAAAGGCGATGAAAAACAAAACTTCAATGGTGCTAAATCACTAACTCGTGCAGAAACAGCAATTATTATAAAAGGTTTAGGTGGAACAACACAAGAAGCTAAGAAGCCAACAGTAGATGAACAAGGACTACAATTAACAGACCCATCCAAACCAATGATTTGGAAAGAAAAAATGAAAAGAAAATATGTAAGACAACCACAAGAAGGCGATATAGTAATCAAAGCCGATGGCACAAGAGTAACCCTTGAAAGTGGAGCAGCAGGAATTCTAGGAGCAAGACAAGGAGTAGACCCTTATACAGGACTAATTATGAAAGATGGTTCAATTTTCAAAGAAGGAGATATTGCATTGGATGGTTGGTATTCACTTTATGGGTATGATGGATTTGCGGATGGAAAAGAAAAAATGTCAATGGGTGGACAACCATATAAAATAGACCCAAAAACTGGAGAAGGGCATTTTCAATATGAATGGGTTATATTAAGAACTGCTGGTGCAATACAGCCACCATTGTGGAATGAGAATAAGCAAGCAATCCCATGGGAAAAAGTAGTAAAACCAGGCGATAGACCAATATATGCAACAGATCCATTAACTGGCAATAGCTATACTAGTAATGGACAATATGAATGGACTGGAGATCATTGGGAACCAATAATGTAATGATAATACATCAAAAAACACACAAGTCAGTTGATTTGTGTGTTTTTTAATATTTTTTATATTTAATACTATAAAATTTATGCCCCGACAAATCCTCTTAGAAGTATCGCCACCAAGATATGAGCTGGGTAGAACAGGTAGGTGATGTACTTGGAGAGATGCCTTCCATGGGTGCCATCGTCTAAGTAGATTAGAAGATATGCTGGAAGTACATATGGTGTCTGTATCATTCCAAAAAGCATAGGCAGTAGAAGTGTGATTTTGCTCTTTGATCTTAGGTAGATATAGAATGTATATATCAAAAATACTCCGTAGAATCCATAATCGGTGTGGCAAAATTGTGCAAGGTATCCTATTTGAAATACTGCTGCATATTCTACTATTGCTGCTACATATAGATTTTTAATATTTTCTCTTACATAGCCACTTATGATAAGGGCAAGAAGTCCAAGCGCCAGGGTAAAGAAAATATTGTTATAACTCATTACAAAAAACTTATCGAAAAGAAGGTAGTCGAATAGAACTTCAGAGATAAGTCCAACGCCTACTAGCCTCAGTAGGTAATTTTTTTTATTTTTAGTGTGTATATATCCCACTGCAATCATGTAGGCAAAGAGAGGAAATGATGTCCTTCCGATATTTCTGCCTAAGTGGTAGATGTTTTCCGGTAGTGAAAGTTCAAATGCCGCAGTAAAATGGTCGATGACCATGGTAACTATGGCGATAATTTTTAAAATAAATCCATTGGTTCTTATCTTATTCATATGATTTCTTGTGGATCCTTGTAGTCTTCTTCGTATACTTTTGCTAGAGCGGCATTGGTTATATATCCGCCCATGGTATTTATTCCAAGTTTTAGTCCGTGATTTTCCATTGACTTTTTAATTCCGTCTTTTGCAATTAAGTTTGCAAATTCAGAAGTTGCGTTTGAAAGTGCCTTGGTGGATGTCATTGGAACTGAGCCTGGGATATTTGCAACTGCATAGTGAATTACGCCGTGTTTTACAAAAGTTGGATTGGAGTGGGTGGTTGGATGATTCTTGGTGGTTTCTATTGAACCGCCTTGGTCGATTGCCACGTCCACTATTACTGATCCTTCTCCCATGGATTTTACCATCTCTTCTGTCACTAGACATGGAGCTTTAGATCCAGGTACAAGTACTGTAGATATTACTAGATCTGCTGATTCAACTGCTTTTGAAATATTGTATGGATCTGAATAAAGTGTTTCGATTGAGTTTCCAAATATATCTATAAGTTGAGAAAGTTGTTCCATATTGTGTCCGATTGCGGTAACTCTTGCGCCCATTCCTGTTGCAACTTTAACGGCACTTCTTCCTACACCACCGGTACCGATTATTACTACGTGAGCAGGAGCAACTCCAGGCACTCCGTCAAGTAAGATTCCCTTTCCGCCAGCTTGTTTAGAAAGGTAGAAAGATCCTTCTGTGATTGCCATTCTACCTGCGATTTCTGACATTGGGCGAAGTAGTGGAAGCTTTCCATTTACTTCAACAGTTTCAAATGCAACACCAGTAACCTTGTTCTTTAAAAGTTCCTTTGTAAGTTCTTCGTTGGCAGCAAGGTGAAGGTAACAAAATATAATTAGTCCTTCACGGAAGAATTTATATTCTTCTTTTAGAGGTTCCTTAACTTTGTAAATCATATCCGCTACTTCCCAACAGGTTTTTTGATCTACAATCTTAGCGCCTTGAGATTTGTATTCTTCATCTGTGAAACCTGAAGATATGCCGGCGCCTTCTTCTATATAGACTTCGTGACCAGCTAGGGTAAGAGTGTTTACAGCACCTGGTGTAATGGCAACACGGAATTCATTGTCTTTTATTTCTTTTGGAATTGATATTTTCATATTAACCTCACTCAAATATTACTTTATAATCGTCTAATAATCCGTCGATACTAAAGGTTTCTAGGAGTGCATCCTTGGAATGTTTTTCGGCTTCAGTTAAAAGACCTTTTTTGATAGCTTCCTTTTCAACATTGTCCTTTTGGTCAGTAGCAAAAGATTTAAAATCTTCAACTTTTAGAGGATTGAAGATTGAATTCTTTTCATCGAAAATCTTGATTGAATCTTCGTCTATTTCGTGGGACAAAATCTTCGCCTCTGGAAGATTTACCTTGATCTCTTTTTTATTATTATCAACGGCAACAGTTACATCATTTAAGTCGATGCCAGACTTTATACTTCCGTTATAGGTTATTATAAATTTCTTTTCAGTAAAAGGAACTTCCCAACCATAAAAAGTCTTGACATTGGAATAGGTAACCATCTTTGTGTACTTGTATTCCAGCGTCGAAAGTTCTCTAATACTATTTAATCTATTGGTAAGAATTGTGGAGTCGACTTTGGTATTGTCCTTTTTGCCGCCATAGAAAATCCCTGCGGCAAAACTGGCACCAATTAATATAATAGAAATTAAAACTATAGTTCTCTTCTTGATAAGATCATCTCCTTTAATAATTTATATAAGTTTATCATAAAATGGATAAATTTTTAAGATAATAGAAAAAATAAATAAAACTTGCTATAATAAAATAATAAGGAGGAATATATGGACGATGGAAGTGGAGGGTTAATACCTCAGCTTATTTTAATATTTATACTTACGCTAATAAATGCGTTTTTCTCAGCAGCAGAACTGGCGATAGTATCGGCTAATAAAACTAAGATAGAAAATCTAGCAGATGATGGAAATAAGAGAGCGAAGACTCTCTTAAGAGTCACAGAAGATCAGACTAGATTCTTGTCAACAATACAGGTTGGTATAACATTGGCAGGATTTTTCTCATCTGCATCAGCGGCAACATCCGTATCTAAAATGTTAGGTCATTATTTTGTCGAATTGGGAATTTATTATGGACCTACATTGGCACTTATAATAGTAACATTTGTACTATCATTCTTCACATTGGTGTTTGGAGAACTTGTACCTAAGAGAATTGCACTACAAAATGCAGAATCAGTAGCACTATTTTCAGCAAAGCCAATCCAAATTTTTACAATGCTTACCTATCCATTTGTGAAACTTGCATCCTTTGCAACGACAATAACACTTAAAATCATGGGTAAGTATAGCGAAGATGTTGAAGAAAAGATCTCAGAAGAAGAGTTAAAGGGATATATAAAAGTATCCACAGAACAGGGTGTAATCAATTCTCAAGGGGAAGAGATGATCGTTAAAATAATGGACTTTGACGATAGACTCGCCTACGAAATCATGACCCCGAGAACCAATATCTACATGCTAGACTACGATGAATTTAACGCAGATGTAATTCCAGAGATTCTATCTAGAGGTTACTCAAGGGTGCCAGTATATAGAGAAAACACAGATAATATAGTAGGAACGATTTATATAAAAGATCTATTCTTGGAATACGCAAGAAACGACTACAAGAGTGTAAACATCGACAACGTACTGAAAGAACCATACTTCGTGCCAGAAACCAAGAAGATTGACTCACTGCTAAAAGAACTTCAAGAAAATAAAAGCTATCTTGCAATACTTATAGATGAGTACGGTGGATTTTCTGGAATGGTAACTATGGAAGACATAGTAGAAGAGATAGTCGGTGAAATCGAAGACGAATACGACAAGGACGAACCGAAGATTGAAAAGGTAAATGAAAATACATTTATAATCGATGGAAGGTTGAATCTAGAGGATATAAACGACGAACTAGGAACAGACTTAGAATCAGACAACCACGAAACAATCTCAGGACTTATGGTAGAACTACTTGGATTTATTCCAGACGATAGCGACAAGATCATGCACTCAGTAAAATACAAAGACATATATACACTTACAGAATTAACAGCAAAAGATAAGAGAATAGAAAAAATAGAACTAAAAATTGAAGAACCACCAGTAGGTGAAGAGGAAGAAGAGGAATAACCTCTTCTTTTTTATTGAAAAATAAAAAACTCTGCAAAACGCAGAGTTCTTTAAAGAGAAATTTTTATTTAATTATTATAAACAGAGTTTAACTTCTCCTACTACTTCGTCTCTGTGATTTTTAATGTCTTTGCTATATAGATTATCGAAGTAGTCATAGTCTTCTTTTTGTATAACTTCTAGTTTTTTCAAAAGTTCTATTAAAACTAGATTTCTCTTTTCGCTGATTCCATCATAGGTTTTTATTGCTATGCCGAGTTTTCTATCTGGCAAGAATCCTCCGAAATATCCATTTGCTCCTGATTTTACTATGATTTTTCCTGGATATTTTGAGATTAATTTATGGTCTATTCTGTCTGATCCTGAAGTGTATTTAGAATTGTTTGTGATGGCGTGGATGATATCTTTTGCTGCTTCTTCATATCCATCTAGATTTTCGTAGTCAGATAGTCTTGCCATTCCATGGGCAAATTCCCTCATGGTCATTGCATGTACTGGCACTCCGCATCCATCTACTGAGATGTGTTCTCTCGGTATTTTACACATACATATTTTTTCAATATTTTCTGTTATTTTTTGTTGTACTGGATGATCTATTTTATAGTAATCACCTAGACTACAACCGTTGATTAAACAGGAAAGTAGCATGCCTGTGTGCTTACCACTGCAGTTGTTGTGGATGTCTCTTGGCTTTATGCCTTCTTTTTTCATTCTTTCTGCTACATCTTCTTTGAAAGGATAGTGGGGACCACATTTTAAATAACTTTCATCTAGTCCCGCTTTTTCTAGGATACCTCTTACAGTTTCTATGTGGAAGTCTTCTCCTGAGTGGGAAGCGCAGATTATTGCAATTTCTTTTTCCGTAAGATTAAATTTTTCTTTTGCTCCTAAGCTAAGCGGTGTGATTGCTTGCATTAGTTTTGCAGATGATCTTGGATAGGCGATTTCTTCGCTGTTTCCTTTTTCGTATACGATATTGTTTTTTTCGTCTACAACTACTACAGTCCCGAAGGTGTACATATCTTCAAGACTGCCACGGGTTGTAATAGCTAATTTTTCCATTTTATACCTCTTGTAAATCCATTTCTTTCATTTCTTCTTCTGTGTATCTTGCGATTCCGATGCCTGTTAAGCCACATAGTAGGTTAAATACTGGGCATAGGAAGCAGAAGAATACGTATGGGAAGAATGTTCCAAAGTCTATTCCCAATGTGTCTACTATGAATAGGGCTGTTACTCCGTAAGGGATAAGTGTTACTCCAAGAGTTCCGCAGTCCTCTGTTATTCTTGATGCGTTTTCTGGTTTTAATCCATTTTTCTTGTATAGATCTAACATGGTTGATTGAACCATTATTGCTGCAAACATATGAGAACCTGTTAGAGCTATTGATAGATATGTTATGAATATTCCTGATGCAATAAGTGCAAATGTTGATTTTATTTTGTGTGATAGTGGATCGATTATTACTTTTAGTATGTCCATTTCTCTAAGCATACCACCTAGCCCTGTGGTAAAGATAAGGGCTTGGATAGTTCTAGTCATTGAGTCCATACCTCCACGATTTAATAGTTTGTTGAAGAAGTCGTCATTAAATTCGTACTTAAATCCTGTAAGTCCACTTCCGATTACCATTTTTACATCAAAACCTTGGTAGAATATTGCGATTGCCATACCTAGTATTGCTCCTATTAGAATTGATTGTGATGCAGGTCTTTGTTTGATTAGTAGTATGATTACAACTATTAATGGCACCAATGTTAGTAGGTTTATTTTGAAAAATGTACTTAACTTTGATGTTATTTCTAGGATTACGGAATCATTAAATGATTGCACATTTCCTTTTCCTAGAATAAAGAATAATACTCCTGATACTATAAATGCTGGTACGGTTGTGTATAGCATATGTTTTACGTGAGTCATTAGAGGCACTCCCATTACTCCTGATTGGAAGTTGGTGGTGTCTGATAATGGTGAAAGTTTGTCGCCAAACCATGATCCAGAAATCAATGCTCCTGCTATCATGCCTGGATGGATTCCTAAACTTATTCCTATTCCAAGTAAAGCTACCCCTACTGTTCCTATGGTTCCCCATGAAGTTCCTGTGAACATAGATACTATTGCGCAGATAACTAGAGTTGTAACTAGGTAGTAGTCTGGATTAATTATTTGTAGTCCATAATAGATTATGGTTGGAACGGTTCCAGATGCTATCCATGAAGAGATAAGCATACCTACTGCCAACATTATAACTACTGATTGTAGGGAGTGTCCTACTTGAGTTATCGCTATTTTTTCTAGTTCACTATATGTATATCCCAGTCTTATTGCAAATAAATTCACTACAAGCCACGAGATAAACATGATTACTGCTAGTGGTGCTTTGATTACACTAAGCCCACAAACGAGTATTGCTGCAAGAACGAGCAGTAATAGTACTGCATAACCAAATTCTGGTTTTTTCTTTGTCTTTACATTATTCATTTGATTCCTCCTTATTATTTTAATTATATATTAGTATCTTAACTATTAGATGTCAATCAAAAAATTTAAGTTGATACCGTATTAATTTCTCAAATAAATTGTGCTATAATTACTTTTAAAAAAGGAGGAATTATGGGACTTAGTATAAATATTGGAAGATTTAAAAAAGGTAAAAAAATAGTATTACCGATGTAGAAGGAGTGGCAGTTGGCAATGTGACTTTGAATGGAGAGGGTCAAAATACTGGTGTCACTGCAATCATTCCTAAGAAAAATATTTTTAAAGAAAAACTTGTTGCCGGTGTCCATGTAATAAATGGTTTTGCGAAGCCTGCAGGACTTGTGCAAATAGAAGAACTAGGAACTCTCGAGGCTCCAATTATCTTAACCAACACTCTTTCTGTTGGAAATGCACTTACTGCTTCAGTGAAATACATGCTTAGTAAAAATCCTGAGATTGGAAGGACCACTGGTACGGTTAACTGTCCAGTGCTTGAGTGCAATGACATGAGGCTAAACGATATTCGTGCTCTTCATGTAAAGGAAGAGGATGTGCTAAAGGCGATCGAGTCTGCTGGTAGTGTGGTGGAAGAAGGTGCTGTTGGAGCTGGTCGTGGCATGAGATGTCATGAGCTTAAAGGTGGAATAGGCACTGCTTCTAGGATTGTAAACATAGGCGAAGATTATACCGTCGGGGTCCTTGTACTTACAAACCATGCAAAGTATGACGAGCTCACCATCGAGGGAGTAAACATAAAAGACTATAGAGACAATTTAAATAATGAAAGGACGAATTGTTCCAAGGAAAAGGAACAGGGCTCCATCATAGTTATCATTGCTACGGATATCCCTCTTTCTTCAAGACAACTTAAACGTGTTGCTAAGAGGGCGATGTCTGGAATCTCAAGAACTGGTGCCAACTCAGGAAATGGAAGTGGAGAGGTAGCTGTTGCTTTTTCAACCTGCAACAAGATTCTTCACGATGGTGGAAATTTCACAGAAGTTAAATGCCTTCTCGATGACAAGATAGATCCTGTATTTAACGCAACCATTGATGCGGTTCATGAGGCAATTTTAAGTTCTATGCTTCATGCAGAAAGTATGGTTGGATACAGCGGTTTTAAAGCTGAAAGTCTAAGAGATATTCTAAAAGAAATCTCTCTATTTGAAAATTATCTTCCATAAACATTCAGAATTTAATGTTTTTCTTAACTCAAAAACTTAACCCCATTATCACATAACAAGGATACAATGGGTATAATAAAAATTGGAGGTAAGAAAATGGACGAATTTAACAACAATTTAGAAAATAAACCTTTAAATGAATATGAAGTTAGAAGAGAAAATAAAAGGAGAAACAGAAAAAAATCCGGCAAGTCCGTGGTTTTCTTAGCAATCTGTTTTTCACTTATAGGTTCAATCTTAGGATCTGCTATCACATATAATTTTTTAATCAGAAGCAATATGAATTCTTCTGTGACAGAAACTGAACCAGGAAGCACCACACCTGTTAAGATAAACGCCAGTGATTCAGAAAATGTGGGTAGTGCAGTCTTTAAGAAGGTAGTGCCATCTGTAGTTGGTATCACTACCAAGGGATATCAAAGAACAATCTTTGGTACCCAAGCAATAACAGGTACTGGATCAGGAGTTATAATTTCCAAGGACGGATATATTTTGACTAACTCTCACGTAATTAGAATCGGCGAAAATATTGCTAAGGATGTGGAAGTTTTTCTAAATGACGGTCAAAAAGTAAAGGGTAAAGTTGTGTGGTCTGACAAGGCTGTAGATATCGCCATCGTAAAGATTGAAGGGGCGAACAACTTAGTGCCAGCTGAACTTGGAGATTCAGATGCACTTGAAGTAGGTCAAACTGCTATCGCCATTGGAAACCCAATTGACCTTGCATTCCAAAGATCTCTAAGCAAAGGAGTTATCTCTGGACTTAACAGATTTATCGGTCAAGTAGACGGCGGCGGATACATGGTTGGACTTATCCAAACAGACGCATCTATAAACGGAGGTAACTCTGGTGGACCTCTAGTAGATCAAAATGGTAAGATCATCGGAATAAACACCGTGAAACTTCAAAGTGCTGAAGGTATGGGATTTGCAATTCCAATCAATTCAATAAAACCAATAATAGAATCTGTTTTAAAGACTGGAGAATATCAACCAGTTGCATTGGGAGCTACCATCATGCCTGTTCAATCAGTTCAAAGAATGGTAAATAAATCTCTTGGAACAAATTACGGACAATTCATTGCCAAAGTCGAAAGTGGAAGCCCTGCAGAAAAAGCTGGAATCAAAAAAGGTGATATCCTTATGGAAATCGATGGTACAAAAGTTGTAACCAACGAAGTATTAAGAGCATTACTTTACAAGTACAATCCAGGAGATGTAGCAAAGGCAACCATCTTGAGAAATGGAAAAGAAGTAAAAATTG
Source organism: Peptoniphilus sp. BV3AC2 (assembly GCF_000478945.1). Classification (NCBI taxonomy): domain Bacteria; kingdom Bacillati; phylum Bacillota; class Tissierellia; order Tissierellales; family Peptoniphilaceae; genus Peptoniphilus; species Peptoniphilus sp. BV3AC2. The sequence continues at coordinate 160,830 of NZ_AWXD01000008.1, read as the reverse complement.
AAATCACATTTACAGATTACAAGGTTCCAAAACAAAAAGTCGAAGAAGGACTCCCAGGACAAAATGGAGTAGAACCAGGTCAAGACGATGGAAACCAAAATGACCAAGGTCAAGATGGCGGATTTAACGGTGGACAAGGAAATCCAGGACAAGGAGATCAAGGTGGATATGGATACGGCGACATGGATGATTTCCTAGATTTCTTCAATGGATTATTTAATAATTAATAGATGTAAAAAACTTAATAAGAATAAAAGAACTCTGCTTCGGCAGAGTTTTTCTATTTTTTGTGTTGTGATTACTCATTAATAGCTCCCACTACAAAAATCAATCAGATTTTGTCCTTTCCATCACAAATCATAAATCGAAAGTTTATCCATTTATGATATAATTTATACAGGTGATTATATGAAATATATTGAATTTAAAATAGAAACGGACACTTCTCACAAGGAGGAAGTGTTAAATATTCTCTATGACAACAATTTGTTTGAGTACATGGAGTCTAGCAAGGAAGTTATAGACGAGCTCGGTCGTTCAAAGGACAGCTGGGATTTCGTTGACGAAAATGTGTTAAATATTGATTCTGATGCGGTGGAGCTCACTGCTTTTCCTGAAAATGAAGAGATGGCGAAGAGTCTTATAAATCTTTTTAAAGATATTGAAAATACTAAGACCAGCTATCTTATAAAAGACGATGAAGATTGGGCAAATAACTGGAAAAAATACTACCACCAAGTGCCTATTGCGGATAAACTTTTAATCAAACCTTCTTGGGAAGATTTGGAAGAAGAGTTTAAAGATAGATTAATTGTGGAAATCGATCCTGGCATGGCTTTTGGCACCGGGACTCACGAAACTACCTACATGTGTCTTGAAGCTCTCGAAAAATATGTTAAAGATAATGATGTTGTCTTTGACGTTGGATGCGGTTCTGGAATTTTGGGTATCGCTGCGGCAAAACTTGGTGCTAAGAAAATAGTGGCGGTAGATCTCGATGAAAAATGCGTCGAAACAAGTATCGAAAACGCAAAACTTAATCATGTTGATGACAAAATGGAAGTCCATCTTGGAAATCTTCTAGATGTGGTGGATGGTACTGCAAATATTATCGTTTCAAACATCATTGCTGAAATCATAACCGGACTAGTATTCGATTTGAGAGAACATTTAGTTCCAAATGGAATTTTCATCGCTTCTGGAATTATCGAAGAAAAGATTCAAATGGTTGTGGACGAGCTTGAAAGAAATGAGTTTGAAATTTTAGATATCAAGAAGAAAAATGGCTGGTCTCTAATCATAGGTAGAAGTATCGATGTTTAGAGTGTTTCAAGACAGTTTGGAAAGTCTTTCTGAAGAAAACAGACACCATCTTTTAAACGTGGTGAGGCTAAATCCAGATGAAGAGTTTGAGATTGTCTCTTCTGGCAAAGTTTATAGAGCAATCTATGACGGTGAACTTAAGATTTTAAGAGAAGTGGAAAATTCCCACGAGGCCAAAGTTCGTATCAATCTCTACATGGCGCTTATCAAACAGGATAAGTTCGAACTTGCTTTGGAAAAAACCACAGAGGTGGGTGTATCTTCTATCACTCCTGTAATATTTAAGAGAACTGTTGTAAATATAAAGGGCAAGGAAGATAAGAAGCTACTGAGATGGCAAAAGATTTTGGAATCTGCTGCGAAACAATCTAAGAGAGATATAATTCCAACTATAAATAACCCAGAAAAATTAGAAAATATAAATTTTAAAGGGACATTGATCGTTCCATACGAAGGTGCAGAGAATCTCTACATCGATGATGTTTTAAAAAATATAAAAGGTATAGAAGAAATCTCCATATTAATCGGCCCGGAAGGCGGATTTGAAAATTCGGAGATAGAATATTTAAAGACTTTGGGATGCAAAATCGTAACCCTTGGAACTAGAATCCTAAGGGCGGAGACTGCGGCAATTGTCGCTTGCTACCAGGTCGGTATAAATGAGGTGGTTCGTTGAAGACATTTTCAATTTTGACCCTCGGTTGCAAGGTCAACCAATACGAGTCAGAAGCTATGAAAGAAATCTTTGAAAAAAATGGATATATAGAAGTAGATAGTGAAACGGATGTGGCAGACGTGTACGTGGTGAACACCTGCACAGTTACCAATCTTTCAGATAGAAAATCGAGACAGTATATTAGGCGTGCCAAGAGGGAAAATCCCGATTCCATCGTCTGTGTGGTTGGATGTTACTCCCAAGTTAGCCCAGATGAAGTAAAGGCTATCGAAGGCGTGGACATCATAATGGGTACCACCGACAGAAGTAGAATTTTTGAGTTGGTAGAAAATTTTAAGAAGGACAAGAATCAAATCTCCATCGTCAAATCCCTTAAAGGTTTTACAGAGTTTCAACATATTGAAATCGACAAGGAATCGGAGATGACCAGGTCCTACATGAAGGTTCAGGACGGATGCAACAGATATTGCACCTACTGCATCATTCCATATGCTAGAGGTCCGATTAGATCGAGAACCATTGAAGATTCTGTGGAGGAAGCGAAAAGGCTAAGTGAAGCTGGCTACAAGGAATTGGTGCTAACTGGGATTCACATCGGATCCTATGGAAAAGATCTCGGAGATGAAAGACTTGTGGACCTTATAGAAGAGATTGCTAAGGTGGATGGTATTGAGAGAATACGTCTATCTTCCATTGAACCGATAACTATCACAAGAGATTTTCTCGAGAGGATAAAGGCGACGGGAAAAGTCTGCGACCATTTCCATTTGAGTTTACAAAGCGGATCCAATGCAGTTTTAAAAGCTATGAACAGACGCTACACGAGGGAAGAATATATAGAAACCTGTGATTTAATAAGAGAGTACTATCCTTATGTTGGTCTAACTACAGATATCATCGTTGGATTTCCTGGAGAGACTGATGAAGATTTTGAAGATACGGTGGACCTAGTTAAGAGGGTTGAATTTTCTAAGATTCACGTCTTTAAATATTCAAAGAGATCTGGAACTCCTGCGGCGGAAATGAAAAACCAGGTTGATGGAAATATAAAGATCGAAAGATCCAACAGACTTCTCGAACTTTCAGACAAGATGATGGAAAGATTTATAGAAAAAAATAAAAACACAACGTTAGAAATCCTCTTTGAAGAAGAAAAAGACGGGTATATGAGAGGATATAGCACAAATTATATAGATTGTAAGATTAAGACCGACTTGGAACTTAAAAACCAGGTTCGCGATGCAAAAATAGTTGCAATTGATGGCGAAAGCGCCATTGTAGAAATAGAAAGGAGTTAGTATGGATTGTTTATTCTGTAAAATAATAAATGGGGACATCCCATCAGAAAAAGTGTACGAAGACGATTTAGTGTATGCTTTTAAAGACATAAATCCAGAAGCCCCAGTTCACTTTTTAATCGTGCCAAAGGAACATATTAAAAGTGCCTACGAACTAGATGAAGCACACAAAGAATTAATAGGACATATATTCCTTGTAGCGAAAAAAGTTTTAAAAGATATGGGAATTGAAAATGGATTTAGAATCGTAAACAATGCGAGAGAAGACGGTGGACAGACTGTAGATCACCTACATTTCCATGTGCTTGCAGGCAGAAGTTTAAATTGGCCACCAGGTTGATTTAGAAATAGAGTGGGAGACCACTCTTTTTTTATGTCCAAATATAAAATAAATGCTCTACATGTTATAATATGACTATGAAAATCAATTACGACATAGAAATGAATAAAATAATAGAAAAATTAGATAGAAAGCCGAGACTTTTAATCCATTCCTGTTGCGGACCTTGCTCCACTGCGGTGCTTGAAAGGCTGGTAAAATATTTTGAAATAGATATTTTATTTTTCAATCCAAACCTGGATAGTGAAGAGGAATTTGACAAGAGGGTCATCGAACAGAAAAAAGTAATCGCCCATATGGAAGATAAAAATCAATCCAAGATAGGGATTATTGCCGTGCCTTATAATCACGATGAATTTTTAAACATTGCAAGTGGACTTGAAAGGGAGAGAGAAGGGGGCAAGAGATGCATGAGGTGCTACTACCTCCGCCTTAAAAAAGCGGGAGAGTATGCAAAAGCCCAGGGCTACGACTACTTCACCACCACATTATCCATAAGCCCTCATAAGAATTCTCAAGTTTTAAATAAGATGGGCATTGCCTTGGGAGAAAGGATCGGGGTAAGCTACCTGATGAGCGACTTTAAAAAGAAGAATGGATTTAAACGCTCAGTAGAGATATCAGAAGAACTGCATCTCTACAGACAAGATTACTGCGGATGTGAATTTTCAAAAATAGAAGCGATGGAGAGAATGAAATGAAGAAATTAATGGCAGGACTACTAGTTATCGTTGCGGCAGCCCTATGCCTATCCTATGCATACTTTTATTACGGACAACATAGTGCAAGTAAAAAAACTACAAAAATAGAAAAAACAGATACAATCGAAGAGAAAGAACCGGAAAAGATCGAGCCGGTCCATGTAAAGCTTATGGCAACAGGGGATGTAATGTTTCACATGCCTACCTATAAAAGTGCATTTAATAAGGAAAAAGGCGAGTACGACTTCACCAGCTTTTACGAAAAAGTAAGCGAAGATCTAAAAGGAGCGGACTTTGCCTTTGCAAATTTGGAAACAACAATAAATCCAAATAGACCTCTTGCCAGTTATCCAATGTTTAACACGCCTAAGGAAGCCTTGAAGTATTTGAAGGAAGCTGGATTTAAGGGAATGTCCACTGCGAACAACCATTGTATCGACACAGGATTAGAAGGAATATTTACTACAATTGACGAACTAGATGCCAATGGATTTATACACTTCGGCACGAGGAAGACTGAAGATGAAAAACCACCAATCGTGGATTTAAAGGGAATAAAAGTTGGATTTATCTCCTATTCAGAAATTTTCAATGGAATGGAAGGCGTAATCCCTGCAGATAAAAAATATGTCATAAGTCCAATCAATTATGAAAAAATAAAATCGGATATAGATTACTTAAAAGAAAATGGAGCAGATATAATCATCTCCATGCCTCACTACGGGGTTGAGTACAAGACAGAACCGACGACATTACAACAGGAAGCGTCGAAATTTATGTTAGATAATGGAGTGGACCTTGTGCTTGGATCTCACCCACACGTCCTTGGAAGAGCGGGAATGTGGGAAGTGGGAGGAAAAAATAAATTCTTAATCTATTCCATGGGAAATTCCATCTCCAACCAAAGACAACCATGGATGGGCACCTATGACACGGAAATGGGAGTACTGGTGGAGATAGATATAACAAAAGCAGAAGAAATAAACTTTGAAGTGGCGCTTCATCCCACATATGTGGCAAGATTTAGACAAGAAGGCGGAAATAGATACTACGTCTACAAGATGACGGACCTCTTTGAAGGCGGAAAATACCAAGGAGACATCGACGAAAAAGAGAGACAGAAGGTCCACATGCTTTACGAAAGAGCCAAGGAAATCATGGGAGAAAAATATGTTAAGTAAAATATTTTTACGATATATGGATGAAGCCGAAAACCACAGTGGTCCCATGTACAACTGTGCAGAAGCCATCATCCTTGCGGTGGATGAAGAATATAAATTAAATCTACCAGAAGAAGTGTTGAAATCAGTGGCAGGATTCGGAGGAGGTATGGGAGCAGGCTCAACCTGTGGCTACTTAACAGGAGCAATCTCAGCACTGTCGCTTATCTTTGGACCAGAAGAGCCGCCCTATGGTACCATGGATCTTGCAGGAATATGTGCCATATATGTAGAAAATTTTGAAAAACTGGGTAGTACCATAAATTGCGTCGACCTAATAGCAGAAAACCCACCATGTATCGATCTAGGAGTAAAGAGTCTGGACCTACTTCAGGAAGTAATCGAGCAGAATAAAACTAAATAAAAATTAAGATTTGTCACGGATATGGTTTATTATTCGTGATATTTTTTTTAGTTTATTTGAAAGCATATCTAAAAAATATAATACTTAAATAAATAATTTAACGTTAAAAAATATTTGACAATGAGTTTTACTCATGTTAAAGTGTATATAATAAATTTAAAGGGGCAAGAGTATGAAAGAAGTGCATATTTTAAATTCATTAGAAGAAATAAATATTGTAAGTGATCCAATAAGGCTTAAAATAATCATGACCTTAGGAACTACACCCAAGACAGCTCAAGATTTATCTGATGCCATAGGTGTTAGTCGTTCTAAAATCCATTATCACCTAAAAATTTTGGAACAAAATGGAATTATAGAGGTAGTAGATACGGAGCTTATAAATGGAATCACGCAAAAATATTTCCTACCAGTAGCCAAAGCTTTTATTCCAAACAGTGAAATATTTAATAAAAATTTGGAAGAAAAACAATTCAATTTCAAAATTCCAAAAAAATCTTATGAGCCTTTTGAAAAAGAATTGAATGAACTAATAAAAAAATATAGTAACAATGGAGAAGATTCTGAAAGCTTCCAAGTGCAAATATATAAATTATCTTAGATCCAGCAAGTTAAACCTTGCTGGTTTAAAAAAGGTCGACTGTCAAAATAAACAAAACGTTAAATAAAAGGAGTATGTTAAAAATGATTAAAAATAAAGATTTCTATGTCCTGCTTATAGGACGACTGATTACAAATTTTGGAGATAGTTTATACGCTATAGCCTCAACTCTATTGGTTTATAAGATGTCTGGCTCGACTGTTTATTCAGGTATAACCCTATTTTTAACCTCATCAACAGCCATAATTCAATTATTTTTAAGTCCAATTTTGGATAAGATTAATATGAAAAAGTTTTTAATTTTTAGCCAACTTTTTCAAGCGGTACTGATACTTGTAATTCCAGCGCTATACTATGTAGAAAGACTTAATGTTTACCACATCATGATAATAATGCCAATAATTTCATTGATAAACCAGCTAGTTTATCCTGGTCAAATATCTCTACTTCCGAAAATATTATCAGAAGACGAACTTGTTTCAGCCAATTCCTTGATGACCATGGCATACCAAGGTTCAAATGCGATCTTTGATACATTGGCAGGTATTATGATTTCAATATTTGGATTTATGACAGCTTTTTATGTTGATAGTGTGAGTTTTATCTTAACTGGACTTTTGTTTTGCCTATTATCAAAAAATCTTAGCCAATATAACGAAAGAGAAAAACATACTGAAAAAAATTTAATAAAAAATCACTTCAAAGATCTTAAGGAAGGACTTGTATTGTTTAAAGATTCGAGAATTTTTGCCCTGGTACTCGGAGTAGTCTTTATCAATTTTTCAGCCACATCTATAAGTGCTGTCTTACCAGCATTCGGCAAAGATGAAATATTTTATAGTCTAATGCTTGCAGGCATGGGAGGAGGAGTTCTCTTAGGATCTTTATTTGCAGGATTACCAAAATTAAAAGATATATCCTTAGGAAACTTATATATCTATGAAATGATAATTGTAGCCCTATCTTGGTTTGGAGTTTCTTATTCTTCAGACAATATGAAAATAGCTGTGAGTTTTTATGCTGTAGGTTGGTTTGTGGTAGGAGTCGTAAATGTATATGCTCAAACTATGCTGCAAATGATAGTACCTTCTAACAGAATAGGTTCTGCAATGGGAGCGATGGTAGGAATATCAACTTTTATGGCACCGCTTGGAGCATTGTTAGGCGGATTCTTAGGAGAATACTTATCTAGTTCGAAGACTGTATTTATATCAAGCTTTATAATACTTATTGTAGCTATATATTGGGTGTTGAATGAAAATATTAGAAAGTTGCCAGCTGTAAATAATTTTAATAAGGTGTTTGAATAGAATTTAAAGATAAAAAAAGGCTATGGATTTTCCGTAGCCTTTTTTGATTTCATTTTAAATTCGATTAATATTTTTAACTTAGTTTCATGTCGCCGTCTTTTATTATGCCTTTATTTTTAAGTAGTAGGTATACTACATAGGATATTATCGCTGGCAATATGAAGTGGAGTAGTGCCATGTTTAGTAGTACTGTTCCTTTTGAGATGGATTCCATTGCGTTTAGTGTTCCTATTTGTCCTACGAATCCGCAGGTGCCCATGCCTGATCCCAGTGGGGTGTTTTCCATCTTAAAGATTATTGTGGATATTGGGCCTAGGATTGCTGATGCAACGATGGATGGTAGCCAGATGACTGGTTTTCTTATGATGTTTGGCATTTGTAGCATTGAGGTTCCGATTCCTTGTGCTAGTAGTCCTTCGAAGCCGTTGTCTTTGTATGAGATTACTGCAAATCCTATCATGTTTGCGCAACATCCAACGGTTGCTGCTCCTCCTGCTAGGCCTGATAGACCAAGCATTATGCAGATTGCAGCACTACTTATCGGCAAGGTTAGTATCATGCCCATTGCTACTGATACGATGATGCCCATGATTAGCGGTTGTTGTTTTGTGGCTGCCATGATTGCATTTCCTATTGCAACCATCATAGCTTGGATATATGGTCCTATAAATGTGGCGATGATCGCTCCTACTAAGACTGTTACCACCGGGGTTAGGACTATGTCGATCTTCGTTTCTTTAGAGATTAGTTTTCCAAATTCCACTGCGAAGATGGTGGATATAAATACTCCTATTGGTCCTCCTAGCTGGTATCCTGCTACACCAACTACTGCTGATGAGAAAAGGACTAGGTCCGGTGCGTTTAGTGAATACGCAATGGATACTGCTATGGCTGGTCCTGTTGCAGCTTGTACTATTGGCCATAGGGTCTTGGATAGAAATTCGATATTAAATTCTTGCCCTATGGTGTTAAGTATTGTTCCTACGAGTAATGATGCGAATAGTCCATATGCCATGGCGCCCATTGCATCGATAAAATAAGTTTTGAAAGAGATGTTTACTTTCTTTCTGTTTAAAAATTTGTTCAAGGTTTACCTCCTGTTTATATTATAGTACAATTTTTATTTTTTGAATGAGTGTTTTAATTTTTAAACTAAATTGTTGTCGTTTATTCTAAACAAAAAAACCTAGGTTGTCCTAGGTTTATAGTTTGTCCCAAATGGTTACTTCTCCATTTGCGAGGGATTTCTGTATGTCTATTACTCTTTGGTTTCTTGAGCCTCGAAATCTAAGGCTTAAGTCCAATTCTTTTTCTATAAATAATCCGTCTACCAATATGTCACATTCTTTTAGTAGTGCCAGTTTTTCTTCGTCTTCTAAGATTTTTTCATAGGTAAAGCCTGAGTAGACCCAGATGGATTTATCCACTTCTCTTTTTATTTTTTTTACGATTTCTTTTAGTTCATGAGGATGTTCCATTGGCTCTCCGCCTATTAGTGTGAGTCCGGATACTTCTTGTAGTTTTAAATCTTCTATTACTTCTCTTGTTTCTTTGTCCGTCCACTTTTCTCCGAAGTCAAAGTCTTGGTACTCTTCGTTAAAACAACCTTTACAGTGGTGGTTACATCCGGTGACAAAGATGGAGGTTCTTATGCCTTCTCCGTTTGCCACGTCGTATTTTCTAATTTGTCCGTAGTTCATTAGATGTGTAGAACTCTGTCTTTTATTTCTTTGGTTCTTCCTTCTGTCCAGAAGTTTTCGCCAAGGTATCCGCAGGTTCTTCTAACTACTGTAAGGGTGTCTTTATCTTTGTTGTGACATTGTGGACATTCCCATTGTCCTTCTTCGTTGACTTTTATTTCTCCATCAAATCCGCACTTTGCACAGTAGTCACTCTTGGTGTTAAATTCTGCATATTGGATATTGTCGTAGATATATTTTACTATGGTTTCTATTGCGTCTAAGTTGTGACTCATGTTTGGAATTTCTACATAGGAAATACATCCGCCTTGGGATTTGTCTTGGAATTTAGATTCGAAGGCAAATTTTTCGAATGCGGTGATCTTTTGTCTTACGTCTACGTGGAAAGAGTTGGTGTAGTATCCTTTGTCCGTAATATTTTCTATGATTCCAAATCTATTTCTGTCAATGGTGTTAAATCTATGGGTTAGTGATTCTGCTGGTGTGCCGTATACTGCGAATTGAAGTCCTGTTTCTTTGGTCCATTCTTCTTTCTTTTCGTTTAGTTTGTCCATAATCTTCATGGCAAAGTCAAATCCTTCTGGATCTGTATGTGGAACTCCCTTTATGAGCATGGATGCTTCGTAGATTCCAATGTATCCTATGGTTACTGTTGCGTATCCGCCTTTTAGAAGATGGTCTATATGTTGGTTGTGACCGAGTCTTGCAATGGCTCCGTGTTGCCAGTGGATTGGACTCACTTCTGATGTTACATCCTTTAGATGGTTATATCTTAAAAGACCAACTCGCTTAACTAGGTCTAGTCTCTTTTCTAATATTTCAAAGAATTTTTCTTCGTCGCCACGAGCTAGGATTCCTATTTGTGGTAGGTTTATTGTGCACACGCCTATGTTGAATCTTCCGTCGAACTTGTAGTTGCCATTTTCGTCCTTGTATGGTGATAGGAATGCTCTACATCCCATAGGTGAGAAGACATTGCCTTCGTAGTTTTCGCGCATTTTCTTCGCTGAGATATAGTCAGGGTACATTCTCTTTGCAGTACATCTTATAGCAAGGGCAGTTAGGTAATGGTATTTTGAATCTTTGTGTATATTATTTTCGTCAAGAACATAGATTAGTTTTGGAAATGCTGGTGTAACATATACGCCTGCTGTGTTCTTGATTCCTTGTATTCTTTGCACTAGTATTTCTTCGATGATTTGTGCAACTTCGTCTACGTATGGATCTTCGTCCTTTACGTGCATAAATAGCGTTACAAAAGGTGCTTGTCCATTGGAAGTCATAAGGGTATTTATTTGGTATTGGATGGTTTGAATACCTGATTGCAAATCCTTCTTAGTCATTGCGTCAGCCATCTTTTGTGCAGTTTCTACGTCGCCTATCATTTCAACACATAGGTTTAGATTCTTTTCGTAGGAACGTCTTAGATATTTTCCAAGGCAAGAAATATCTATTGATTGTCCGCCGTATTGGTTGGAAGCAATCTGTGCTATTATCTGTGTCATAACATTACATGCAACTTGGAAAGATTTAGGAGTTTCAATCATCTTGCCGTTTACAACCGTTCCGTTGTCAAGCATATCCTTCATATTTACTAGGCAGCAGTTGAAAATCGGTTGGATGAAATAATCCAAATCATGGATGTGGATTGCACCACTGTCATGAGCTTCAACTAAATCTGCCGGAATCATCTTTCTCTTTGCAATGTCCTTTGAAACTTCTCCCGCGATTAAATCTCTTTGGGTAGAGGCGATGATTGCATTTTTGTTTGAGTTTTCATCGATAACTTCGATATTGGTTTGGTCAAGTAGACCTATTATTTCGTCATCTGTGGTGTTGGACTCTCTCTTAAAAGCCTGAACAGATTTATATGATTCATAAGCCCTAGCAGTTGCAGGGTTGTTTAAATTTATAAGTCTATAGTAGACTTGTTCTTCAATATCATAGATGGATAATTCTTTATTAAGTGCCTTTGCATCTTCATAAATTTCATCGGCTATGGCTTTTGCTTGTCCTTCTACGAAGACTCCGTTGGAAGAATGCATAGCCTTGTTAATAGCAATTTCTATTTTGCTTTTGTCAAAAGGCACCCTGTCGCCATTTCTCTTTCTTACATACATTTTTATCTCCCTCACTTTTTAATCATAAATATATAATACTATATGTTGTGTTTTTAATCAATCAAAATTTAAAATAAATACTATATAAAGTGTAGCAACTTTGTGTAACTTTACTAGACGATGGGCTATTATAAATGTTATAATAAATTTTAAAGGAGAGATTATGAGAAGAACAAAGATTGTGTGCACCATAGGACCTGCTTCAGATTCTGAAAAGGTACTAGAAGCACTTTTTAAAGAAGGATTAGATGTTTGTAGACTTAATTTTTCCCATGGGACTCAGGAAGAGCACCTTGAAAGACTAAAGAGAATAAAAAACATTAGACAAAAACTTAATTTACCGATAGCAACCATGCTTGATACCAAGGGACCAGAGATAAGGCTGGGAATTTTCAAAGACCAAAAGAGGATTAACCTGGAATCGGGAGATAGATTTACTCTTACTACTAGAGATTTGGAAGGAGATGAACACATCGCCTCTGTATCTTATAAAGATCTACCACATGATGTAAAGGAAGGATCGAGAATATTAATCGACGACGGACTTGTTGAACTGAGGGTAGAATCCATAGAAGGAACAGAAATTCACTGTAGTTGTTTCAACGGTGGAGAGATATCTTCTAGAAAAGGTGTAAACGTTCCCGATGCACAAGTGAATCTGCCGGCACTGACGGAGAAAGATATTTCAGATATAAAATTTGCAGTTAAAAACGATATGGACTTCATTGCCGCATCATTTATTAGAAAAGCGGAGGACGTACTAGACATCAGAAGGATTCTCGAAGAAGAAGGAGACTACGATATCAAAATCATTTCCAAGATTGAATCCAAAGAAGGACTTGAAAATTTAGATGAAATTATAGAAGCTTCAGACGGAGTCATGGTGGCTAGAGGAGATCTTGGCGTGGAGATAGACACTGAAAAAGTGCCAATCGCACAAAAGAACATGATCAAAAAATGCAACGAAAAAGGAAAAGTAGTCATCACTGCCACCCAGATGCTGGACTCGATGATTAGAAATCCGCGTCCTACGAGGGCAGAGGCAAACGACGTTGCAAATGCTGTGCTGGATGGCACATCTTGTGTAATGTTAAGTGGGGAGACTGCAAGCGGAAAGTATCCAATTGAATCTGTTATAACCATGAGAAAGATTTTAGAAGTGACTGAAGACTCCATGGACTTCGACGAAATTTTAAGTAAGAAGATCGAAGAAATTTCAAACACTATCACAAATGCTATTGGCAAGAGCACCTGCACAATTGCAAGGGATTTAAATGCAAAAGCTATAATCACAGCGACAACTTCTGGATATACCACAAGATCCATTTCAAAATTTAGACCAAAGTCACTTATAATAGGAGCAACCACTTCTGAAAAAGTGAGAAGGCAACTGAATATGGAATGGGGAGTAAAATCCATCCTTGTGGAAAGTAAAGAGATAAGTAATGATGTCATTGATGCATCCATAGAAACATCGGTGAAAAAAGGTCTTGTGTCTCCAGGAGATACGGTTATAATAACCGCAGGAGTTCCTGTGGGTTTAGCAGGCTCAACCAACTTAATTAAAGTCGAAATAATAGGAGAGATCCTATCAAAGGGTATAGGTATTGGCGACAAAGAAGTGACTGGAAGAGCAGTAGTAATAGAAGATGAAGGTGACTTTATAAGGAAGTTCAAAGATGGGGATATTGTAGTAACCAAAGCAGTGACCCAAGAAATGACCAAGTATCTAAGTAGAGCAGCGGGCCTGGTAGTGGAAGAAGAAGGTTTCACAAGTCCATCTGCAATAGTGGGCATCACATTGGGACTACCAACAGTAGTGGGAAATATAGACATAACCCAAAAAATAAAATCCGGAGACATAATAACATTGTCATCATCGGAAGGTATAATAAGAAAAGGAAAGGTATTAAATTAAATGAGCACATTAGAAAAGTTAATCGAAGTAGTAAAACAAGATTCAGAAAAAGCCCTTGGCTGTACCGAGCCTGTAGCTGTAGGCTACTGTGCAAATGTGTGCAATAGTTACTTAGGCGCAGGCGAAAATGAAAAGATTGAATCAGTAGAAGTAAGAACATCCAAAAATATTTTCAAAAATGGAAAAGCAGTTTATATTCCAGTAGTAAAAGAAACTGGACTTGATTTAGCTGCAGCACTTGGAATATTTGCTCCAACAGTGGACGATGGATTTATGGTGTTTGACAAAATAGACGACGAAGTAATAAGAAAGGCAAAAGAATTATTAAAGTCAGGTAAACTAACCGTAAAACACATCCCAACCAAAGAAAATGTCTATGTAGATGTAAAGATAAAAACAAAAGATAAGGAAGCAATAGCAGTAGTATCTCACGCCCACACCAACATCAGCGAAGTAAAAGTCGATGGGGAAGTGGTATATAGAAACGAAGAAGAAATAGTTGCAAAAGATGACGACGATAAAATCGACATCAAGTCACTATCCTTCAAAGAACTTAGAGAAATCGTAGAAGGAGCTCCAGAACACACATTTGACTTCACACTAGAAGGAATCGAAGTCAACTTCAGAGCATCAGAACAAGGACTAAATGAAAAAGGTAAATTAGGAGCAACTTTAAAAGGACTAAAAGAAAAGGGAATCCTAGCAGATAACTTTGTAACCAAGGCGAGAATCATGACCGCAGCAGCAGCTGACATGAGAATGACTGGAGGAGACTGTCCGATAGTTACCTCAGGAGGATCAGGAAACCAAGGAATCGGAGTAATCCTACCAATAGCAATCGTAGCAGATGAAGAAGGAATAGATAAAGATAGATTAGGAAGAGCACTATTCTTTGCACACATCATAAATAGATATGTAAAAGAATACTCAGGCAAACTTTCAGGTATTTGCGGATGTGCAATAGGAGCAGCAGTAGGAGCCAGCGCAGCAATAACCTGGATGTTAGGCGGCACAGATGAACAAATAGCAGGAGCTCCAACCAATATCTACGCAAACCTAACAGGAATGGTATGTGACGGAGCAAAAGAATCTTGTTCAATGAAATTATCTACCTCAGCAGAAGAAGCGATCCTTGCAGCATACCTTGCAGTAAACGGAATGATCTCTAAAGAAAGTGTAGGAGTAGTAGGAGCAACCATAGAAGATACCATCTCCAACATAGGAAGACTTTCAAGAGAAGGATTCAAAGACGTAGATAATGTAATGCTAGATATAATAGAAGCATACTAAAATATAAAACACTAAACGGGCATGGAGCCCGTTTTTTTATGCGAAAAATTATAATTATAAAGTATAATGTTTACAATTCAATTTACTATAGTATATTATTAAATATATAAATAAATAATATGGAGGGAGTATGAAAAAGAAAATAATAATTATTACCCTTACTGTGCTGATATTATTGGGCACAAAAGTAGAAGCGCAAACCTTTAAAGATATGAAGAAACATTGGGCAAAGGAACAGATAGAATGGGCAGTTAATAAGAAACTATTCAATGGATATCCAGATGGAACATTTAAACCTCAAAGAGCGACAACAAGAGCTGAGTTTCTTACAATAATTTCCAACATGATTGGTATGGATTACACAGGAAGTCCAATTAGTTTCAAAGACGTTCCAAGCAAGATGTGGTACAAGCCAATAATAGAAAATTTGGTGGGATGGAAAATCGTAAAGGATGGAGATTACATAAATCCAGATTCTAAAATAACAAGGGACGAAGCGTTTGGATTATTGGGACAGCTATTTCCATATAGGGAACAGTATATGAAGCTTAGCTTCGAAGATAATTTCACCGTCAAAAGACATAGAGATATAGGAGTTTTAAAAGATCTAGGAATAGTAAATGGAGATGAATACAATAGAGTAATCGCTCACGAAGGCATAACTAGAGCAGAAATAGCAACCATACTCTACATCATGTCAAATAAAAACATAGAAGTTGAAAAACAATTGGTACAAAGAGCAAGAGAAGAAAATAAATTAAACTTTGACTTCGATGAAACATTTAGCAGAGAAAAATATGATAGAACATATATAAAACTCATGGCAACTCCACAAGAAACAGATCCTCAGATAGACGCATTATTTAGAGAACTAGACAGACAAAATCCAGGATTTACCTACAAAAAAAATAAAAAGTTTAGAATAGATACAAACGACCTTATTATGGACTTGCAAAGAGTAATAGAAGAAAGTCCGGATAGAATGTTTTTAAAAAGCTATGTATTAACTAACGAATACCCATCAGGAGATATCAAATTCAAATTCGAATACAGTGTATCTCAAGAATATGCAAGGACCATTATGAGTACTATCCATAGTATCAAGCAAGAAGCAGAAGGCAAAAACGATTATGAAAAAGTAAAGCTAGTACACGATTGGATAGTGAATAACACAAGGTATGCCTACGATGAATATAAATCAGGAAATTATCAAATAGACAAGAATATAACTGCCTACATGCCAATATCTATCTTTAAATATGGGAAAGGAGTTTGCCAAGCCTATGCAGAAACATTTGATCTATTGGCAAAAGAAGTGGGACTTTCATCAATCCTAATCTCAGGAAAAGCAACCAATAGTTTAGGTACGGGAGGACACGCTTGGAACTTAGTAAATGTGGACGGAAAGTTATACCATATAGACACAACCTGGGACGATCCAGTATCAAGTGATGGAAGAGATTTATTAAGGTATAAATATTTCTTAATTGATGATCAGACCATGTCTTTAAACCATATATGGGAAAGAAAAAATTATCCGGAAGCAAACAATGGATGCTTAAATGAAGGGCTGATTCTACAAGGAAATAGCACTTACTACAACAATACAGGTATAGATGGATCAAGTAATATATTGAACAACTAATTTAATTATATTATTGAATAAGAATTACAAAAACGGGATTAAGAACATTAAACCCGTTTTTTTGTTGAAAAAATCCCTGCCGAAGCAGGGATAAAAATTGTCTAGAATGGACCATAATTAATTTTTACAGCTACATAGACTGCACCTATTGCAACAATAAAGAAAAATATTATAAGTGGTGCCATAAACTTCAAGTATTTATTATATGGAACCTTACCATAAGATAAAAACATAAGAAGTGAACCATAGGTAAACCAAATCATGTTAGTTATACCATCTCCAAATTGATAGCAAAGAGTTGTAATTTGTCTATTGAGTCCAATTAAATCACCAAGAGGAATTATTAGAGGAATAAGAGCCATAGCCTTTCCTGAACCTGATGGCACAAGACCATTTAAAAGTGAAACTGCAATTATTATACCAATACCTGCGGTAAGAGCAGATGTGTTAGATAAAACATTTGCCATTGAGTTGATAATAGTATCTACGATACTAGTTGTTTCAAGAATCCATTGAACTCCTCTTGCGATACCAACGATAAGAGCTCCGCCCATAGCGGACTTTGCACCTTCTATAAGGGAATTAACTATTTCATCTCCACTCATCTTGTTTAGAAGACCGGCGATAACTCCACAAAGTAGGAATACAGCAGTCATGTCGTTGATGCTCCATTTAAGCTTAAACATTCCATATAGAGAAAGTAGGAAAGCACCTAAAAGAGCGAGTAGAGAAAGAGATTGACCAGCATTTAAATTCTTACCTTCATATGTAGAAAAATCATACTTTAGATCTGAAGTATCTACGTCCGCAACTAGACTTTTAGAAGGATCTTTCTTAATCTTATTTGCATAAGCAAGAATATAAGCTAGAGAGCCAACTAAAAATATTATCCAAACAACAAATCTCAAAGAAAAACCAGAGAATAGAGGTAGTTCTGAAATTTGTTGAGCAATTCCTACTGTTAATACGTTTGTTGGACCAGCACAGAAACCAGCCATCAATCCTACGATTACAATACTAACAGCGACTAAACTATCCAAGCCTAATGCTAGCATTATAGCAACAACCAAAGGGGTAAATGGAAGCATAGTTTCAATCCATCCTAAAAAACCACCGAGCATTGCAAATATTAAATAGAAAGCTATGATCAATAAATTGCTGCTATTGGTTCCAAGTTTAGAAATAAGTTTGTAGATTGCAAGTGGAATAGCTTCAGTTTTGTCATAAATTTTAAGTGTACCACCGATTATTAGTATAATTGCAATAACGGGAGCTGAACCTATAAAACCATATGGAACAGCACGGAAGATATCGATTATACTTGCGTGATGTGGATCCACAACCTTGTAGGAATTAGGAACAACCATAGTCTTACCTTCTACAACCTGTCTTTCGAAACTTCCTGCAGGGATTACGTAGCTTAAAAGTCCACATACAAAGATTACTGAAAATAAAAGTATGTATGGGTTAATGTTGAACGATTTTTTCTTTTTCATTGGATTACCTCCTTAAATTTATTAATTTAATTATAGAACAAAAAAAAGAAATTTTCATCTTTTTTTGAAAAAAACGTTTTTTTATTTGATTTTTTAAATAAATATTATAAAATAGTCTTAGGTGATAATATGAAAGAAAATTTAAAAGAATTAGTAATTGATTTACAAGAAAAGTACGAAGATTTAACATGGAATCTAAGTAAGGAAATTTGGGATTTTTCAGAAGTAGGATTAATTGAATATAAAAGCGCGGATGCTTTTAGAAAAATTTTAAAAGAAAACGGTTTTACAATTACTCCTGTTAAAGGAATCGAAACTGCATTTGTAGCAAGCTATGGAGACACATCTCCAGTAATAGGGTTCACAGGAGAATATGATGCTCTACCAGGATTAAGTCAAGTTGCCAACCTTACAGAAAAGAAATCAGAAGAAGGAAAGACTGATGGTCACGGATGTGGACATAATAATTTAGGAACAGGAGCATTGGGAGCAGCTCTAATAATCAAAGACTACATTGACAAAATAGGACATGGAACCGTTAAATTTTTCGGGACACCATCTGAAGAAAGAGATGGAGCAAAGACATTTATGGCAAGAGACGGCTATTTTGATGATTTAGACATGGCTTTGACGTGGCACCCAAAAGATCGAAATGCCGTATGGACAGAAGGAACTTTAGCTAATGTAATTATGGATTATAAGTTCAAAGGAATATCATCTCACGCATCAGATGCACCGGAAAATGGAAGAAGTGCCCTAGATTCATGCGAACTTATGAACGTAGGTGTAAATTACTTAAGAGAACACGTTGTTGAGCAAGCTAGAATTCACTATGCTTACCAAGATGTGGGAGGAAGTGCTCCAAACGTCGTGCAATCTCATGCAGGACTTAGATATTTTTATCGTGCTCCAAAAATAAAAGAAGCCTTAGACATAGCAAGAAGAGGGGACAATATTGCAAAAGCTGCAGCGATGATGTGCGAAACTGAAGTTG
Organism: Peptoniphilus sp. BV3AC2; assembly: GCF_000478945.1. Taxonomy (NCBI): domain Bacteria; kingdom Bacillati; phylum Bacillota; class Tissierellia; order Tissierellales; family Peptoniphilaceae; genus Peptoniphilus; species Peptoniphilus sp. BV3AC2. The sequence continues at coordinate 141,834 of NZ_AWXD01000008.1, read as the reverse complement.
AAGTAAAAATGATCGTTGCAATTTCCGATTACCATTCAAATAAAACATTGGCAAAAGTTATGGACGAAGCATTTAAAGAAATAGGTGCTCCAGAATTTGATGAGAAAGATTTTGAGCTAGCAAGAAAATTCTATGAAACACAAGCAGAATCAGTAAAAGAAGCTACAAAAGAAAGACTTTTAGATGAATTCGAAACTAAAGAAGTAGAAGAAATGATAAAGTGTGGTATACAAACAAAAGTCGAACCGCTTGATTTTAAGAGAAGAACCATGACCATCACATCAGACGTTGGAGATTTAAGCTATGCAGCGCCAACAATCCAACTTAATATGGCGACAGCTGCGCTTGGAACAAGTCTTCATACATGGCAAATGACAGCGCAAGGACTCACACCATACGCAAAAAAAGCAACTGCAAAGGCAATCCAAGTCTTAGCTCTAACAGCTATAAAAGCTATGAATAACCCTGAAATATTAAAAGAAGCAAAAGAAGAATTGGTAGCATTTAGAGGAGAAAAATATCAAACACCATTAAAAGATGATATAGTAATACGAGATCCAAAGATTAGTAAATAAGTAAAAGATATTTAGAATAAATTGTTTTTAAAAAAACTTCATAAAAAAGAAGCTTGGTAGTTGCAGATAAATGCAGAGCTACTAAGCTTTTTTTATTTAAAAATGGGTATAAACCTATATTATTTTTTAATGCTCTACGTAGAGCATTAGATTATTTTAAATGCTATCCGGATAGCATGAGATTATTTTTACGAGTTATATAAATTGTGATAACTATTGTTAAATGCGATTGCATAAACTTTTCTTTAAATGTTATGATCGTTCGAAACCATAGCAGAAATCTTTGATTTCGCATCAGAAGTCGATTGTCTATCAGGATGAATGTAGTTGAAAGTTTTACTGTAAAATCCAGATTTTCGATCAGACGAATAGATTTGTTAATATTTCTTTCATTAAAGGGAAGTTAGTTATCCTATTTAGAATATTTTACCGATTAAAACAAACATAACAAAAAATAAAAAAACTGTTAAGAACAATGTCTTAACAGTTTCTTGGTGCCCAGAGCCGGAATCGAACCAGCGACACGTAGATTTTCAGTCTACTGCTCTACCGACTGAGCTATCTGGGCATATGGTGGGCCTTCAGGGACTCGAACCCCGGACCTACCGGTTATGAGCCGGGCGCTCTAACCGACTGAGCTAAAGGCCCCTACTTAAAGAGTCTTGGCGGAGAAAGAGGGATTTGAACCCTCGCGACCCTAATGAGCCCTACTCCCTTAGCAGGGGAGCCTCTTCAGCCTCTTGAGTATTTCTCCAGTATCAATTCCCTACGGTTATGTTTTCCGCATCACTCTTAATAGTATATATGACCATCTAAGAATTGTCAACAGAAAAATTTGAGATAAATCTATCTCTTTGGAATTGCTATTCTATTTTAACATTTTAAATTATATAAGTAAAGAAAAAATTTTTTGGGGGGGATTATTTCCTTGAAAACTAGTTTTTTACCTAAGGAACATACATTTGACAAATATTTTTCTTCTCATTAAGATATAATATATTAGAAAGAATATATTTATATAAAAGGTTAGATTATGGATTTTAAGATACATTCAAAATTTAAACCAACAGGAGATCAACCGGAAGCTATTGATGGTTTGGTCAAGGGTTTAAACAAAGGTTATAAACATCAAACTTTGCTGGGAGTTACTGGCTCGGGCAAGACTTTTACCATGGCAAATGTAATTGAAAAGGTGCAGAGACCGACTCTTGTAATCGCACACAACAAGACTCTTGCATACCAACTTGCCAGCGAGTTCAAGGAATTTTTCCCGGAAAATGCAATTGAATACTTCGTCAGTTACTACGACTACTATCAACCGGAAGCGTATGTGCCTGGAACGGATACTTTTATTGAAAAGGATTCTTCTATAAACGATGAGATCGATAAACTGAGACATTCAGCCACCATGGCTCTTTTTGAAAGAAGAGACGTGGTTATTGTGGCGTCTGTATCTTGTATCTATGGTCTGGGAGACCCGATTGATTATGAGCATCTTGCGATTTCTCTACGCCCTGGTATGATAAGGGACAGAAACGAAATCATGTCGAAGCTTGTGGATATTCAATACGTTAGAAACGATATAAATTTCATAAGGGGTACCTTTAGAGTTAGGGGAGATACTTTGGAAGTATTTCCTGCATCTAGCTCCGACAGGTCCATTCGTATTGAATTTTTTGGTGACGAAATCGATAGAATTACTGAAATAGATACTCTAACTGGAAATATAACTGGATATTTAAACCACGCATTTATTACTCCTGCATCCCACTTTGCCACTTCTTCTGAAAAGGTGGACAGGGCGATTGAAACTATAAAGATTGAACTGGACGAGAGATTAAAAGAACTTCGTGGTCAGGAAAAGCTGTTGGAAGCTCAAAGGCTTGAACAGAGGACCAACTACGATTTGGAAATGCTTCAAGAGATGGGATTTTGTTCTGGAATAGAAAACTATTCGAGACATCTCTCCGGTAGAGAACCGGGAAGTCGTCCATACACTTTGATAGATTATTTTCCTAAGGATTTTCTTTTAATCATCGATGAATCCCACGTTACGATTCCTCAAATTCGAGGAATGTACAACGGTGATAGATCTAGGAAGCAGACCTTGGTGGACTATGGTTTTAGACTTCCATCTGCCCTAGACAATAGACCTCTTAGGTTTAACGAGTTTGAGTCCATGGTCAATCAGGCAATCTACGTCAGTGCCACACCTGGGCCTTACGAAAAGGAACATCAAGAAAATTATGTGGAACAGATCATAAGACCTACTGGACTTCTCGATCCAAAGATTGAGGTAAGACCTATTAAAGGTCAAATCGATGACCTAGTTTCTGAAATAAATAAGAGGGCAGAAAAGGGCGAGAGAACTCTTGTCACTACTCTTACGAAAAAAATGGCGGAGGATCTTACCAAGTATTTTAAAGAACTTGGAATCAAGGTTACCTATATGCACTCCGACGTGGATACTATTGAGAGAATGGAAATTATTAGAGATCTTCGTCTCGGTGTTTACGATGTGCTAATCGGAATCAACCTTCTTCGTGAAGGTCTGGACCTACCAGAGGTTTCCCTCGTTGCAATCTTAGATGCGGACAAGGAAGGTTTCCTTCGTTCTGAGACTTCTCTTATACAGACATCTGGTCGTGCTGCGAGAAATGTGGACGGTATAGTAATCATGTATGCGGATACCATCACCAAGTCAATGGATGTAACCATAACCGAGACAGAAAGAAGAAGAAAGATTCAAAATCAGTACAATATAGATCACAATATAGTTCCTAAGACCATTGAAAAGGGAATTAGGGATGTCATCGCCACCACAATTGCATCGGAAAGTAACGAAACTTACAAAGTGGACGATGAATTTACAAATGATGAAATAGAAGCCATGATTGAAGGCTTAAAGGTTAGAATGTACAAAGAGGCAGAAGGCTTGAACTTCGAAGCTGCTGCCGAGATTCGTGATAAAATAGAAGAACTTAGAAAGAAGATGATTGATTGACAGATAATATTGTTATAAAAGGCGGAAGGCAACACAATTTAAAGAATGTGAATCTAACTCTGCCGAGAAATAAATTTATAGTTTTTACAGGGCTATCCGGATCGGGCAAGAGCTCACTGGCTTTTGATACCATCTATGCGGAAGGGCAAAGAAGGTATGTTGAGAGTTTATCCTCCTATGCGAGACAGTTCTTGGGACAGATGGATAAGCCAGAAGTTGAGAGCATAGAAGGGATGAGTCCTTCTATTTCTATTGACCAAAAAACCACCAGCAAGAATCCTCGTTCAACCGTTGGAACCGTAACGGAGATTTACGACTACTTGAGACTTCTCTTTGCAAGGGTAGGTCATCCTTACTGTCCAATCTGCGGCAAGGAAATAACTTCCTATACAGTAGATCAAATGGTGGACAGAATTATGGAACTGGAGGAGAGAAGTAGGATTGTAATCCTCGCTCCAGTAGTGAGAAGAAGAAAGGGAACCCACAAAAAGGTTCTTGATAAGATAAAGAAAGATGGATTTATAAGAGCGGTTGTAGATGGTGAGATGCTTGACATAACCGCCGAAGAAGTGGAACTGGACAAAAATACATTCCACGATATTTCCATAGTAGTAGATAGACTTATAGTTAAAGAAGGAATCGAGTCAAGACTTAGCGATTCCCTTGAGCTTGCTCTAAATGCCAGCGACGGAATTGTAAATGTCGATGTTATAGATGGGGAAACATTTGTGTTTTCATCTAAGCTAGCTTGTCCAGAATGTAATATTGTAATAGAAGAGATCACTCCTCGTTCGTTTTCATTTAACAGTCCACTAGGAGCCTGCGAAGTTTGTAATGGACTTGGATTTTCAAAGGAACCAGATCCAGAACTGATCATCCCAAACAAGGACCTATCCATCAGCGAAGGCGCCATCGCATCATTTTCAAATGTGGACGGCACCTACTACATGGAGATCTTTAAACAGATTGCAAAACATTATAAATTCAGCGAGAAAGCACCGATTAAAGATGCTCCTCCTGAAATGATAAATGACATTCTCTACGGAACGAAGTACAATGTAAATATAAGGTACAAGTCAATGTTTAGCGGCATGACTGGTTTCAAAGGCAACTGGGAAGGCGTAATTTATAATTTAAAGAGAAGGTATACTGAGACTAGTTCTGACAGAGTTATTGACAAGATTGATGAATTTATGTCTGACGAACCATGTCCGAAATGTCATGGCAAGAGGCTAAAAGATGCTTCTTTAGCAGTAAAGGTAAATGGAAAAAATATTGCAGAAGTGACGGATATGTCCATCGTTGATGCACTGGAATTTTTCAACAATCTAAAACTTTCTGAAAAGGAAGAGATAATCGCAAAACAGGTGCTAAAAGAAATAAGAGAGCGTCTAGGATTTTTAAAAAATGTCGGTCTCGACTATCTAACCATGTCTAGAATGGCGGGCACACTTTCCGGTGGAGAGGCACAGAGAATTCGTCTTGCCACTCAAATAGGATCTCACTTGGTGGGAGTTATCTACGTCCTTGATGAGCCGAGCATTGGACTTCATCAAAGGGACAACGACAGACTTTTGAAAACTCTTAGAGAGCTTACAGATATTGGAAATACACTAATCGTAGTTGAACATGATGAGGATACTATGAGAGCCTGTGATATGATTGTAGATATCGGTCCGAAGGCGGGAATCCACGGTGGAGAGATAGTCGCAACAGGCTCGGTGGAAGACATAGAAAAGTGCGAAAGATCCATAACTGGACAGTATCTATCTGGCAAGAAGAAAATAGAAGTTCCGAAAACAAGGCGTGAATATACAGGCAAGACCATAAAGATTCATGGAGCAGCAGAAAATAATCTAAAAGATATAGATGTTGAGATACCACTAGGACAATTCGTATGTGTCACTGGAGTTAGCGGCTCAGGCAAAAGTTCCTTGGTAAATGAAATTCTGTACAAAGCCCTCGCTTCTTCGGTAAATAAATCGAAGATCAAGCCTGGAAAATATAAATCAATCGAAGGATTAGAAAATATAGACAAGGTTGTAGACATTGACCAAAGTCCTATCGGCAGGACACCGCGTTCAAACCCAGCAACCTACACTGGAACCTTTGATTTAATAAGAGATATATTTGCCATGACCAACGAAGCCAAGATGCGTGGATATAAGAAGGGCAGATTTTCCTTCAATGTGAAAGGCGGAAGATGCGAAGCTTGTAGTGGAGACGGAATAATAAAAGTAGAGATGCACTTTCTACCAGATGTATACGTACCTTGCGAAGTCTGCAAAGGCAAGAGGTACAATAGGGAGACACTGCAAGTATTATTTAAAGGCAAAAATATTTCTGACGTGCTTGACATGACCGTGGAAGAAGCGATAGAATTCTTCGAGAACCATCCAAGGGTACTTCGCAAACTAGAAACACTACAAAATGTAGGACTATCATATATAAAATTAGGACAACCATCCACCCAACTTTCTGGAGGAGAAGCACAGAGAATTAAACTTGCAACGGAGCTATCCAAGAGGGGAACGGGAAACACCATCTACATTTTAGATGAACCGACAACAGGTCTTCACACTGCGGACATCCACATGCTTATAGAAGTTCTCCAAGAATTGGTGGACAGGGGCAACACAGTTGTGGTAATCGAACACAATTTAGATGTAATAAAGACGGCGGACCACATAATCGACCTAGGACCCGAAGGAGGTTCTGGAGGAGGGACGATTGTGGCAACGGGACGCCCGGAAGAAATAGTTAAAAATAAAAATTCCTACACAGGAAAATATTTAAAGAAAGTGCTTGGTGACAATGAAAAAAAGAATTAAAAATATAGTATTAGCGGCACTAATCATAATCTCAGCAGCCTTACCAAATTCATCACTTGCCTACACAAGACCAAATAATTTTTCAAATTTAAAAGGTGCAGCAAGGATTGAAGGAATAAAGAGATTTCAAGCTGAGTTAAACGTGCCAACTACGGGAGTTATAGATGCGATGACGAAAAAAGTACTTCACACTGAAAATATCAGAGTGAGGGACTATGTAAAACCACCGACAAATGGAAATTGGATCACAGTAAACCTAACCAATAGGATCTTGACTATGTACAAGGGAAATGAAGTTCTATATAAATTTCCAGTAGCGGTAGGCGCATCAGCAACACCAACTCCAGCGGTAAAGGGAAAGATCATGAACAAACATGTGAACCCAGCTTGGGGAGGAATGGGCGGCAAGTACAAAGCTACCTCTCCAGACGATCCGTACAATCCACTTGGAGAGAGATGGATGGGTCTAAACCTTGGTAAGTACAGCGGATATGGAATCCACGGCACCATAAAACCACATCAAATAGGAATGTATGTGTCCAACGGATGTATAAGAATGTTCAATCACGATATAGAAAACTATATCTTCCCAGCATCTAAGGTGGGTATGCCAGTTTATATAGGAAGAAATGAAGAATTAAATTCCTGGGGAGTTTACCAATATTTTGAAGAAATAGATCCTAATGCAGCACCAAAAGATACACCCCAAAAACCAGTGGTAGAAAATTACGAAACAGAGGATCTATACGAATATTAATAATATAAGAAAGTTCAAGAATAAGTCTTGGACTTTTTTGTTTGGGAAAAAGTGTCTTGTATTTGTAGCGAAAGCATTTTGCTTCCACAGCCGAAGGCTACAATAAACTTTGCAAATAGTTAACACCTATCTAGCGAAAACCATCGCAATTTGTCATCCTGAGAGGCAAAGGCGTTAGCCTTTGAAGTCGAAGGATCTCTGTACAGATTAACCACCCAATTGCAGTCACCCTGAGCGGAAGAGCCGAAGGCTCTGGAGTCGAATGGGTATAACCTCCGAGGGTTAAATCCTTACAAGTGAAAAAATTTTCAAAGATTATAAAAAAATAAATGTAAATAAGTATTCTATGTATAACCTAAACCAATTCTTTATCCTTCAAATTTTCTTTTACGAGGGAGAATGGCAGTCGAGTTCTGCAAATCAGCCTTCGCAATGCTCGGCTTCTTTGGAACTCTTTGCATAAGACCTGCTACGAAATCGGAGATTTCGGCTAGGGCTTTAACGCAATTAACGTCTCTCGAAAAAACCTACGGTTTTCTCTACGAGACTCGCAGTTTCCTCCCTTCTCCCTCGAGCTCCCTCTACCCACCTCGCATTGGGGAAGTTTTGGTAGAGATTTTTTTATCTGGCTAAAATTTTCCAAACTCGCTACGCTCAGACAGTGGAAAATTTCTTAACGCCGGAAGCAAAAATCACTTGTGGTGGCTTAGAATTAAATCTGTAGTAGACATTGATTAAGGATTCTATGAGATGAATTAGAATTTATATTTTTGCACGCCTAACGGCTGAGGGAGAAGAATTTAGTATTTAGGTTAATGGAAGCTAATAGCTTCCGCTACGAAAAATAAATAATCATTAAATTAAAATATAAAAATAAGAGAAATCTTTACTCAGGCGTAGCCGTGGAAAAACCAATCCTTATATGTAAAACCTGTAGCGGAACCTTCCAGGTTCCACAGCCGAAGGCGTAAAGTTTTTAAACTATAACGATGATTAACACATCTCGAGCTATAAACATGTCAACCACATCAATAATCCAATCCCACTAGTGGAGAGATCCTTCGAAGCCCTAGCCGAAATCTTTGATTTCGCAGCAGGTCTTGTGCAAAGAGTTCCAAAGAAGACGAGCATTGCGAAGTATGATTTGCAGAACTTGACTGCCTCTCAGGGTGACTGTATTCCTTTATGTTATCCTTTTAATAAAACTTATAGGTGGTCGTCACCCTGAGCGAAAGAGCCGCTAGGCTCTGGAGTCGAACGGGTATAACCTCCGAGGGTCAAGTCTTTGCAAATAAAATAATTTCAGAAGATACAAATATAAAAAATAAATTCCATACAAACATAAAACAACCTAAGTGAAAACTCCCTTTATTTCATGTATAATTAAATTATGGAAATTATAAAAAGTAGACAGAATAAAAAAGCAAAGTATTATAGAAGTTTGCTTCAAAAAAAATATAGAATAAAAGAAAATTTATTTTTAGCTGAAGGTGCTGTAGTCATTAGGGAGGCACTGGACTTCATAGATCCAAAGTATGTGGCTATAGAAGATAAGAAGGATTTTGGCGAAATTATAAATCTTTTAGAAAAGAAAAATATCCCTTACGACATCTATGACAGAGAAGTTTTCGAAACTCTTTCTGATACCAAGACTCCTCAAGGCATCATCGGATATTTTGAAGTAGAAAATCAAACTTTCGAGCCGAAACCTGGAAAGTATCTTTACCTCGATGGGGTGAAGGATCCTGGAAATATTGGTACTATAATTCGAACTGCAGAAGCCTTTGGCGTTGATGGAGTGCTACTTTCCAGCGAATGTGCGGAACTCTACTCACCAAAGGTGGTGCGTTCCACCATGGCATCTATTTTTAGAACTAAGGTGTATTCAGATATAAACTTAATGGACATAAGAAATGGATTTAAAATCGTCTGTGCCGACTTAAAGGGAAAAAGTATAAGGGAAAAGACGGATTGGGATGACACTATTGTGGTCATCGGCAGTGAAGCTCAAGGAGTATCGAAAGGAATTTTAGAAATTTGCGACGAAGCTGTTCTGATTCCTATGGATAAAAATATTGACAGCCTAAATGCAGCGGTGGCGGCATCGCTATTTATGTATGAGATGACAAAATGAAGAGAATACTAGTAAATTATGAAATAAATCGAGAAATCGTGGAAAAATTGGAAAGTTTTAATTTAAATGTCATCTACACCACGCCAAATGAAAACCTGCCAGAAGGGTTAAAGGGGCATCCGGACCTGTTGGTGCACCAGCTTCCCGACGGAACCATGGTAGTTGACAAAGATAATCTCGACTATTACAAAAAACTTTTCCACGATAGGAAGGTAATCCCATCGGCAAAGAAAATCGGATCCACCTACAGTGAATACGTGGGACTAAATTCGTTTTGCTTCGGCAAGTACTTCGTTCACAATTTGAGTCTGACAGATGATGTGCTCCTAGAATATTACAAGAGGCACAACTATATTATGGTGGACGTGAAACAGGGATATAGCAAGTGTTCCACCTTTGTGGGATCCAATTTTTTAATCACTTCGGACATGGGAATATTTAAGAAATTAAGAGACAAAGTTAGAATCTTCCTCATCGATCCAGGGCAAATCAAACTAAAAAATTATGAGTATGGATTTATCGGCGGAGCATCGGGCAAAGTATTCAACTACCACTACTTGACTGGAAATTATAGCCATCACACTTCGAGGGAAACCATCGCAAGAGTGGCAAGACCGATAGTGTTGTCCAAAGGAGAGCTGGAAGATTTCGGAACTCTAATGGAAATATATTGATAAAAAATAAATATTTAAATTAACCTGTCGCAAGGCAGGTTTTTTTGTATGGAATTTTTTGAGATGATAATAAGTATTATTACTAAAGTATAAATCTTTTGCAGTAGAATATAGTGTCTTTCGTAAAAAATTTTGAAGGGAAAAGAAAAAATTGATTATATAAAAGATATTTATTATCACAGAAGTTTTACCAGAAAATAAAAAATTAACTCATGCTCTATGTAGAGCATCAAAATAATTAATTATTTTTTATTTGCAATGCGTCTTGGTTAAATATAGCTTATACCCATTCGACTACAGAGCCTTCGGCTCTTCCGCTCAGGGTAACTGTAGTTGGGAGATTTTTAAAATAATTGCCTAGTTAAGTTAAATATAGGTCAGATCCTTCGACTACGACGACTCTGTCGTCTTCGCTCAGGATGACTGTTATTGGGCATACTTTCGCTCGATAGATGACATTCATCGGTATATTTTAAAGACTTTATCACTTCGGCTGTGGAAGCAAGATACTTCAGCTACGATGCAATTGCATAAGATTTCTTCATGATTTATTTAGAACCTTTCTTCGACTTACTCCATAGAATCCTTACTCGATGACTACTACAGATTAAATTCTAAGCCACCACGAGTGATTTTTGCTTCCGGCGTTAAGAAATTTTCCACTGTTTGAGCGTAGCGAGTTTGGAAAATTTTAGCCGGATAAAAAAAATCACTACAAAAACCTCCTAATGCGAGGTGGGTAGAGGGAGCTCGAGGGAGAAGGGAGGAAACTGCGAGTCTCGAAGAGAAAACCGCAGGTTTTTTCGAGAGACGTTAATTCCCTCCCTCTCCCTCGTAAAAAAAGATATGAAGGAGAAAGAATATGGTTTTAAAGAAGTATAGGATATTTATTTACATTTATCATAATTTTTGAAATTATTTCACTTGTCTTGACTTGACCCTCGGAGGTTATACCCATTCGACTCCAGAGCCTTCGGCTCTTCCGCTCAGGGTGACTGCAATTGGGTGGCTAATCTGTACAGAGATCCTTTGACACTCAGGATGACTAATTGGGAGAGGTTTCGCTAGATAGGTGTTAACTATTTGCAAAGTTTATTGTAGCCTTCGGCTGTGGAAGCAAGATGCTTCCGCTACGAATTTATGTAGTAGCAATTGTTGTTGTACGGCTTCGCCTAAGTAAAAAGAGTTTAATATAAAATTCATGGAATCTCTTTTCCTAGAACCAATTTTTTAGAAATTTTATCTATCTTCCGATAATTTCTTGTAACAAAAACAGATTTTTTTAAATATATTACTTTACTTTAAAATAAAAATGATAAAAATTATCAAAAAGCTTGACAACTATAATTACGTACTTTATAATTTCAATTGTTGATGATTCACATCCATAAAATTTTATACCAGGAGGATTTTAATGAAAAATAATTTTAAATTTATAGCAGTTTTTTTACTTTGCCTAACTCTACTTGTTGGCTGTGGTAAAAAAGATGATAATGGAGCTGCTAACGAAAAAAATAATAAAACTAATGTAGAAAGTGATGCTAACAAGAACCAAGGTTCTGAAAAAGAATCTGAAGACAGCGTAACTCTTGCTGATTGGGAAGGTACTTGGAATAGTATGGAAGGTTACTTAGATGCTGAAGAAGTACAAGGTGCTTATGAAGCTCTTGGAAAGAAAGATGGCAAGTCTGCCGAAGAAGCTAAGGCTGCTTACAAAGAAAAAAGACATTCTGATTTCTTAGGTATGAATATAGAAGGTAACAATGTTACTTTCCTTGATAATTTCGAAGATAAAGACGGAAAGGCTATAGAAACTTCTGAGTACGAATTTGTCCACGAACAAAAGACTAAATTCGGCAGCAAGGATCTTGAATGGTTTGTTTTCAAATCTAAGAACCCAGATTCAAAATTCCCTATTCTACTTTTGATGCGTGTTGACCCAGAAGAAGAGCTTATCCATTTCCACATGAGATATGGTAGCGACGAAAATGAATTACTAGGTATGGACAAATGGTTCCCTACTTATGTAAAACCTGACTCAACTTTAGAACAAATTTCAAATGAAATAGCTGAATAATAGGAGACAACATGAAAATAAAAAGAAAAGTTTTATCTTTAGTCTTTTTATTTGTCGTTTTATTAGTTGGATGTGAAAGAAAAGAGGTAGAACAAGGAGGGAAACCTATTGTTTATACCTCTTTTTATCCTATATACACAATGACAAAAAATATTGCTAAGGATGCTTTAGATGTTAGATATTTTATGCCCATTGACAAGGACCCACACATGTGGGAGCCGACTCCAAAGGATTTAAGAGAGCTTAAGAAGGCGGATATTTTCTTTGTTAACGGTGCGAATATGGAGAAGTTCTTGCCTCAGGTTAGGAAGACATTTCCTGATCTTAAGATTGTAACTCTTTCTGAAAATATTGAACTTATTACTTACAAGGGTCAGGCTGCCATCGGCGACTTTGCTTACATGGCGGAGTTTAATTCCGATCCTAAGATGAAGTATGAGATTGAGTTCGGTCACACCCACGAAGATTTGATGAGGGTTGCTTTTTTAAAGAAGAATGGCATGAAAGAGGATGAGCTAATCAAGAAGGGCAAGAAGATTATGGAACAAAAAGGAGTGCTCGTTCGTCAAAAGGAAACTATTGATGTAGAAGAGGACAAGGTTTATTCCCTTGAGATGGGTCACGAAAGCGGCGCTATCTACTACAAGATGCCAGAGGGTGGCGACTGGGTGTTCATAGCGGACAGGGTTTCTGAAAAGATTCTTCCTTACCAAATTTTGGATAACACTGGTGAAAAGATTGATCTCAAAGTTCATCTAAGTGGATCGACTTCTTCTCTTGACAGAGTGACTTATGACCCTCACTCTTGGCTAAGTCTAAAAAATGCAAAATCTTACTACAATACGATTTTTGAAGCTCTTGAAAAGAAGTATCCAGATCTTAAGAGAAAATTTTACAAGAATAAGGTAGATGCAATAGAAGATTTAACCAATTTAGAGGTTGAGTACAGGGATAAGTTCAAAGATTTAAAGAACAAAGAGTTTGTAGTGACTCACTATGCCTATGAATACTTGGCGAGAGAATTTGGTCTTATACAATATCCTTTGCAAGGGCTTGTATCTACAGAAACGCCAAGTCTTAAGACCATTCGTAAGGCGATTATGTTCTGCAAGGCAAAACATATAAACACTATTTTCTACGAAGCTAACAACGAAACCAAAGGCGCAGATACCTTGGCAAGTGAAATAGGAGGCAAGACCGACTACTTGACTTCAATGGAATATATTTTAGATGACAGTAAGGACTACGTTGATATAATGAGAGAGAATTTAGAAAAATTATATAATTCTCTGAAATGAGGTGGAAATTGAATATTTTAGAAATAAATAATCTTTCTTTTTCCTATGGAATGGCACATGTTTTAAAGGATTTAAACTTTCATCTTGAAGAAAAAGAAGTTGTGGTTATCACTGGAGAAAACGGCTCCGGGGACAGTGATATAATGATGACAGATACAATAAATCCATTAAAATCAAAGTTTAAAGGCTTCCACAAAACTTTTAAACAAGACGATTTAGGATTAAGTCTGTCATCTTTTTTATTAAATTAACAAAAAAGAAAAGAAAACATAAGTAATAAGGATTGAAGAGAATATGATAATATTTAGAGTTTTTTTCAAAATCATATTTTTTCCTATTAGGATAGCGTTAAGTATCATAATTCTATTTTTAACGTTTGTATTAGGACTCAGCACAATATTTTTCAAACTGATTTCATTTATCGCTATTATGGGATTTTTAGGATCTGTTTATCATGGAGAAAAAGCACTTGCTATAGATGCGTTTATACTAGCATATCTTTTTAGTCCTTATGGTTTACCAGTGCTAGGATATTTTATTATAGAAGTGATAGAAGGGGTGAATGAAAGAATAAAAGTAATTTAAATATAAAAATAAATAGATTAAAACGATGAAAAAGAGATAGCAAAATCAAAGCTATCTCTTTTTATATGAAAAGAAAGGGGGTTATGATGAAAGAAATAGTTAAATTTGAATACTATTATGGCAATGAAGCAGAACAATATTCATTTTTTAGGATTCCCAAAACTTTATTTACCGACTTAAACTTTAAAAAACTATCCGTAGAAGCAAAAATTCTTTATGGAATTCTACTCGATAGAATGAGCTTGTCAATTAAGAATAAATGGTTAGATGAAGAAAACAAGGTATACATCATCTATACCATAGAAGAAATTATGGAAGTATTAAATTGGGGGAGAAATAAATCGGTCAAAGTAATGAAAGAAATTGAAGAGATAGGATTATTAGAAAAAAAGAGGTTAGGACTTGGAAAGCCAAATTTACTCTATGTAAAGAACTTTATTTACACAGAAAATAATAAAACTACAGAAGTTTCAAAAGCAAACCTCAAGAAGTTTAAAAAACAAACTTCAGGAAGTTTAGAAAACAAACCTCAAGAAGTTTCAAAAGAGGACTCTAATAATACTAATATTAATAATACTGAAACTAATAATACTGATTATAATAATACCACCCCCATATCCCCCTTAGAAAAGCTAGGAGAAAAATCAAAAAAAACTTTGGAGGAGGAAGAATTAAAAGAAACTATAAAAAAGAATATATCTTATGAAACCTTTGAAAAAGTAAGAATAGAAGAAAAGAAGCAAGTAGATGTAATGATAAATGTACTTGTAAAGGCATTAACTAGCTTTACAAAGATTAAAATAGGAGGGAGGCATATATCCAATGAAAATTTTAAAGAAAGATTTCTAAGTCTTAACTATAAACACATAGACTATGTTTTGAAATACCTAAGAGAAAATGCTCCAAAGGATATTAAAAACATTAATGCCTATCTACTGACTCTCTTATATAATGCAGATGAAAATATTAGAAACATAGAAGTCATAAAGAGAGAAGATCAGAAAAGAGAAAATTATGACTATAGTAATGATGAGGATATCTGGAGAGAAATTTTAAATACTTGATAGGAGATGAGTATATGGAATTAATAAAAGAAATCCTAGAACAGAAAATAAAAAATGCAGAAACAAATAGTCCATCAAAAGATGAAGAAAATAGGAGTTATATAGATCAAGAAACAGGATTAAAATATTGTGCAAAATGTAAAACACCAATTGAAAAAGAAATAGACTTCTTTGGAGAAATAAAAAAAGTTGGTATTTTATGTCAATGTAAAAAAGAAAGACAAAAATTAGAGGAAGAAAAAAGAAAAGAAAATAAAAGGATTTTGAAAATTGAACACTTAAAAAAAGAGTGTTTTTCTGATCCTATCTTATTAAATTGGAATTTTAAAAATATGGACAAAGATAGTGAGCATGAAAAAGTAGCAAAAAACTATGTGGAAAAATTTGATGAAATATATGAAAATAATATAGGGTTAATTCTCACAGGGAATGTGGGATGTGGAAAAACATATCTTGCAAGTGCTATAGCAAATGCTTTACTAGAAAAAGAAATATCAGTCAAAATGACAAATTTTTCAGTAATTTTAAATGATATGACTAACTTTGAGATTGATAAGAGTAAGTATATAGATAACCTAAATCATAAGAAACTATTAATTATTGATGATTTTGGAATGGAAAGAGATACAGATTTTGCATCTGAGCATATCTTTAACATAATAGATAGTAGATATAGAAGTGGGAAACCTCTAATTATAACAACAAACTTAAATATATCAGCTTTAACTAATCCTGAAACTATAAAAGATAAAAGAATTTACTCAAGGATACTTGAAATATGCAGTCCCATTATATTTACAGGAGAAAATAGAAGAATAGAAAAAATGAAGGAGAAATCAAAATTAGCCTATGAAATATTAAAAAAAGAATGAAAGTAGGTGAGTGAATGCAAAATGATGATATAAATAGCAGAACAATAGCCATAGTAAAAAAAGCGGGGATAGTTACAGCCAAGCAAGTTATAAATTTGATGAAGAAAATATTAGAAATAAATAAACATAAAGCGCAGACAGAACAGTCAAGACCCTTAGAAAAATTTAAAAAAGTAAAAGTAAAAGATCTTGTAAAAAAAGGTAAAGTAGAAACCTTAGAATTAAATGACATAGACTTAAAAGCATTGAAAAAAGAATTAAAAAGATATGGGGTGAAATTTTCCATAAAGAAAGATTTAGAAAATGGAAACAACATTATCTTTTTTCAAGCAAAAGATATAAAAGTAATGGAACAAGCTTTTAAAAAGACAGTCCAGAAATTTACTAAAGATAAGTCAAGAAAAAGGAAATCTGTAATAGAAAGGCTTAATAACTTCAAGGATAAAGTCAAAGATACTATTGACAGAGATAAGATTAAACATAAGCATCAGGAACAAAGTTTATAATAAAAACACTTGGATATATAATATATATGATGAGAAGGCATGAATAGCTTTATTGTTGAATACTATGAAAAAGAAGATTGGAATCATCCAGTAGAAGAATTTCTCTTATCTATAGATAAAAAATGAGAGCAGAAGCATTAGGAAAGAAACTAAAAAATACCTTTGAAAGTAAAATATAAGTATAATGGTGGTTTAAAATGACACATAAAAGAATATGTCCCATATGTAACTCAAAGATGAAGCAACAGTTTAGAGGTCTATTACATTGCAAGTGTGGTATAAGCTATCATAAAGATTTAGGATATTTTAAAAGAAATGAAAATATGATTTTTGTCTTGGAAAGAAAAAAGATAGGTAAAAAAATAAAACAAGTTCCAGTAATAAGATATAAAAAAGATAAATAAGATGCTAATGGGTAGAGAAATCTACTCTTTTTTATGGAGAGGAAGTGATTGATTCGAAAATACTAAATGAAATAATAAAAGATATAAAAAATGTTTTTAAGATAAGAGATAAGAAGAAATTTGTATTAGAAAATTTTCCTTACCTCTTATTTTTTTATATAGGAAATATCTTTGCAAGCCATGTCAACTCTTATGTAGGAGGAAATATAATAGATAGAATTCTAGTAGCTTTTAGTCAAATAGATACTTTAAAATATATTCCATCATTAAAAATAAAAAACCTGATACCCGGTCTAATTCTATCAGTAGTTATTAAGTTAATCCTTATACAGAAAAAGAAAAATGCAAAAAAGTTTAGAGAGGGCAGAGAATATGGGTCGGCAAGATGGGGAAATGAAAAAGACATTGAGCCATACATTGACAAGAAGTTTGAAAACAATGTGCTACTAACTCAAACTGAAAGACTTACCATGAACAATAGACCTAAAAATCCAAAATATGCGAGAAATAAAAATGTAATGGTAATTGGAGGTTCTGGTAGTGGTAAAACAAGGTTTTTTGTAAAGCCAAATCTCATGCAAATGCACTCTTCATATGTAGTAACCGATCCAAAAGGAACATTAGTCTTGGAATGCGGAAAAATGTTGGAAAGAAATGGATATGAGATAAAAATACTAAATACAATAAACTTTAAAAAATCCATGAGATATAATCCATTTGCATACTTGAAAAGTGAAAAAGATATTTTGAAATTAGTACAAACAATAATTGCAAATACTAAGGGAGAAGGAGAAAAATCAACTGAGGATTTTTGGGTAAAAGCTGAAAAACTCTACTATACAGCCTTAATTGGATATATTTTTTATGAAGCTCCTAAAGAAGAACAGAATTTTACAACTTTACTTGCTATGATAGATGCAAGTGAGGTAAGAGAAGAAGATGAAAATTTTAAAAATGCAGTAGACTATATGTTTGAAGCATTAGAAAAAGAAAAGCCAAATCATTTTGCAGTAAAACAATATAAGAAATACAAACTTGCAGCAGGAAAAACTGCCAAATCAATCCTTATATCCTGTGGAGCAAGGCTTGCTCCATTTGATATTCAGGAACTTAGTGACTTAATGAAAGAAGATGAACTGGAGCTTGATACACTTGGAGAAAAGAAAACAGCTTTATTCGTAATAATATCGGATACAGATGATACATTTAATTTTGTAGTATCTATAATGTACTCACAATTATTTAATCTATTATGTGATAAAGCAGATGATGAATATGGCGGAAGACTTCCTGTTCATGTGAGATGCCTACTTGATGAATTCGCAAATATCGGCTTAATTCCTAAATTTGAAAAGCTGATAGCAACTATTAGAAGTAGAGAAATATCAGCTTGTATAATATTACAAGCACAATCACAACTAAAAAGTATCTATAAAGATAATGCAGATACCATAGTTGGCAATTGTGATTCGACGTTATTTTTAGGAGGCAAAGAAAGAACAACATTAAAAGAATTATCTGAAAGCCTAGGCAAAGAAACCATAGACCTATATAACACATCAGAAACAAGATCGAATCAAAAGAGTTTTGGACTAAATTATCAAAAGACTGGCAAGGAACTTATGAGTCAAGATGAAATAACTGTAATGGATGGTGGTAAGTGTATATACCAGCTAAGAGGAGTAAGACCTTTTCTATCTGATAAATTTGATATTACAAAGCATAAGAATTACAA
The DNA here is from genome assembly GCF_000478945.1 of Peptoniphilus sp. BV3AC2. NCBI lineage: Bacteria > Bacillati > Bacillota > Tissierellia > Tissierellales > Peptoniphilaceae > Peptoniphilus > Peptoniphilus sp. BV3AC2. The sequence continues at coordinate 123,318 of NZ_AWXD01000008.1, read as the reverse complement.
GTTATTGGAAGATTATGATAAGAGAAATATATTTGACATAGAGAAATACCTACAGAGAAAAGATGAGGTTAAGTTAAAAGAGAGTATGGTAGTTGAAATATTAGATGAATAAATTTAAAATTAAATAAGAAGTAAGATAGATATTTAGGAAAGATTAAAAGAAAATACTTGACAAAAAATATTTTATAACATATAATAACGTCAACAGCACCCGACACGCCTCTTAACAATGCGGACCAAGTCGGGTCATTTGATTTTAGGAGAAAAAATGAAAAAAATCTATCAAGAACCGATTAGTATAGAAAATCAAGTAAAAAATTTAATAGACTTAGGACTTTTAGTAGAAGATAAAACTTATGCTAAGAAAATTCTTGAAAGAATATCCTATTACAGGCTGATTAAAGCTTATAGTATCACATTAAAAAAAGATGGAAGATATATATCAGGAATAAGTTTTGAAGATATTGTAAGTTTATATAAATTTGATAGAGAACTTAGACAACTCATATTTGAAATAATAGAACATATTGAAGTTTCTTTAAGAGCAGTTATCACAAACTATTTTTCTTTAAAATATGGAAATTTTGGCTACAAAGATTTGTCAAATGTGGGAAAATATAAAAACAGATATAAAGAAGCATTAAATGATTTAGAAAGAGAAACAAAAAGAAATAGACGCTCACCCTTTATAAAAAACTTTAAAGACAATTATGAAGGTGGAGAAATTCCACTCTATGCAGTGATAGAAGTAGCAAGTTTTGGAACTTTATCTAAAATGTATAAAAATATGAAAAATGAAGATAAAAGTAAAATTGCAAAAGTCTTTAATACAGACTACCATTACTTTGAATCTTGGATAGAAAATTTTGCCTATATAAGAAATATATGTGCCCATTATGGCAGGCTATATGGAGCAAAGCTTACAAAATCACCAAAGCTATATAAAGAATATTTAAAAAAGAATATTTCAAACAACACAATATTTGCTACATTAGTAAATCTTAAAATAGTTTCTGAAGAAGAAAATTACAAAAAATTTTATCATGATCTAACGGAACTAATAGCAAGATATGAAAATATTGAACTAAGGCATGTTGGCTTTATAGAAAACTGGAAAGAATTACTAAAACCATAAAATTAAATAGAGAAATTTACACCGAAAAAAACATTTCGGTGTTTTTTTATGCCCAAAGGAGGAAGAATGAAATATATACGAGATGAGCCGAAAAAATAAGATACAGAGAAAAATGAAATATTAATGAATTAGAAGTAGAAGCGATAGAGAAAACTATCGCTTTTTTTATGGAATAAAGGAGATAGAACAAATGGAAAGAGAAATGCTAAATATTAATGGAAATCTAGTAGGAGAAATAAAAACAACTGCAATAGATACAAAGGAAGGAGAAAAAGAAGTAGCTAACTTCACAATAGTTAGAAAGAACAAAGAAGAAGGAAAGGTTAAAAAAGAATATATCTACTGTAATCTCTACGGAGAAAAGGCAAAAAGTGTGAAGGAATTTAAAAGTGGAGAATACATCCATATTTTTGGATATTTTAAGGAAACAAAAAAAGAAGACAAGACATTTAAAAATTTTATAGTAAAGCACATAAATAAAATTGAAAAAGAATAAAAAGAGGAGGAAATATAAATGGAATTTTTTACACAAGCAGTAAATGTATTAAAAATATTAGTTACAGCAATTGGTGCAGGGCTTGGAGCATGGGGTGTTATCAACCTGATGGAAGGTTATGGGAATGACAACCCTGGTGCTAAATCTCAAGGTATTAAGCAGCTTATGGCTGGAGGGGGAATTGTACTCATAGGTTTAAAACTAATACCGCTATTAGCAAACGTGTTAAAATAAAATGTTTAATATAGTAGATAAGATCAAAGAGTTTTTTTCGGAGATACTTATTGATATGATCAAGGAAAATTTAAGCGGAATGCTCCTTGATATAAATGATAAAGTATCAACGATAGCAAATGAGGTAGGAAAGACTCCGAGTGGATGGAACTCGGAGGTTTTCCACTTCATAAAGTCTATTTCAGAAAATGTTATACTTCCCATAGCAGGTCTTATCATAACGGCTGTACTATGTATTGAATTAATTCAAATGGTAATGAACAAAAATAATATGCATGACACAGATACCTTTGATTTTTTTAAATATATGATAAAAATGTGGATAGCAGTATGGCTTGTATCTCATGCTTTTGACTTTTCTATGGCAGTATTTGATGTGGCACAGAATTTAATAGGAAAGGCAGCAGGTGTGGCAAATGCTAGTGCAAAAGTTTCTCCAGGTGATATAGCTAATATGGTAGATAGCCTAAAAGGAGAGTCAATAGGAAAATTAATGACTATAGTACTAGAGACATCAATTGTAAAGATGATAATTCAAGGGATATCAATACTAATTACAGTTATTCTATACGGCAGGATGATAGAAATATATATTTATACTTCAGTTTGCGCCATACCTTTTGCCACAATGGGCAATAAAGAATGGGGAAGTATTGGAACAAACTATATAAGAGGGCTCTTCGCACTTGGCTTGCAAGGTTTATTCCTACTTATATGCGTAGGAATTTATGCCGTACTTGTTAAGACTTTAAATATATCAGACATACACAAAAGTATTTTTGAATTACTAGGATACACCTTAATACTTGGTATAACTATGATGAAATCAGGAAGTATTGCAAAATCAATTTTAAATGCTCATTAATAAAAAAGGAGAAGATGATGAAAATTAGAAGAAAAAAGGACAAAAAAATTAATTTTAAAACACTTGGAACAATAGGACTCCCAATACTTTTAATAGGGGGATATATTACAAGAGAAATACAAAATAGAATGATTATAAGAAAAACATTGGAAGTTTTAGATAATAGAGAAGAAACGAATGAAAAAGTCTTAGAAATAGCAGTGAATATGGGAAAATCATTAGAAGATCTGAACAGAGAAGATATATATGGATTTTACTTAGAGGGTTTAGAATAATGGCTTATGTAAATGTTCCAAAGGACTTAACAAAAGTAAAAACAAAGGTAGCTCTAAATTTAACAAAAAGGCAATTAATTGGCTTTACAATTGCAGGTCTAATAGGCTTTCCAGTATATTTAATGGTAAAAAAAGTGCTTCCTAATGACCTATCTATGTTAATTATGATAGGTGTGTCTTTTCCTATAATATTTGCAACCCTTTATGAAAAGGACGGGATCTATTTTGAAAAATATTTAAAGTATATTATAGATAAGAAAAGACAGACAAGTATAAGGATATACAAGACAGAATGTATTTATGATATAAAGAAACAAAGAAAGGAAAGGAGTAAATGAATCAAATACAGAAAAAACAACAGAAAAAATTAAATCAAGAAAAAAGAAATTTAAAAAAACAAAAAGAAGATTTAAAAAGCATTAGTATAAGTCAAAAAAAGATGAAAAAAGCAAATATTTCTAAAGAAAAAGGAAAGCCCAAAAAGAAGCTTTCCTTTTTTGGTGGGAAGAAGAAAAAGAGCGTTCAGGAAACAATCCCCTATTTAAGAATGTTGAGAAATGGGATTTGCCAAGTTGAGAAGAACAAATTTAATAAAATGATACGTTTTTTAGATATTAACTACCAGCTTTCAACAGAAGAAGATAAGGAAAGTATATTTAATGAATTTTCAAGTTTTTTAAACTATTTTGATCCAAGTGTTGATATAGAACTTTCATATATTAATCGCATAGGAAAAAATGAAGAAGTAGAAAAAAACATCAATGTTCCGGATAGAAACGATTCATATAATGAAATACGAAAAGAGTACAGGGAAATGCTAAAAAATCAGAGTCAAAAAGGAAATAATGGACTTACTAAATATATGTATATCACCTTTAGCTTACAAGCACAAGATTTAAAAGAGGCAACTACAAGACTTGAAAGAATGGAAATGGATATATTAAATAACTTTAAGCAGATGGGAGTAAAAGCTTATGTATTAAGTGGATATGAAAGGTTAAAGGTTATTCACGATATCTTAAATCCGAATAAGAATTTTGTTTTTTCCTTTGAAGACCTAAAATATAGTGGACTATCTACTAAGGATTATATAGTACCAGCATCATTTAACTTTTCATCTCACAATCAATTTAAAATTGGAGAATACTTTGGAGAAGTAAACTTTCTGCAAATTTTAGCACCTGAATTATCAGATAGATTATTATCAGAATTTTTAGGGGTTGAAGAAAATATGATTGTAACATTTCATATAAATTCCATTGATCAAACAGAAGCTATAAAGATGATAAAGAGAAAAATAACGGACTTGGATAAAATGAAAATTGAAGAAAATAAGAAGGCTATAAGATCAGGATATGATATTGATATTCTTCCAAGCGATTTAATTACCTATGGTAATGATGCTAAGAAACTATTGGTAGAACTTCAAAATCATAATGAGAGAATGTTTGTCATAACTATTTTGTTTACAAATATGGAAAAAAGTAGAAAGAAATTGAGTAATATAATCTTTCAACTAAATTCAATAGCAGGTAGGCATAATTGTGTATTGAAAAATCTTAACTATAGACAGGAACAAGGACTAATTTCCTCCCTGCCACTTGGAAAAAATGAAATCGAAATAAAAAGAGGACTTACAACTAGCTCTACAGCAGTCTTTATTCCTTTTACAACAGAAGAGTTGTGCTTAGAAGGAGAGAGCTTATACTACGGATTAAATGCTTTAAGTCGTAACATCATTATGACGGATAGAAAGCTTTTAAAGAATCCAAACGGTTTAATACTTGGAACGCCTGGTAGCGGTAAATCTTTTTCGGCTAAAAGAGAAATTACCAATGCTTTTTTAATTACACAAGATGACATCATTATCTGTGATCCGGAAGGTGAGTATGGAAATTTAACTAAGGCACTAGGCGGAGAAGTTATAAAAATATCGCCAACAAGTAAGGATTATATAAACCCGTTGGATATAAATGTAGACTATGCCGATGAAGACAATCCCTTATCTTTAAAGTCTGATTTTATTCTTTCACTGTTTGAACTTGTAGTAGGAAAGGAAGGGTTAAGTGCAGAAGAAACTTCCGTAATTGATAGATGTCTTCCAATATTATATAAGGATTACTTCGACAATCCCATTTCTGAAAATATGCCAATTTTAGAAGATTTATATAATTTACTTTTAAAACAAGAAGAAAATGTAGGGAAAAAATTAGCTGTAGAAATGGAAATTTATGTCAAAGGCAGCCTCAATGTATTTAACCATAGGACTAATGTAGATACAGGAAATAGAATTCTTTGTTATGACATTAAGGAATTAGGAAAGCAACTTAGAAAAATAGGTATGTTAATTGTTCAAGATCAAGTGTGGAATAGAGTAACTATTAATAGAAATAAGAAGGAAACCAGATATTATTGTGACGAATTCCATTTGCTTTTAAGAGAAGAACAAACAGCCTCATATTCCATAGAAATTTGGAAGAGATTTAGAAAATGGGGCGGGATTCCAACAGGATTAACACAAAATGTAAAGGACCTTTTAGCCAGTCCCGAAATAGAAAATATATTTGATAATACAGATTTTATCTTAATGCTTAATCAAGCTAGTGGTGATAGGGAAATTTTAGCTAACAAGTTAAATATATCTCTTTATCAGTTATCCTACGTCACAAATTCCAATGAGGGAGAGGGATTACTATTCTATGGAAACACAATAGTACCTTTTGTAGATAGATTTCCTAAAGATACAAAATTGTATAAGTTAATGACAACTAAACCAGAAGAATTAAAGGAAGGGATAGAAATTGATAGACATAGAGAAGTTAAAAACTAATTATATTATTAATTTAGATGCAATTTCTGCTCTAAAGGAATTTCCAGATAAAACATTTGATTGCTGTATTACATCTCCTCCATATTATGGACTTAGAGATTATAAAGCAGAAGGACAAATTGGAAGAGAAGAAAGTCCAGAGGAATATTTAAATAAATTAATTGAAGTCTTTAGAGAAGTAAAAAGAGTATTAAAAAAAGAAGGAACACTTTGGGTAGTTATTGGAGATTCTTATGCAGGGACAAGAAGCAAAAAAGAATATAAAGATCCTAAAAACATAGAAGGAAGAAGTGGTCAAAAAGAGTCTATTACAGAAAAACTCAGTGGCTACAAGGCAAAAGACTTAATGGGGATACCTTGGCAACTAGCTTTAAAATTAAGAGAGGACGGTTGGTATTTGCGAAGTGATATTATTTGGCATAAGGAAAATGCCATGCCTGAGTCTTGTAGAGATAGACCATCAAGGTCTTATGAACATATCTTCCTACTATCAAAAGCAAGAAAGTATTTCTATAACTTTGACGCTATGAAAGAACCAATAAAAGAAATAAGCAAGAAAAGATATATGAGGGCAAGAGGAAAAAATAATAAGTATTTACAATAAGGTACAGGAGCTAAAAGACAGAGCATAAATGAAGCAAGAGAGTATGGAGAATATATAGGAGATAATGTCCCTAAGTTTAGAAACAATAGAGATATTTGGACTATTAACACCAGTGCATTTAAAGGAAAACACTATGCGGTATTTCCACCAAAACTGGTAGAACTTTGTATAAAAGCAGGATGTCCTAAAAAAGGCTTGATTCTTGATCCCTTTATGGGTTCAGGAACTGTTGGAATGGTAGCTATTAGGATGGACAGAGAATATATTGGAATCGACATAAACAAAGATTACTGTCAAATAGCTAAAGAAAGGATTGAGAAAAATATTAAATAGGAGGTGTATATGAAAAAGAAAGGGAAAGTAAACCCAAGAGATGTACCAAAGACCAAGCTTATATCAGAAAAGAAAGAAGAAAGTAATGAAAAATTCAGTAATATAGAGAGTCCATCAGATTTTTCAAAAAAAGAAATAAATAAAGTAAAAAGCAGGAACAACATAGACAATAATGTTGAAAACTCTAAATATTACTCAGATCATTTGCAAGAAAATAGTCAGAATTTATTCAAAGAAAAAGAAAAGCCAAATAGAGAAAGAAGACAAAGAAAAATCCATGAGGAAAAATTTGCAGAAGCCTCCTATCATAATGAATATCAGCCGGAATATTCGCAACGGCAGCATAGAAAAATGGAAGAAAATGAGGAAAGTAGATATGGTGAATATCACGGGCAAGAAACAGAATACAGGCTAAGTAATTTTAAAGAAAATTTTAATGATGGACCAATTTCAACTAATTCTAATATAAAAAGTAGCATTTCTCCCCAAAAAAATTGCAAGGGGAATAGTAATTTAAAATGGAAGAAAAACGTTGAGAGTGAAAGTTTTAATGATATTCCAGAGAAAAAAATAAGGAGATTTAGAAAAGAAGATAAGAATTTTAATAGAGAGGTAAGTTCGACATATGATCCATTATCACAGGACTCAGATAATGATGGTGTCATAGATCGCTATGACATGAACTTTAGTGATAGCAATGTATCCTATAGGGATACAAGAGATGACTATAAGTATTTACCATCTTCTGATGTGCAAAGAAAAAATTGGGATGGTTATTCTATTCTTGGTAAGAAAGGGAAAGAAAGCTTTCAAAAAAATACCTTAAAAAAACTTTATCAATCTCAAAGGCAGTTTAAGGATAAAGGGGAAAAAGTAGAATTAAAATCTTTAAATGGGAAGTTTAGAAGAAAAGGTCTATCATATAAGGCAAATGAAGAAGATAAAAAAATAATTCAAGACCTGAATACTAATAAAAAACAAAATAGCAAATATTTCAAAGGCAAAGTTAGAAATTTAGAAGAAAAAAATATGCTAATGGGTAGGGTTTCTAGTGGGAAATTTAGACAGGATAGCCTATCTGAAGGATTTAAAAGTGAATCTGAAAAAAATAAAGATAAATATAATATAAATAAAAAGAATCAAGAAAAAATAGGCACGAAAAAAGAAATCTTCAAACAGGAAAAAAACGTAATAAAAAATGAGAATCTTGAAGTAGATGAACTTGATTTAAATCATAGTGGAATTTCTAATAAAAACAAGGTAAAGAAAAGACAAATAAAAGACGCTTTTGATAATACTATAAAGAAAAGCAACTTTGATCCAAAGAAAGAATACACCAGGACAAAAAAAGAAGTACAGGATTCTAAAAATGTATCTGAAAAAAATAAGGTAGATACAAAAAATAAAACTAAATTCCATTCTAAAAAAGATAACAAAAGTGAAAAAGATAAGTTTTATAAAAAGGAAGATAAAATATCAAAACTATATGAGAAAAAGAATAAAAAGGAAAAAGAGTTAATTAAGGATAAGAAAAAGTCAAAAAAAGCGGGTTTAGAACAACCTATTACTTTTGCGAGTGCTATGACGGCAAACTATCTATATAGTGGGAAAGATGATAATGCAGGCGTTAACGCTGCTTATAAGCTTAGTAGAACTACTGAAGCTATTGGCAGAGAAATTAGCCATCTTAGAAGAAAAAAACCTTTAAAAACTCAGAGAAAAATAAAATCTTTAGAAGGAAAAATTTATAAGAAAGAAAGTAAACTCCTCTTTCAAAGAAATTTTGAAGAATTGAAGAAGACTAAAGCTTATCAAAACTCTAATAAATTGAATCGATTTTTTATGAAAAAGAAGTTTCAGAGAGATTTTAGGAAGAAACACGGGGAAGGTTTAGTAAATAGAATAAAGAAATCTTTCGCTAATATTGGAAAGAAAACATTGGAAGTTTTAAAAAACAAAGGATATAAGCAAATTTTAATTGCCCTTTGTATTTTAGGACTTTTTTTTATGCTATTTCAAGGAATTAGCAATGTTGGCAGTCTTACTTCAGGATTAACAAGTAATGTTATAGCTACAAGCTATCTATCAAAAGAAGAAGTTTTAATGGATATTAATAATGAATTTACAAGTTATGAATATGCATTACAAGATGAAATAGATAGTATTAAAGAAAATTATCCAAATTATGATGAATATCATATAAAAGGAGATTCTGTTGGTCATGATCTACACGAGCTTTTTAGCTATTTAACAGCAAGATATGGAGAGATTAAGTCAGCTGAAGAGATACAAAAGGAATTAAAAAAACTATTTAATCAAATGTATGAGAAAAAATATACTTCAAAGTCTATTACAAAATATGACAGTGAAGGAAATCCATATACCTATAGAATTCTAACATTAACTATAAAAAAGAAAAGTATTGATGAAATAGCAAGAGAAGAATTTGCAAACTATGAAACAAATATGGCTCATTATTTAGCTTTACTTGAGAGTCAGGGAAATATGAGTGGATATTTTGGATCAAGCTATGGGAACTTGGGAGAGATTATAGACAATCCAAACTTTGGAAATCCCGGTCTTGCTTTTGATTCTGAAACTGCCAAAGCCTTATTTAATGAAGCAGAAAAACACATAGGCAAAAGATATGTGTTTGGAGCAAGTGGACCATCTAACTTTGACTGTTCAGGTTTTGTATGTTGGTCATTTACAAAGTCTGGTGTAAAGAAAATGCCAAGAACTACAGCTTGGCTTATTTATAAAAACTATTGTAATCCAATATCTCCAAGCGAGGCAAAACCTGGGGATATTATTTTCTTTAAAGGCACATATAATTCGGGTACGCCAATTTCTCACGTAGGGATATATGCCGGAAATGGAATGATGCTCCATGCAGGAGATCCTATCCAATATACCAGTATAAACTCAAGGTATTGGAAAAATCACTTTTATTCCTTTGGTAGACCAAAATAAGGGGAAGGAGTAAAAATCTATGAATAAAAAATTAATCAGAAACATAGAAAAACAGAAGAATTTAAGAAAGAAAAAAGAAGAAATTGAAATAGAACTTCAGTTATTAGTAGAGGAACAAGAAGAAATAGAAAATTTAGAGGTCATCATGGAATTTCGAAGTCGAAAAATATCTCTTGATGAATTTTTATTTATTGTTAGAAAAAATAAGGAAGAAGAAAATAGAGAAAGAAAAGAACTTAAAAGAAAAGATACAAATGAAAGTGAGGAAAATTTATGAAAAAAATAACCAGTGGAATTTTAGCTGTGATAATGCTACTTGTAAGTCTAGTGAATATAGTGGCTGTAAGTCCTGTATATGCAAGTACAGATTATAAGGTAGAGTGGACGGAAGATGATTTTATGTATTCCTCTGAGGGAAATATAATTGCCTTTAGTGATAAAGGCTTAGAAAAGAAAGAAAAGACAAATATTCTAGTATTTCCTGAAGGAACTAAGTCTATAAATGGAAATTATTCTTTAAGTCATTCAAACGATGAACTTAGATATAAAAGAGAATTTGGACGTGGCAAACATTGGGATAAAGTAATTATTCCTGATTCTGTTAAGCATTTAGGCTATGCTGCCTTTTACGATGCAAGTATAGACGAGGTAAAACTATCAAATAGTCTAACTTATCTTGGGGGTTTAGCATTTTTCAATTGTGGACTTAGAGAAGTGACTTTACCTGATACTTTGGTAAATATTGAACATAATGCTTTTGAAAGAAATAACCTCCAAGAAATAACTATACCGAAGTCTGTGAAGACAATTGAACAGTATGCTTTTTCAAGAAATAAATTGCACACTATAAAAGTTTTAGGCAATCCAAATATTAACAGTAAGGGAGTATTTCATAATCAAGAAGTTGAATATAGACCAAAACAAAATCCATTTTACGAAAATCATTTTGGTTTCAACGGAAATCAAGGATTCAAATCTATTCCTAATGGATTAAGTTATGAAAATGGAGAGTTTGTCTTTGATAAGAATGTAGATAGTGTAGAACTTGAATTTGATTATAACAATGATTTGTATCAAGGAAAGATGACTATATACAATCCAAATAAATATTCCATTGATACTCAAACAGATTTAACAGGGCAAGATATTGATGAAAAGGACAATAAGATTGATGATTTAACTAAAAATATTAAGGACTTGGAAAATCAGATCAAAGACTTAAATGATAAGAAACAAGAAGACCAAACAAAGATAGATGAATTAAAGGAAAAGTTAGAATCTTGCAAAGATAATGGAGAGAATCTGAAACAAGAAAAGGCTAAATTAGAAGAAAAGATTAGAGATAAAGATAATAAGATTGTTCAATTGAATAAAGAAATTGAGAATCTTAGAAACTCCAATAATGATGAACTAATAGCAGAAATTACTCAACTTAAAGATGAATTAAAAAGATTACAAGATGAAAATGCAAAACTAAAAGAAGATTATTCATCTACAAAATGGGAGTTAGAAGCTGAGAAAGAAAAGACCGATAAAAACGAAAATAAAGTCAAAGAAATGCAAGAAAAGCTCGAGTCTTTAGAAGAGGAACTTTCAAAGAAGACTAAAGAAATTGAGGATAAAAATAATAGAATTAAGGACTTAGAAAAAGTTCTTGAAGAAAAAGATACTAAGATAAAAGAATTAGAGAATAAAAAGAAAGAGACAGAAAATTCTAAGTCAGAATGCTTTAAGAAAATTGAAGAGCTTCAAAAGGCTATTGATAGTTTAAAAGAATCTTCTGAAAATACTAAAAAAGAATTAGAAGAAAAAATTAAAGAACTAGAAGAAAAACAAAAAGCTTCTGAAGAAGAAATTAAAAAGCTAAAAGAAGAATTAGATAAGAAAATTGAAGAAGCAAAGAAGTTAATCGAGGAAGCAAATAAAAAAGCGAAAGAAGAACTTGAAAAACAAGTTAAAGATGAAAAAGACAAAAATCTAAACCAAGACTTATCTAAGAAATTAGATGAACTTCTAAAACTCCAAAAAGAAAACAAAGATAAGAAAGAAGATAATAAATCTCAAGATAAAAAGTGGGACGAAATTTTGAAAGCTGATGATAAGAATATCCTAAATCAATTTGATCTTAACAAGATGAAAAAGCAAGAAGAAAAACAGGACAAAAAACAAGTTAAAGATGAAAAAGAATTTGCAGTTTTCCAAGTAGACAAAAACTTTTATAACATTATAAAAGATGGAAAGAAAACTACTGTGTATATGGATGTAAAAGCATATATTAAGGATAATCGCATTATGCTACCTGTTAGATATGCAGCCTATACTCTTGGGTTTAATGTAGAATATGATGATAGTAAGAGAGAGGCTATCTTTTCAAATAAAGAAAATACAGCCTTACCTAAAAAAACTCTAAGATTAAATATAGATACTGGTGTTATGAAAGATAGTCAAGGAAACATTTATCATTCTGACACTAAACCTGTAATTATAAATGGAAGAATTCACGCATCTATTTCCAATATAGCTAAAGCTTTTAATGCAAGCTGTGGGGATATAAGAGATGAAAAAGATCAAAGTATAGAATGGGATAATAGCAGAAAGGCAGTTTATGTCTTCAAGAATATAAAGTAAGAAAAGGAGAGAATTATGAAGAAAAAAAGATTAGGGGTAGCCTTAGTGCTACTCCTTTTACTATTCAGTATGCCAAGCATATCCATAGCTAAGAGCAATGAAAATGAAATAAAAAATCAGTCAAATGATATTTATTTGCCAGAAAAAAGTAAAGAATTAGAAAGCTTATTTGATGAAGATGTATATGAACCATCTAATGAGAGTCAAAAAATTCCTTATCAGGAAGTGCCGAAAATACAAGAAAATAACATAAAAAATGAGCAAGTAGATAAAAAAGAAAAGCCATCTAAACTTGTTAAAGGTGGCAATACTAAAGCAATTAATCCATTAGCTACAAAAGAAAATAAGGCAAGAGGAACAGTTATAGAAAATGTAGATAAAAATGGACAGGATATTACACCGAAAGTAGAAGATCAAACATCAAGAGATGAAAAAAAGGAAAATCCAATAGATGTTAGACAATTTTTAACCTTTCAAACAAAGAGTGGAAAAACTATGCACCTCATTGTAGATCATTCGGAAAATCAAGAAAATGTACAATTACTAACAGAAGTTGGAGAACAAGATCTACTAAATATGATTGAAGGAGAAAGTGAAGTAAAGCCAAAAGAAGAAGTAGTGAAAAAAGAAGAACCGGTGGAGGAAAAACCGAAGAAAGAGGAGAAAGAAGAAAAGAAATCAGGGATAGGACTTTATTTATTTATGGGTTTAATTATTGTTGGTGTAATGGGTGCAGGATATTACTTCAAAATCTATAAAAAAAATGAAGAAGCAAGTTTTGAAGATGAGCAAGATTATAATGAATTAGAAGATGATTATGAATCTGAAGGGGAGGATTATGATCTTGAAGATAAGGAAGATACAGAAATTATTCCAGATGAAGATGAATTTTAATCTTCTCAATGATTTAAGCAGTAGATTAAGGACAACAATAAACTTAATTATCATGTAAATTTATAAACATACGATAGAAAAGTACAATTAGAATTCTGGAACTTTAATAAAAAACGACGAATAAAACGGCAGCCCAAACTTAATATAAAAGGAAAGCTAAGTATAAATGATTGATTGTATAATTAAGAATTTGATGATATGAAATTTCTTGATAATTTTTGAAACAAATTGGGATAGAAATTCAAAGCCTTGTTGCAAATACACTTATAAAAATATATAATATAAGTGTAAACACAACAAGGGGATGAATATAATGAATTATAGAAAGCAAATTGAAATACATCTAAAAAAATCAGGTGGCATTATAACATCTGCTTATTGCAGAGAAAATAACATACCTACAGTATATTTAAGTAGACTAGCAAAAGAAGGAAAATTGTTTAGAGTTCAAAAAGGAATATATATTATTGAAGATGGTGATTACGATGAGTACTATTTTTTCCAATATCAGTATAAAAAGGCGATATTTTCCTATGAGACAGCTTTGTTTCTACTTGGGGTAACGGACAAAATTCCATGGAGAATAGATGTTACAGTATACAATGGATATAAATTTAATGAGAAGAAAAATACACTTAATATCAATTATGTAAAAAAATCTATTTATAATCTAGGAATTATACAGAAAAAGACAATGTTTGGAAACATTGTGAATGTTTACTCCTACGAAAGAATACTTTGTGATTTTATTTCCAACAAAGAAAAAATGGATACTGAAGTTTATGTAAAACTCATTCGTTACTATTTTAAATATAAGGATAAGGATATACATTCTCTATATGAAATAGCAAGAAAAATGGGAATAGAAGATAAAGTAAGGGAAGTTATGGAGGTGGTATATGAATAAAGCAAAGTTAACCGCCATTTGTCATAATATAAGCAAAGAATCAGGACTCCCATTTAATTCAGTAATGTTATATTATTTTTTGGAAAGCATATTAAAAAAATTAGCACAGAGTAAGTATCATGAAAAATTTATTTTTAAAGGAGGTTTTCTTTTATCTAATGTAGTAGGCATAGATTCAAGAAGTACAGTAGATATAGATCTTCTTTTAAGAAATATGCATTTATCAGAAGAAAATGTATTAAAAATAATACAAGAATTACTAGAAGCAAGTCATTCAGATGATATATCCTATAAAGTACATGGAATAAGTACAATCAAGGAAGATGACCAGTATGGAGGGTTTCGTGTAAGTATACTTTGTAGGATGGAGAATATAAGACAAATTGTACCTCTTGATATTGCAACAGGTGATGTTATCACACCACATCCCATAGATTATAAATATATAAGTGCTTTTGGGCAAGAAGATATTTTAATTAAAGCCTATCCTATTGAAACAATTGTGGCAGAAAAAATTCAAACAATATACTCTAGGGGGTTTTTAAATAGCAGAAGTAAGGATTACTATGATCTTTATATAATTTATAAATTAAAAGATAAAGAAATTGATACCAAGATATTAAAAGAAGCATGTATTAGAACTTTTGATTATAGAAAAACGGAATTTGATATAGATAAAATCATAAATTTAATGAGAATGCTAAAAACGGATCAAGCTTTTTTATACAGATGGAATTCTTATTCGAAGAAAAATCTTTATGCTAGAGACATAAAGTTTGAAGATGTAATAGATAATGGAATAAATATTATAGAAAAAATAAAAAATCAGTAGAGCTATAAAAAGATGAGGGATTGAAAATTTAATCTCTCATTTTTTTATTAAAAAATTAAAGGAGGAAAAATGAAATTAGTAATCGCAGAAAAACCAAGTGTTGCAGCATCAATAGCAAAAGTTATAGGAGCAAAAAATAGAAATAATGGATATTATGAGGGGAATGGATACATTGTTTCATGGTGTGTTGGGCATTTAGTACAAATGGCAAATCCTGATGTGTATGATGAAAGATATAAGAAGTGGAGAATTGAAGATTTACCTATTATCCCAAAAGAATACAAGTATGAGGTAACGAAGACAACTAAAAAACAGTTTAATATTCTTAAAAGACTAATGAATAGTAATGAAGTTGACACCATTATTAATGCTTGTGATGCTGGTAGAGAAGGAGAAGCTATCTTTAGACTTGTATATATGATGGCAAATTGTAAGAAGAAAATGAAACGTCTTTGGATTTCCTCAATGGAAGACTCTTCCATAAAAGAAGGATTTAGCAACTTAAAAGATGGAAGTAATTATGATAATCTTTTTGATTCAGCTAAGGCTCGTGCCATAGCTGATTGGCTTGTTGGAATGAACATAAGTAGACTTTACTCCTGTCTATATAATGAAAATTATAGTGTAGGCAGAGTACAAACACCAACTTTATCAATGATTGTGAATAGAGATGATGAGATAAATAGTTTTAAAAAAGAAAAATATTATACAGTGGAGATTTCTATGAATGGATTTACACTGTCGACAGATAGAATTGATGACAAGATAGTGGCAGAGCAGCTTAAAAATTTAATCGGAGAAAAAATTGAAATAACCGATGTAATTAAAAAAGAAAAGATTACAAAGCCTAATCTGCCCTTTGATCTAACAACACTTCAAAGAGAATGTAATAAGTATTTTGGATACAGTGCAAAACAAACCCTAGATTATGCCCAAAGCCTGTATGAAAAGAAGTATATTACCTATCCACGAACAGATTCAAGATATTTGACAGTAGACATGATAGAAAGCACTGTAAATAATATTATAGGGAAAAATGATTTTGACACAGAAAGAATTAAGGTAGTTTTTAATTCTAAAAAAGTTACAGATCATCATGCAATAATTCCAACGATAAGTTCATTAAATAAGGATATTTCAAATCTCCCGGAAAGTGAAGCCAAAGTATATAGACTTATAACAAATAAACTCTATGCAAGTTTTGGATATCCTCTTGTAGAAAATACAACAAAGATAGTGGCTGAATTTGACGGGTTTGAATTTATAAACACTTATAAAATAATTGCTGAAGAAGGATTTACAAAATATTTAGAAGAATATAAATCAAAGAAGAAAGAAGATATACAACTTCCTGATGTAAAAATAGGAGATTTTTTATATATTGAAAATAAAGATATAAAAGAGAAGTATACAAATCCACCTAAACACTTCACTGAAGACACACTCTTAAAAGCAATGGAAATAGCTGGGAATGATGAATTAGTTAAGGATGTTGAAGTTGAGAGAAAAGGACTTGGTACTCCTGCTACAAGAGCGGGAATAATAGAAAATTTGATATACAAAGGTTATATAAAAAGAGAAAAGAAAAATCTAATATCAACTAGAAAGGGATTAAACCTAGTGACTATAGTTATAGATGAGTTTAAATCTCCAAAGACAACAGCAAAATGGGAAATGAGATTAAGTGATATAGCAAAGGGTAAGGAATATAAAGAGAATTTTTTAAAAGAAATTGAAGAAGAAATAGAAAATACTATAGGTAAATATTATAAGTAAATTGATTATAAAAACTTGAATATAATTATAGGAATGAAGAAAGGAATGATTTATGAAAGAAATAGGGTATAATATAAGTGATAAAAGAGTAGGCATTAGGAAATTTGCTTATTTGACATTACTATAAATATACGTTATACTCTTATCAGATAAAGATGGTGTCCCGCTACCGTTAAAGGTGGAGCATTAAAGAAGGTGTATCACTACCTACATCCCAAAGGTAAAATATTAAAGCAAACAGAGAGGTTAAAACCTTTCTATTTTTTTATTCCAATTTCTTCTGCAAAGGAAAACGCAAAAAATGAAAGAATGTTTCTGATGAGCATTTTTTAATTTATGAAGTGATCGATGATAGTATTACTATAGATGGAGATATTTACAGATATTATTCTGATAAAGAAAAAATTCACATATTATCTATATTGGATATTAAGAAAATGATTCCTGTACCGACTGATTGTTATGAAAGAATTGATTTTAACGAACTTGAAGATATCAGATATAAAGACTTATTTCAAAAAGAATATGCTTTTTGTTTAAAAATAAAAACAAAGATCTTGATAAAGGTAGAAAAAATATACAAAAATCAAAAGAAAACAGGAATTATAAGAAGAGCAAATTGCAATTTTTCAAAGTTAGAAAAGGCAATGTTGGATTGGAAGCAATAGAATAAAGGCAGTTAGAGCGATTTGAAAAGTAAAAAATTTCAATCGTTTTTTTATTGCAATAAAAAGATAGCGTAAATGACATTTTAAAGTTATCTTTTGCTTACAGAAATTTAAAAAATAGAAAGAAATAAAGTTTAATAAATAAATATATAAAAATTTAGTTCATTTTTATCACTATAATGAGGAGGGATAAAATGCCAAGATATGATATAGTAGATTTAAGTAGAACAATCTATCTTGCAAAAGAAGAATTTAAGAAAGATATAAAAAAATATGAGGAATATTTAAAGGTATCAGGCAATAACTATAAGTATCCATATATACATCAAATATCTATATACAATATGGATCCAAAAGCAACAGCCTGTGCAGAATTTGATTATTGGAAAAGTATAGGTAGAAGCGTTAAAAGAGGCGAAAAAGGAATACCACTTTTAGATATAGATAGTGGAAGGATAAAATATATATTCGACATAAGGCAAACAGTAAGTATTAATCATAATATTTCTGAGGTAAAGTTATGGAAATATGATAGCAAAAAGCATTTAAACTTACTAGATGAACTGATAGATAAGTTTAAAGAAAAAGATAGTAAGCTTCTATTAAGCCAAGAAGATAAAATTGATGCCTTAGTAGAAAGTAATGTTAGAGGAAAATTCAATAAAATTTTAGAAAGTCTATCTGATGAAAGTTTAAAAAGCATTCAAAAGGTAGACCTTTTTAATTTGTTAAAAGAATCCGTAAAAATTTCCATAAGCGAGAGAATGGAGGTCTCATATCAGCTAAAAGAAGAAAACTTATCTTTACTTTCTAAAATATCAAGTTCGGACATAGACAAAGTATTAAGTATAAGTGCTAATATAAGTAAAAATATCTTACTTGATTTGGGAAGTGAAATAAAAAGATTAGAAATTTTAGAGAAAATTCAAGAAAGAAAAGATTTGGAGCAGACAAAAGAGCTTAAGGAGCGTTATAATAAATTAAGTTCTGATATAAACGGTGAAATAAATTTTAAAGGAGGCTTGGAAGATGAAAGAGAAATTAACATTGGCAGGCAAGGAATACCTCATGGAGGAGGGGATTTACACACCAATCGTCAAGGAGAATTCCTTCGAGAGACAGGGAGGGACATACAAGATGGAAGAATTGGAGGAAGGCATGGAAGTCCTAATACCCAATATGGCAATTCCCAAGGAAATAGATTTAAAGAAACTCAACAGATGGGGAAGGATGAGATTGAACTTTCTCAAGGAGAACAAAGAAGAGGATTATCAGACAATGTATTTGCAAGGGACATTGATGGATCATCTTCTATCAAAGGAAAAAGAGATAGAGGACTTTATCACGAGGGAAGAAGTCAAAATGATGGAAACTTGGGGTCTGACAGAAGAACTGAAAGAAGAGGACTATCTGAAATATCTGAGATTGAAGAAGAACATGGATATGACCCTACAAGAAATAGGGGAAAAGGAGATAATCCTAATCTAAAAAATGAGGAGGTAGAGTCTACTTCCTTTTTTTCTGCTAAAAATCAGGGAGAGCAAATATCCTTCTCAAATCCAATAAGTCAAAGAGAAATAGATACATTTTTAATTCATGGAGGAAATCATGAAGATGGAAGATTAGAAGTAATAGCAGAATTTTCTAAGGGTAAATCTTTAGAAGAACAGATAAACTTTTTGAAAGAAATATATAAGGGAGCCAATGGTCTTGAAATTGAAGGAAGAAAGATATCTGCATGGTTTGGAAAGGAAGGAGCAATTTTTAAAGATGGAGATGAGGCAAGATATAGAGAAGGGCAAATAGTTTCTTGGAAAAATTTAGCTAATAATATTAATGATTTATTAGATAGAGGAGAATTTGCTAGCAATGTGGAGGTTATAGAAAGTGCCACATATGAAAGAGAAAAAATAGCAGAAAAATTATTGTATTTAAAGAGAGACCTTACTGATGAAACTAAGGATAGATATTTAGCGATTCTTAATGATATAAAAGGAATAGGCTTCCCAGATGAAAAAGAAAATCTCGGGAAAAAACTTGAAGATAAAAATTTTATAAATAAACTCAGAAAAGAATACGAGGTATTTTTAGAAGAATATAAGATTAATCCTGATATTTTAAGATTTCATCATTATAAATTATCTAGAATCTACAATGATATCAATGATCTAGAAATAGAAAGAAAATTATATAGGTCAAATTTAAAGGATATTGCACCTATTCAGAGTTTTATAACACAAGATGAAATAGATGAAAGCCTAAAAAGAGGAAGCGGGTTTTCTGATGGAAAGAAAAGAATATATGAATTTTTTACTAAAAAGCATGATTTGAAAGAACAAGCAGACTTCTTGAAAAATGAATATGGCGTAGGTGGAAGTTCTCATGCACTATCTGCTGCAAGAGAAAGTGGTGAGTGGCACGATGCGAAGGGAATAAAATATAATAAAGGTAATGCAAAAGAAATACTACTATCTTGGTCTAATGTTGCAAGAAGAATTAATGACCTTATTAAAAAGAATAGATATATAGATGAAGAAAGTTTTGAAGAAAATAGGGAGAAAAAAACAGATCAGGAAATCAATAAAACAGAAAAAGAAAGCCAGGAGTATATAAATTATCAAGATGATTTGCCTCCAACTGATAATGATGTATATATAGAAAGAACAAATAATAGTTCTATATATTATTATCAAGGACAGTCTGTAGCAAGTATAGGTGATGATGGAAAACTTATCATTTATGATGAATTTATACCAAACTTTTTAAAAGAAGATATATATTCCATAGCCTTTGAAAAACAATTAGATATACCATTAGACCAGTTAGACGATGGAATTATTCTTGAGGGAATACATGACACTTTTTATATTAAAGAAAAGGAAGAAATAGAAGGAAGAGAATATTACCTTTTAGAAAGTCAAAGTCGATATGATGATATTCCAAATATTATAGTTAATTCTAACAAAGAAGTTATAGATGATGATATAGTAAATGGTTTTGAAGAATTTAAGGAATTTTATACTAATAAAAATAAAGAGAATATAGATTTTGATTTAGATAGCCATATAAAAGATGATTATTGGATAATTGAGTTTAATGAGGGTTCAAGTCTAATAGAAAAAGATTATACAGGACAAAGGCTGACCAAAGAACTATTAGATGAAATAAGAGAAATAGATGAAAAGATAAGACTTCATAATAAGACCTTAGGAGAAGATGAATATGGGCAGATGACTGATAAGTGGGAAGGGTATTCCAAATTCTATTTTAACCATATAGTAGATGGGAAAATAGTTGATCACTATAAGATAGACATAGGTGATGGGAACGAGATCAACCAAAGAGACTTTGAATTTCTTTATGAACAAATAGGAAAAAGTCAGATAGAACTTAATCAAACTATAGAAGAAAATAAGATAGATGAAAAAATAATTTCCATAGACCAAATTGAAGATAGACTTTTCGATGTATTAGTTAAGGATAAAGCTTTAGAAAATGAAATTATAAAGGCAAGAGAAAACTTAGGAAATAATACCTTAGCAAGTTTTAACTCTGTATTCCAAAGAGAATATGCAAAAATCATGAGAGAAGTTGCCGATAAGCAGGGAAATCTTCCAGATGATATGAAGTCAATAGATAAGGTTAAAGAATTAGGCATTAGAATAGAAAATAGATATAGAGAATATTTAAATAATTCACTTGAAAACAATATAGAAGATGATAAGGAGATACTCTCTATAAAAGTGGGAGATATAGTTAAAACAGAGGATAATAAATATTTAAAAATAAAAAATATTTCCAGTGGATATGATAATAACCATAATCAAATAATATATTATTCATATGATGCCTATTTTGATAAGGACTTAAAACTATTCTCACATTCCTTTAAAGAAAGCGATTTAAAAGCTTTAGAAGTATTAGGAAATGAAGTAGAAGAAAAATTAACAAAAGAGATTGTAGAAGATAAAATAGCAGTAAAAGTAGGGATTTATTACGCTTTAGTAGATAAAGAGAAAACAAAGGATATAGAACTAGAAGAAACAGGAA
Source organism: Peptoniphilus sp. BV3AC2 (assembly GCF_000478945.1). Classification (NCBI taxonomy): domain Bacteria; kingdom Bacillati; phylum Bacillota; class Tissierellia; order Tissierellales; family Peptoniphilaceae; genus Peptoniphilus; species Peptoniphilus sp. BV3AC2. The sequence continues at coordinate 101,818 of NZ_AWXD01000008.1, read as the reverse complement.
TTAGAGTTTATCCAAGAAAGGAAAACTCACAAGGAAAGATCTATACTTTATATAAAGGGAAATCTTTTGAAGATAGCAGAAAAATAGACAATTTGTTTGATGAAATTACTGCCAAAATGAAAGAAGCAAACCTTACAAATTTAAATGATGTATTAGAATTGGAAAGGGAAGGTTTATTTGAAATTACTGATGATAAAGTTACAAAATTTGAGGAAGGCTATGATATAGATGTTCAAAGCTTTAATCAGCAATTTCCAGATTATTATAATGATATATATGTTTTTAATAAAAATCTTGAAATCAATGGAGCATATCAAAATTTAGCACATATAAATGAAGAAAATAAAATTACTTTTAATATAAATTTATCTCAAGAAGAAAAATCAAAAATTGAAGAAATAAGAGATAAAAAAGAAGTTCTTTCCAAGTTAATAGATAAGGATATCAAAGAAAAAAGAGAATACTATTTTGATCCTCAAAATGAAGAATACTTACTACTGTCAAAGAAAATAGAAGATGGATTATTAAAAAAACCAGAAAATATTATAGATGGAAAAGAAGGGTATAAGGTAGAGCTAATCTTAGATGTTAAGGGGAAATCTCTTAAACAAAATTTACGATACAATGGGTATATTTTAAATTCTAATCAAGCTATAAAATATAAAAGTTATAAGGACATATTAAGTAACTTACCTTATTTACTTGATGACAAACATAGAGAAGTGCTTTTAAATGGATATTTAAATCAACAAATAGAAAATGATAGAACAAGGCAAGAAGAAAATCCATTTAAAGAAGGTATGAGTGTTAGATACAAAGGAAAAGAATACACTATAACCGCCATTAACGATAATACAAGTCCTAAAACTATAGAACTAGAAGATAGCACAGGACTAATGAATGGTTTTATTACCGGAAGTGAAACAATTCTTTTTAATGATTACAAAAATCTTGATTTAGAAGTATATAAATCTAGTGAAAAAGAAAAACAATCTATTGATAAAGGGGAACTAGTAGAACAAATCAGCTTTGAAGATATTGACAATAATAACGAAGAAGAAGTTAAAAAAGACAAAAAGACTGATAGAGAAAATATAGAAGGGGTTTCTGAAGTTTCTTTAGAAAACTATAAAATTATTAATGAAGAAGAAAACCTACCACCTTCACAGAGATTAAAAAACAACATTGAAGCTATAAATGTCTTAAAGGTTTTAGAAAAAGAAAATAGAAGTGCAAGAAAAGATGAACAGGAAATTTTGGCAAAATATATCGGCTGGGGAGGACTTTCTGATGTATTTGATGAAGAAAAGGAAGGTCAATGGCTTGATGCAAGAAACTTTTTAAAAGAAAATCTAACTGGGGAAGAATATAATAGGGCAAGAGAATCAACCTTAACAGCTTTTTATACGCCGAAAGTAGTTATAGACGCTATCTATGAAAGTCTTTCTAATCTTGGATTTGAAAAAGGAAATATATTAGAACCAAGTGCTGGGACAGGGAGATTTATAGGAAATCTACCTGAAGAAATGAAAGAGTCAAACTTTTATGGAGTTGAATTAGATAGCATTAGTGGACAAATTGCCAAAGAACTTTACCCTAATTCCAATATACAAATAAAAGGATTTGAAGAAACCAATTTTTCTAATAACCTATTTGATGTAGCCATAGGAAATATTCCTTTTGGAGAATTTAAAGTAGCAGATCGTGAGTATGAAAGAAATAACTTTCTAATTCACGATTATTTTTTTGCTAAAACTTTAGATAAGGTTAGGGATGGAGGCATAATTGCTTTTATAACATCTTCAGGAACAATGGATAAAAAAAGTGAAGATGTTAGAAGATATATATCGGAAAGAGCAGAGTTCTTAGGAGCAATAAGACTACCAAATACTACATTTAAAGGGGTAGCTGGAACAGAAGTAACTTCAGATATAATCTTTTTAAAAAAGAGAGATAGGCTATTAAAGATAGATGAAGACTGGATAAAGCTAGACAAAGATGCAAAAGGACTAATATATAATAAATACTTTGTAGATAATCCTCAGATGGTAATAGGGACTATGGAAGAAATACCGTCAAGATTTGGGACAAGCCTTGCATGTATTGAAAATAAAGATATTTCTTTAGAAGAAGGACTAAAAAAAGCCATTAAAAATATTCAAGGTAGGTATGAAGAAGCTCAAATAAATGATGATTTAGGAGAAGAAACAATACCAGCTGATGATAGTGTTAAAAACTATTCTTTTGCTTTAGTGGATGATGAAATATATTTTAGAGAAAATTCAATTATGCAAAAAATATCCTTAAATGAAAAGGATAAAGATAAGGTAAAAGAATATTTAAGATTAAATGAAAGTCTAAGGAAAGTTATAACCTATCAAAAAGAAGACTATTCAGATGAAGAGATAAAAAAAGAACAAGAAAATCTAAATAAATTCTACGATGATTTCAATAGCAAACATGGAAGACTAAATTCAAAAAACAATAAAAAGTTATTTAGAGAAGATGCCAATTTTTCTTTAATTTCAACTTTGGAGAAATTAGATAAAGAAGGCAACTTTATAGGAAAATCTGACATCTTTAACAAGAGAACTATAAAAAAAGCTGTAATAATAGATCATACAGATAGGGCAATAGATGCTCTGGTACTCTCTATTAGTCAAAAAGGTAAAATAAATTTTGATTATATGGAAGAATTGACAGGAAAAACAAGAGATAAATTAATAGAAGAATTAAAGGGAGAAATATTTTTAAATTTAGATTCCTTTGAACCTAATGATATAAATCCATTTAAGTCTGCTAAAGAGCTAGGAGATTTTTCAAGACCTTACGTAAGTGCTGATGAATACTTGTCAGGAAATATAAGAGATAAAATTGAAGTTGTAGACTCTTATATTAAAAACATCGAAAAAGAGTTAGGAAAGGAAGAAAATCTAGAGGATAGTAAACTCTTAAAAAAAGAATTAGAAGAGTTACATTTTCAAAAAGCAAAGCTAGTGGAAGTAATGCCTAAAGCACTAGATGCAAGTGAGATTACAGTTAGAATGGGTGCAACATGGATACCGGAACAAGATTACAAAAAATTTATGTTTGATTTGTTGAAAACACCAGTTTCATCAAGGTGGAATATAGATATTAAGTATTCTGACTTTACAGGAGAATATAGAGTTGAAGGAAAAAGCTCTGATAGGGACAATGACCTTGCTTCTTTTACCTATGGTACAAATAGGGTAAATGCCTACAAATTGATAGAAGATACTTTAAATTTAAGAGATACTAAGGTATTTGACCAAGTAGAAGACAGTGATGGAAAGAAAAAATCTGTGCTTAATCAAAAAGAAACAATGCTTGCAAGAAGTAAGCAAGAGATGATAAAAGAAGAATTTAAAAGCTGGATATTTGATGATGTGGAAAGAAGGAATAGATTAGTAGAAGATTATAACGAAAGATTCAATTCCATAAGACAAAGGGAATATGATGGATCTAATCTTACTTTTGAAGGAATGAATCCTGAAATAGAATTAAGAGCACATCAAAAAGATGCCATAGCAAGAGGTTTGTTTGGTGGAAATACTTTACTTGCCCATGAAGTAGGAGCAGGAAAAACCTTTGAAATGATAGGTATAGCCATGGAGTCAAAAAGACTTGGGATGAGTAATAAGTCAATGTTTGTTGTTCCTAACCACATTGTAGAGCAATTTGGAAGAGAATTTAATGAACTTTATCCAGGAGCTAATGTATTATGTGCTACAGAAAAAGACTTCACACCAGATAGACGAAAAAGATTTTGTAGTCGCATTGCTACAGGAAGTTTTGATGCTGTTATTATAGGGCACAGTCAATTTGAAAAAATTCCTATATCAAAAGAAAGACAAGAATATGAATTGCAAGGTCAAATTGATGAAATAATTGACTATATAGATGAATATAAAAGAGAAAGGGATCAAAGATTTACTGTAAAGCAATTAGAAAAAACAAAGAAAAAATTAGAGACAAAGTTAGAAAAATTAAATGCTGATTATAAGAAAGATGACGTTGTAACCTTTGAGGAACTGGGAGTAGATAAGTTATTTGTAGATGAAGCCCATGCCTACAAAAACCTTTATCTATTTTCTAAAATGAGGAATGTAGCAGGAATTACCTCTACAGATTCACAAAAATCATCAGATATGCTTATGAAATGCCGCTATATGGATGAAATAACTAATAATAAAGGATTAGTATTTGCCACAGGTACGCCAGTAAGCAACAGTATGGCTGAACTTTATACCATGCAGAGATATTTACAGTATGATGAATTAAAAAAGATGAAATTGCAACATTTCGATTCTTGGGCGTCTACTTTTGGAGAAACAATAACGGCAATAGAATTAAATCCTGAGGGTAATGGTTATAGGAGCAAAACCAGATTTGCAAAATTTTATAATCTTCCTGAACTTATGAATACTGTAAAAGGATTTATGGATATTAAAACAGCTGATGTTTTAAATCTTCCTACACCAATTGCCCATTATGAAACTATAAAAACAAAGCCTACCGAAGAACAAAAAGAAATTCTTGAAACTTTTTCCGAGAGAGCAGATAAGGTTCGTGATAAGCAGGTAGATTCAAGTGTTGATAATATGCTATTAATAACAAATGATGGGAAGAAGATGGCATTAGATCAAAGATTAATCAATCCTTTACTTCCTGATGATCCTAATAGTAAGGTGAATACCTGTATAAAAAATGTATTTAGCATTTGGGATAAATATAAAGATAAAAAATCTGCTCAATTAATATTTTGTGATATGTCTACACCAAGTAATGATTTTAATATCTATGATGATATTAAAACAAAACTTATAGATATGGGAGTACCTGAAAATGAAATAGAATTTATTCATAAGGCAAAAAACAATATGGAAAAAGACGCTATCTTTGATAAGGTAAGAAAGGGAGAAATAAGAGTCTTACTTGGTTCAACACAGAAAATGGGAGCAGGTACTAATGCCCAAGACAAACTAATTGCAATTCACGATCTTGATATACCATGGAGACCTGCTGATCTTTCTCAAAGGGCAGGCAGGATTGTGAGGCAGGGAAATGAGAATAAGGAAGTCCATATATTTAGATATGTAACAGAAAATACTTTTGATGCCTACCTATTCCAAACCTTAGAGAATAAACAAAAATATATTTCCCAAATTATGACGTCAAAGACTCCTGTAAGAGTTGCAGAAGATGTAGACGAAGCCACATTAAACTATGCCGAAATAAAAGCTCTTGCAACAGGAAATCCATTAATAAAGGAGAAGATGGACCTTGATGTTGAAGTTTCTAAACTTAAAATGCTAGAGTCCAATTTTAAATCAAATCTTTACAAGCTGGAAGATAAAGTAGTTAAATTTTATCCAAAGGAAATAGAAAGATTAAAAGAAAGGATAGAGAACTTAAAGGCAGATATTAAAAATGTTGAGCCTTATAGAGAAGTAGATAAAAATTTAAAAGAAGATAATAAATTTACCTCTCTAATTATTGACGGAAAGAAGTATATAGATAAGAAAATAGCTGGAGAGTTTTTGTTGAACAAAATTAAGGGAGTTAAAATATATAGGGAAATGGATAAAGATGGAGAAAAAATAGGTGAATATAGAAATTTTGATTTATCCATAAAATATGATTCTTTTTTCAATAAATATAACTTTATATTAAAAGGTAAGGGAGAATATAGAGGAGAGTTTGGAACAGATGAAATAGGTAATATAACAAGAATGGATAATGTATTAGATAAATTACCTGAACGATTGGAAGATACAATTTCCAAACTAAAAGATACAGAAGAACAGTTTCAAACAGCCAAAATTGAAATACAAAAAACTTTTCCTCAGGCTGAACTTTTAAAGGATAAGAGCCTAAGACTTGCAGAAGTAAATAGTTTACTAGATATGGGAAAAAGTGAAGATATAAGCCAAGACAATCCATTACTTGAAGAAGTAAAGGAAGAATTGATAGACTTCCTTAACAGAGAATATGATGAAGAAAATAGACTAGAGGACTTTGATACTATATTTCCTGACTTAACAGATATAGGAGTAGCTTATACAACTACACCAGATGAAAAACATGAAATACAAGTAAGTTTAGATTTAATAAATTACAAGATGAACACCTATGTAGATAAGAACCTAATTGACAGCTTTCAATACACCTATGATCCCTTAGATGCAAGTGATTTAAAAGAGCTAGTACAGATAAAGACATCTATTGGCTTTTGGGATTTTAGTGAGCTTGTATCAGTAAATGAAGAAAAACTGAGAGAAGTAATGGGATTTGAAATAGATGATGATGGCAACTTCTATGACCCATTATCTAAAGATATGGATTTAGATGGAATAATAGATAGAAATGATGCTGACTTTAGAGATAGTAAAGTGCAGGAAATAGGAGATTTTGAAAGGAAAGAAAAAACATCTATTATGGATAAATTAAAGGAATATAAGGGGAATTTAGCAGTAAATAATAATATAAAAGAAATAAATAATAGTGAACCATGTGGCAGATAAAGCTTTAAATGTGATTATTAGAGGACAAAGAATATGGAATTTGATAGAGATAGCTTTAATGAATTTATTCGAGAAAATTTTTCTTTTGATGGTGCTACTCAGAGAATAATTAACAATATAGTTGAATATGGAATTAAAAATTTTGCCACTTCAGAAGATAAATTAGTTGAATTTATTCAGACTACAATCGATGATCCAACAGTTGAAGAAATAAAACAATTTATTATTAGTGATGGAAAGGAAGAAGAAATAAAAGAATTAACAGATAAGAAAGATAAAAATAGAAATGGAGGAATAAAAATGAATATAAAAAAGGGAAATGTAATTGAAACTGAATTTGGAGACACTATGGTATTGGATGTGAAAGATAATCAAGCTACCTTATTTGACGGAAATCAATTTATTTTAGCCACAGGAGTAGAGTTTAACAAAGAAAGTGGAAAGTATGAATGGGATTCTGTTAGATACGCAAGTGATATAAAAACAATAGCAAATATGGAAAATACAAATTTTGAAAGCATGAAAAATACAATAGATTTTTTAGCAGAATATAATCATAAAGAATTTGTAAAAGGTATTATATCTCTTGAAACAGGAGTAGAAAATGAAAATGTTCTTAATAATGCCTATGATAATTATATGAACGATTCAGTTATGGGGCTTATTGATGAAAAGTTTATTGAATATATAGACGAAGAAGAGTTAAAAGAAAATTTAGAAGTTAATCAAGAACAAGGAGATAAAGAAATGAAAGATATAGATAATAAAGAAAAGGATACATTAAATATAGATGGAAATATAGCAACTGATATAGAAATTAAAGATTTAAAATCAAAAGATGGGAGGGACTTTAAAGTAGCCTCCTTTTCTATTGCTGAAAATGACGAGGAAGGAAATGCAAAATTCATCAGCTGCTACGCCTATAATGACAAAATCAATCAAGTAAAAAATTTGAAAAAAGGAGATTTTGTACACCTATTTGGCAAAGAAAAGAAAAGTATGGGAAAGGATAATAAGGAATACACAAATCTAAAAGTATACTCTGCAAAGTTATTAAAAGCTAAAGAGCATACTAAAGCAAAAGCATCAACACTAGGAAAATTAAAGGAATTTAAGACTAAAGGGAACATGAAAGTGGATGAAAAGAAGAAAAAGGATAATAGCATAGAAAGGTAAAAGATTATAGGGGGCAGGTTTTAGTCTGCCTCCTGTATTTTTTTATTGGTTGTCTTTAAGGGAAAATGATTGGTCATATTGAAAAATATCAGCCACATCCTATCAGGAGGGCTGATACACAAAACTTTTCACACTACCGGAGAACTGATACACCAGATCCTTACTTATATAATTCATTATAAATATACTTATCAGTATTCTTTCTTAATTGAGTCAATTCATTTATCAATATATTCTCGTTGGCGTAGTCATCCATAAGAATATCTTTTTTATTTTTGTATTCATCATATAATTTTGACAACTCTTTTATACTTGGATTTTTATATTGACACTTTTCTAAAGCATTTATTGCTTTTTCATATGCGATAATTTGAGGCTTATATTCACTATAAAAATCTTTATCATTTGGATTTTCTTTATAGGTTTTATAGATAACCTTATTTATTTTTATTGTGTTAATGTCTTCAATAGCTACGTAAATTTCGCTCATAACTTTTTCTATATCCTTAATTTTATTTAGGATTTCTTGCCTATTAACAGCCTCTTCTTGGAGTTTATTTTCCAAATCCATACTAGATGATAGACCGTATTTTCTAAGCTGATTTAAGGTATTCGCCATAGTATTCATATTATGTTTTCTAGCCCATATTTCATAACCTTTAGAAGATTTAACCTTTTCATTGCTTTCTATGTCTATTATATTATCAAATTTCTTATAAGATTTCTTAGCATAATATACTTCACTATTTTTGTAATTTTCATTTACCTTATTTTCAATTCTTTCTTTTATTTTCTCTTTTGTATAATCTTTTCCAAGAGTAGTTTCCTTCGCACGAATGAATCGCCCCTTTTCTCCTTGTTTTTTATGTCTGAAAGAAAGATATTTTCCAAGTTTAATTTCATAGCCATATTCTTCCATAAGCTTTAAGAAATTCTCATAGCTATTTGCTTTATTAATAGCATGATCAATAGAAATTTGAAGTTTATGTTTCCAAGATTTTCCTTTATTAAATTCAATATATTCTTTGTAGGATTTACCATTGGTTTTATACTTTTCTTTAAATTTTACATAATCTTCATCTATAACAGAGAGCTTATATTTTCTACATAAATCATCACTATGATTTCTAATTTGGTGGTAAGTTTTTTTGTTACTTTGATATGCTTTACCAGTTTCAAAAGAAACATTATTAAATAGTATATGGTTGTGAATATGACCCTTATCTATATGGGTAGTAAGAACATATTCATATTTTCCTTTTAAGATTTTATCGCATAGTTCTATGCCTATTTGATGAGCCTCTTCAGCAGTAGTTTCTCCAGGAAAAAAAGATTGAATTAAATGTCTTGCTAAAACTTTTGCTTTAGAATTACATTCTATTTTTGTTTGTTCAAATTCTAAATGAGCAGTTATAGGGTTACAGTTTAGGGAGGAAATTAGAATTTTTCCATCTGTTTTATCACTATTCATAATATAATCAAGTGCTGCTTTTAAAGTGGATTTTATAGGATGAATTTTAGTAATTGCCATTATTCTTTCTCAGTATTTATGCTATTAGAATTAGTAAGAAAGTATATTTTTTTACGTATAGAGAAAATATCTTTTGCCTGATTTTCTAATAAGCTTTTTAAATCTTCTACGTCATCTTTATATATAATTGATGTAGTATTTATCCTTTTAGCAATTTGATTTATATTATTTGAAGTACGACTTATATTTGTTGACATTTCACGAAAGACATCCATATCTAATACATAAATATCTTTTTCTAAAATACATTTCATAATAAATTGTCTAAGAGTTTTACACTTAGATGCTTTATATTTTTCATTTAGCAATTTTAACTCCTCGTCAGATAACATTAAATAAATTCCGTTATTTCTAAATCTACTTGTCATAATTTAACCTCCTCGTATATTATAGTTGTAGTAATAAAATACTACATTTTATTCTCAATCCCTCTTTCTTACGGGATAATAATTGTATATATAAAGCTCGTAGTAAACCTCATTGAAGTTCCTCTTCCTAATAAATTTATTAATAGAAATAAAAAAGAAAAACCTGTAAATTCAAGTAGGATTACTTGACTTACAGGTTTAATTTATTCTATATATTTCGTCTGGAAATCTCCTGATTTAATTTCTATTATTCGTATTTTATCACTTTTTGAGATAATATTCAAGTTTACGTTGAAGCTATTATAAGCGTTTGTTGCTGAATTTAATTATTATAAATTTAGGGGTTTGGGGATATTCCCCAACAAGTAAAATGGAAAAAATAAGCGATATGATCGTAGTATTCTTATTTCATTTTTAGTAAGTGCATATGCACTTACTGTGCTTGCTATTTTTGCTATTTTTGCTATTTTTGCTATTTTTGTTTAATAAAAATACACTATTTTATGATAACTTAAATTTTAAAAAATTAAAAAAATTACTTTGAAATAGATATTTTTACAACTATAATAATATGTATGATATTAAAAAATATTTTAAATTATCATATTTAAAGATATTTAATTAAATTATTAGTTAATAACAATTTAAGAGGGGGAGTAATTTATTTTACACAGGGAATTTGCTGAAGAAAATTATTTAGAAGCCATATATATTTTATCTTTGGAAAATGAAGAGGTTAGAAATATAGACATTGCTAACTATTTGGATTACAAAAGACCGACGGTTACAAGAATGCTAAAAAAACTTGACAATAAAGGCAGGATAACTTATGGAGATGATAAAATAATTCGTTTAACAGACGAATCAAAAAAATTTTGTGAAAAGATGTATAAAAAACATATGTATCTTACTAGCGTATTCATTAAACTTGGAGTTAATCCTAAACAAGCAGAAAGTGAAGCTTGTCTTATAGAGCATGTTATTTCTGATGAAACTTTTGAAAAATTAAAAAAACATTTCGATTACAATTTATAATAAATAGCATAGATGACTCGCATAATGAGATATCTATGCTATTTTTATCTTTAAAATTATTTTTTCAAGAACATCTTAAAGCTATTGATAAAAGATATCAAATAGTATATAATAGTTTTGAGTTAGCCGATGCTAATAGAAAACAAATAAAAAGGTGAATTTATGTCAAAAAACTTTGAAATACTAAATAAAGAAATTAATGAAAATAATATAATAGCAAATCTTTTTATATTCCCATTTGCAGGTGGCGGGGTGTCTGCCTTTAGAAAATGGAAAGATGAGTTTGAAGATATAAAATTATTTGTTGCCCAGTATCCAGGAAGAGAAAACAGGTTTTCTGAAAAGGCTATAAGTGACATTAACATCTTAGTGGATAGTTTATTTGAAGATATGAAAGAAAGTTTTGATTTTAGAAAACCTTATTATTTATTTGGACACAGTATGGGAACAAAAATAGTCTATGAACTTGCATTAAGAATTAAAAATTCGGATTACATAAATCCAAGAGGAATAATAATATCAGGAGGACGAGCACCATTATATAAAGAACCTCTTCCAATTTATCATCTTGATGATGACGGATTTATAGAAGGCTTGAGAAGATATGAAGGAACACCAAAAGAAATTTTAGATAATAATGATTTAATTTCTATTTTCTTGCCAACGCTTAGGGCAGATTTTGTAATAGATGAAGACTATCAAGACACAAAATTTGAGAAATTAGAATCACCTTTACTAGGTCTTATGGGAGATAAAGATCAAGAAATGACCCTAGATGAACTTACAAAATGGCAAGATTATACAACAAAAGAATTTACTTATAGATATATAGATGGCAAGCATATGTTTGTCAACACATCTCCTGATAGTGTCATTAAAGAGATAAAAGAGTTTATAAAAGTAAATGAAAATTGAAGAATATGAGATAAGAAAAATTAAAGATTTTCTTACTTTAGAAGATTTAAAAGATAAATTAGCTAGTAATAATTTAATACTAATTAAGGCTTATACAGATAAATTATTAGAAGAAAAATTACTTCCTTACTTAACTAAAGAGGAGATAATAAAATCAAAGGATTATAAATCAGAAATAGCAAAAATTAATTATCTAGTATCAAGGGCAATACTTAATTTAGCCCTAAAAGGTTTACTAGAAAAAGAAATTGATGATTTAACAGTCAAAAGAGATAAAAATAATAAACCCTACGTAGAAAGCACTCTAGGATTAAAGTTTAACATCTCACATACTGAAGGCTTAGTTTTGTTAGCTTTTTTTAAAAGAGAAGTAGGGGTAGATATTGAAAAAATAAATTATAAATTTGAGTTTAAGGATATATTAGAAAACTGTTTTACTAAAGATGAAATCACAAATATAGATAACAATATAATAAGTTTCTATAGATATTGGACTGCAAAAGAAGCCTATCTTAAATGTGATGGGATTGGTCTTATAAGAAATTTGAAAGAAATTGAAATAATTTCTTATGGAAATAAAGTTATAGAAATTAGCGATAATAAAAACAATATAACAAGTAGATTACAGCCATTAAATTATGATGGCAAATATGTCGGAGCAATATGCTTGGAGGAAAAATAATGAACATTGAATTAAAAGAAAAATTAGAAAAAATTTATGATGAACAAGTGTGGCCGCATATAACCTTAGGAGAATTTATTGAAGATTGTGCTAAAAAATATGGGGATAAAATTGCCTTAGTAGATGGAGATGTTGAACTTTCATATCAAGAATTAAATAGAAAAGCTTGCCATTATGCCAATGGTTTATTGAAAGCTGGATTTAAAAAGGGAGATAGAATCGTTCTTCAACTTCCTAATTGTCACGAATTTGTTATTATCCTTTTTGCCATGTTTAAGATTGGTGTGATTCCTGTATTATCCCTTCCTGCTCACAGGAAAAATGAAATAAAGGGAATATTAGAAAAATCAGGAGCAAAAGCATATATATCTAAGGATAAATATCTTGGTTTTTCATATGTGGATATGATTAGAGAAGTAAGAGAAGAATTAAATATAGATTTTGGAGTTTATATTCTTGGGGATAATCAAGGATATAAAAATTTTTACAATTTTAATGATAAAGATTATCTATATCAAAATATAGATGTTGACTATAAAGAAATAGGATTATTACTTTTATCGGGAGGTACAACTGGGATACCAAAATTGATACCAAGGAGACATTGCGATTATATCTATGTAGCAAAAGAAACTGCAAAGAGATGTAAGATGGATCAAGACAGTATTTATCTAGCTTCTCTTCCTATTGCTCACAACTTTCCTTTATGTTGCCCAGGGATATTAGGAACATTTTTTATAGGCGGCAAAGTTGTTCTATGCCCAGTAACAAGTCCAGATGAAATCTTGCCTTTAATTGAGGAAGAGGAGGTTACGATAACGGGCTTAGTTCCTGCTATGGCAAATATATGTATAGATTTTATAAAGGAAGATGATTACGACATATCTTCATTAAAGGTTCTTCAAGTTGGAGGATCAGTTTTAGAAGAAAAACTTGCTGAAAAAATAGAAAAAGAATTTGGTTGCAAACTACAACAAATTTTTGGAATAGCTGAAGGTCTGATTATGACAACTTCTTTAGATGATGATAGTAAAACTATATTTACAACTCAAGGTAAGCCTATAAGTGAGTTTGATGAATTGTTAATAGTTGATGAAGATGGAGAAGAGGTCAAAGATGAAGAGTACGGAGAACTTATAGTTAGAGGCTCTTACACAATTTATGGCTATTATAAGCTCCCAGAAGTAAATAAAAGATGTATAGACAAAGATTTACATTTCAAAACTGGAGATAAGGCAAGAAAACTAAAAGATGGGAACTATCAGGTGGTTGGAAGAATTTCAGAAACAATAAATAGGGCTGGAGAAAAAATCACCCCTTCTGAAATTGAAGATATTTTACTATCTAATGAGAATATAGGAAATGTTCAAGTTGTAGGAGTACCTGATGAACTTTTGGGAGAAAAAATAGGAGTATTCATATTAAAAGATGAGAAGGACAAACTCTCATTAGAAGATATCAGGACATTTCTAGCAAATAAGAATGTAGCGGAATTTAAATTGCCAGATTCTATAAAATATATAGATTCATGGCCGCTTACTGCTTTGGGGAAAATTGATAGAAAAAAATTAAAAAGAATAGAGTGAAAGGAGCAGAACATGGAATTTGATGCGAGAAAAGAAATTAAACTAATAATTGAAAAATGGTTAAAAGATACCTTGAAGAAATCAGACATAAAAGAAAATGACAATTTAATAGAAAAAGGCTTAAGTTCCATGCAAGTAATGCAACTTTCAGGAATTCTTAAAAAAGAAGGACTTAGAATATCCTTCGCAAAGCTCATTGAGAAGCCTACACTTAATTCATGGTTTGACCTAGTAGCTAATTCAAAAATTATTAAGAAACATTCAAAAGATAATAAGAAATCAAATGATGGCAAAGATTCATTCAATCTTACAGATGTTCAATATTCTTATTTTATAGGCAGAAGTGATGATCAAACTCTAGGTGGAGTGGGTTGTCATGCCTATATTGAAATAGATGGAAAAGATATAGATTATAAAAGATTGAATGATGCGTGGAATAAACTTCAATATAGACATCCAATGCTCAGAGCAAGATTCACAGAAGATGGAAAGCAAGAAATATTAGATAAACCTTTTAGTGAAGAAATTGAAGTTTTTGACTTATCTAATTTAGATGAAAAAGAAAGAAAAATTAGATTAGATGAAATACGAGAAAATTTATCGCATAGAAAATTTAGAGTAGAAATAGGAGAAGTAGCAGAATTAAAACTTGCAAATCTATCACATAATAGAAATAAAATTTTCTTTGATTTGGATTTGTTAGTTGCTGATGTAATAAGTTTGAGCCTTATTTTAAAAGAATTAGGAGAATTGTATTTAGGAAAAGAATTAGACAATCTAAACAGTTATACCTTTAAAGACTATATAAATAATCTTGAAGTAGACTCTGAAATTTATAAAAAAGATCAAGAGTTTTGGAAAGAAAAAATAGACTCATTTGAGATAGAAAGACCCAATTTACCATTAAAGAAAGCTCCTGAACAAATTAAAGAAACGAGATTTACTAGAAGAAAACGAGTTATTGAAAAAGATAAATGGAGCAAAATAAAAGAGGTTGCAGCAAGCTATAAATCTACACCATCAATGGTTTTATTAACTGCATATGCTTTAATTCTAGAAAGATGGACTAACCAAGATAAGTTTTTTATAAACTTACCATTATTTAATAGAGATCTTTCAAACGAAAACTTAAAAGCTATGGTAGCAGACTTTACAAATATCTTATTAGTAGAGCATGAAAGAAAAAATGATACTTCTTTCATAGAAACTTTGAATAGAATAAGCAAAACCTTTATAGACAATGCTAGTCATTCATCTTATAGTGGAGTTCAAGTTCAAAGAGATATATCAAAATTACAGGGTACAAGCCTTAATGTAGTACCTGTAGTTTTTGCGTGCAACATAGACTACCCACTAGAGACTGAAATTTCAAGAAAAGCTTTGGGAAAAATTACATATATGGTATCACAAACTCCAGGAATATGGTTAGATTTCCAATCTTATATAAAAAATGGAGATTTAGTATTATGTTGGGACAGTGTAGATGAACTTTTCCATGAAAAAATGTTAGATGACATGTTAAATTCTTTAGAAGAACAACTTTTAAGACTAACAGAAAAAGAAAATTGGGAAGGTAAATTTGATGTGCTATCAGAAAATCAAAAACAAGTAAGAGAAAAAGAGCTTCAATCAATTCTTCCATTAAACTTTCCTGATGAAAGATTATATGACGGATTTATAAAAAATGTAAAAGAAAATCCAGAAAAAATTGCAATTATAGATTCAGAAACTAAAGAAGAAATATCCTATATGGACTTATATGAAAAATCCTTAAAGATAGCAGGATATTTAAAGGAAAATGGAATTAAAAAGGGAGAATATGTAGGTATTACTCTCCCGAGATCAAGCAAGCAAATTTATGCTATATTTGGAATACTCTTTGCTGGAGCAGCATATATTGCTATCGGAATAAATCAACCTAGTGAAAGGCGAAGTAAAATATACGAACAAATAGGTATAAAGTTTGTAATCAGTGATAATAAAACAACAGAAAATTGCAAACTAGATATAGGAGAAGTTTCTTTAATTGACTTAGACAAAGCTATAGACAAATCCTTAGGTCTTGATAATCCTATAGAAGTAAGTCCTTTTGACTCCGCCTATATAATAATGACATCAGGTACTACAGGAGTGCCAAAGGGTGTTGAAATCATGCACACAAGTGCCATTAATACTATTAATGATTTAAATGAAAAATATTCTATTAATTCAAATGATACGTTACTTATGGTGTCAGCAATAGACTTTGACTTATCAGTATATGATATTTTTGGAATACTTGGTGTAGGTGGAACTCTAATAACAACTAATGAAGATAATTATCGTAATCCTGATGAATGGATTAGAATTATTGAAAAATATAAGGTAAGTGTATGGGACTCTGTACCTATACTTTTTGACATGCTCGTAACTATGGCAGAGGGCGAAAAGAAAAACCTGCCACTTAGAATTGTTATGTTATCGGGAGATTGGATAGCAAAAGACTTACCAGGAAGATTTTATAAGATAAGCGAAAAAGAAAATTCTATAGTTGTTGCTATGGGTGGAGCAACAGAAGCATCTATATGGTCAAATTATTTAAATGTACCAAGGGAAATACCAAAAGACTGGATATCAATTCCATATGGAAGACCACTTAAAAACCAAGTCTATAGAGTATTAGATGAATTAGGTAGAATATGCCCTAATTATGTTAAGGGAGAACTTCTAATTGGTGGAGTTGGTGTTGCTAAATGCTACCATGGAGATGAAGACCTAACTAATAGAAAGTATTTTGAAGAAGATGGACTTAGATGGTATAGAACTGGAGATAATGGAAGATTTTGGAATGATGGTACTATTGAATTTCTTGGAAGAAAAGACACTCAAGTAAAAATTAAAGGTCATAGAATTGAACTTGGGGAAATCGAAGATGCTATAAGTAAATTTGATGGTGTTAAAAAAGTAGTAGTTGATTTTATAGAAAAAGTAAACAGCAAAAATCTAGTAGCCTTTGTAAAAATTGACAAGGATTCTGATAATTTTAATACTAATAAATGTTTAGAAAAAATAGACACTTCTTTTATTGAGGAAGTAGAAGAAATCTGTTATGAGGATATAGGGGCACAAAATAAAAAAATAAATAATCTGGTTGCCAAAACTATTATAAATGTCTTTAAAAGCTTTGAACTTGATTTAGTAAATAATAGCTACTCAATTGTTGATATTTATAATAAAATTAAGGATTCAAAAAGGAATAGATTTATAATTGAAAATTGGATAAATAAACTTTTATCTTTAAAATATTTAGAATTTAAGAATGAAAAATATTCATTTAGAGAAGATGAGATTTTCATAAATGAGGATAATTGCAATAATGAAATAGGTAATTATTTAATGAATTTAGAATTGGAGCTTATAAAGATTTTGTCGGGAGAAAAAGATCCTATAGAAGCATTTTATTCGGATCCAAATAAATCCTATATGTCAAAATTTACAGAAGAACTTTTAGGATATAAAGAATCAATTAATAGCATTATAAATTCAATAAAGGCTTATGCAAGATTAAATAATAAGAAAAATATAAAAATCTTAGAATATGGAACTAGAAATAGCGAATTAACTACTACTATTTTTAAAGAGCTTAAAGAGTTTGTTAGTGATTATATTTATGTTGATAGTTCTATCTACTTTAGAAATAATCTATCTGACTTGGAGAATGATAGTAAATTTAAATATGTTTGTATAAATGATAACTTAGGAACTTCTTTAGATGAAGATAATTTTGATATTGTTATAGCTTTAAACTCGATTCACAGAAGTAATGACAAAAAGACTCTTATAGAAGAAATGCTAAAAGTGTTGAAAGTCAAAGGACTTATTATTGGTAATGAATTAAAAAATAATAACCTACTGCCTATAATTACAGCAGATATAATAAATGAGCAGCCATTTAACGAAGTAAGACCAGCTGATTTTGACAATAATGATTGTGAAGTCCTCTATATAAACAGTGAAAAAAGGACAGAATGCTCTAATTTTATAACTTTTACAATAGCTAATTTAAAAGAAAACAAGCCTACCTTTGAAAAATTAAGAAGTTATTTGTCACATGAAATACCAAGCTATATGATTCCAACTTATTTTTATCATGTGGATGAAATCCCACTGAATAAGAATGGAAAAGCAGATAGAAAGAAGCTTAAAAAAGATTTACTGAAGGATGTCAAGCATTCTAGAGTTATTTCAGAAGAAATAACAAATGACATATCAGATACAGAAAAAATATTATTGAATATCTGGAAAGAATGTTTATGCAATGAAAATATTGGAGTTAATGATAATTATTTTATCGTTGGAGGGGACTCATTAACAGCAGCATCCATTATCGGGAAAGTCAAAAATAAAATGGGGATAGAAATTTCGATAAAAGACATTTTTCAGAGTGCCTCTGTAGCTTCTTTGTCGGATTTTATAGATAAAAACAAAATGTTTATCAATAGAAGCAAAATACGAACTTTAGTGCCAGATAAAGAAAACATATATGAGCCATTTCCACTTACTGATGTACAAATGGCTTATTGGATAGGTAGACAGGGGGCGTATAACTTAGGGAATGTATCAACACATTGTTATTTTGAATTCGATAGTATGGATATAAATGTCAATAAACTACAGAAAGCGTTAAATGATATCATTGAATATAATCCTGCTTTAAGAACAATAATATTAAATTCAGGAGAACAAGTAATTCTGAAAGAAGTTCCATACTATTTATTAAATATAAATGATTTAAGCACTTTGGATGATGATGCTAAAGAAAATATTTTATTGCAAATGAGAGAATCACTTTCGCATAGAATTATAGATTTGAGTAATTTTCCTACATTTGATTTTAAAGTAACTAAAATTACTAAAACTCTATTTCGAATATTTATAGGAATTGATAATGCAATACTTGATGGTTGGAGCATGTTTGAGTTTTTAAAAGAAATAAAGCTTAAATATGATGGAGATTTTAGTTCGGAAACTATTGAACCAACATTTCGAGACTATGTTTTATATAAAAAACAAGAAGACAGATTTCATTATGAACGAGATAAAGATTATTGGATAAACAGGTTGGACTCATTTCCTATCATGCCAAGATTATCCATTATGAAAAATGATGGAAATAACTCTGAACAAAGATTTAAAAGAAAAGAAGCTAGAATAAAGAGAGACGATTGGATAGAAATTAAAAGATTAGCGACTGAAGTAGAGGTAACACCAACAACTATACTTTTATCATTATTTTCTACAATATTATGCAAATATAGTAACAGCAATAATTTTGTAGTTAATGTGACACAATTTATAAAGGAAGATATTCATCCTGAAATTCATAAAGTTATGGGAGACTTTACTCAGTTATGTTTATTGGAAATAAAACTTGATAAAAGCAAAACTATTTTGGAAAATGCAAAGGAAATTCAGGAACAACTCCTTTCTGATATGATGCATTCATCATATAGTTCAATAGAGTTTTTAAGAGATTTAAGAGAGAAGAAACATACAGATATGATTGCTCCAATTATATTTACAAGTGGCTTAGGAATGAAAGGAAATAGAAATGTAGATTTTCTCGGTGAGTTAAATTACTCTATAAGCCAAACGCCTCAAGTATGGTTAGATCATCAAGTAATAGAATTAGATGAAGACCTTATATTGACATGGGATTATGTAACTAATTTATTCATAAATGAGGAGATAGATATATGTTTCAACGCATATGTAGAATTAATAAATGATTTTTTAGAATCAAGCAACAAAAAAGTGGATGAATTAATAAGAATTTCAAATGATGACACAGAAATGGATTTGACAATAAACCATATTGAGAAAAAAGACCTTATTAAAAAATCAATTTCAAACAACAGGAATGATAAAAACCTCAATAGTGAGTCAGAAGAGAGTATACAAACATTTGAAAATGAGATAGTCAGGATTGTAGAAAATGTATTAAAAGTAGAGAAACTAGAGTTGGTAGATGATTTTTTCAAATCTGGTGGCAACTCGCTTAATGCTGTGCAATTAACAAACTTAGTAAACGAAACATTTAATATTAATTTATCTATGGTTGTAATATTAGAAAATCCTATGCTCCAAGATTTTTCTAATGCTGTCTTTAAGGAAATAAATAACAGGAATAAAAACAATAACAATGATAATGAAATAGGTTTTATATAGGAGGGCATATGTCGATAGAAAAAACTATTCTAAAATATCAGAAGCAAGGCATAAGGTTATTTTTAGAAAATGGAAAACTATGCTATAATTCCCCAAAAGGTGTTATGAATAAAGCAATTCAAGAGGAACTTTCTAAGATAAGAGATGAGTTAATAGATTTTCTTGCAAAAAGTTGCTCTCCTGTAATAATTGACAAGGAAAATTTAAATGAAGAATTTGATTTAACAAATATGCAATTAGCTTATACAGTAGGTAAAGGGGAGCTATATAAATATGGACAAACAAACTGTAAAATTTATTGTGAAATAAAATATCCTGTAATTGATATAGCTAAATTTAAGAAATCCTGGACTGATGTAATAATAGCAAATGAAATGTTACATGCTGTAATTTACAATGATGGAAAACAAAAAATCTTAAAGGATTATAATATTCCAGATATAAGATATACTAAAAGGTGTTCAAAATACCATTTTAATGACGAACATTTGGAAAATGTTAGAAAGAGATTATCTTCAAAGACTTATGAGTTAGGGAAATGGCCACTATATGACATAGAAATAACATCATTTGATGATTACAGTATAATTCATTTGTCTTTGGATATGTTGATTGCAGACTTTACAAGCATTGGAGTTATAATTAGAGATCTTGAGGACTCATATTTTGAAGATATTAAGTTAGAAAACAAAGGAATAACATTTAGAGATATTATAGTATTCGATGAAAACTTCAAAAAAACAAGTGAATATCGAATCAACTATAATAAAGCGAAAGATTATTGGTTGAAAAAAATTGAAGATTTACCTGAAGGACCAACATTAACAACCAAATCAAGTGAAGGAAATGTATCAATAAAACAATTTAATCTTCGTATAACTGAAAAGAGAGAATTAGAAATACAAGATATTTGTAGCAGAAACAAAATAACCCTAACAGCGTTTATATTAACAGCATATGCAGAAGTATTAAGCCGTTGGTCTAGCGAAAAAAGATTTTGTATAAATGTCACAATTTCGGAGAGAGATGATATTCATCCTAATATTAGTTCTATTGTAGGGGATTTTACTGATATCAATTTACTAGAAATAAGCAATTTAAACGAAAATGAATTTGTGGAAAATGCACAAAATATCCAGCTTCAACTTTGGAAGGATATTGATAATAGAAGTTTTTCAGGTATTGAAGTTCTTAGAGAAGTATCAAAATCAAGAAAACAGAATATAATATATCCATATGTTTTTACAAGTGCTTTAGGCATTCAAGAGAACATTAAAAGTAACAGTATAAGTAATTTTGGGGAATTGGTTTATAAAATAACACAGACCCCACAAGTAATACTTGATTGTCAGGTAATGAGAGACAAGGGTGGAATATTGATTACATGGGATGTAAGAGATAATATATTCCCTAAAGGTATGATTGAATCAGCTTTTACAAGATTCTCTGATATTATACTAAATAGACGTAAAGAAAACTCTAGCAAAGATAAAGAAGTGTTAAGAACATTTGGCCAGAGTCATATATTGTCATCGGAGTTTAATGACAATATGAATTTTGAATCTTTTATTGGAAATCTATATCTAGAAGAAATGGCTTCTAAAATAATATTGAATAATTATGATCAAAAATATACGTATAAAAAATTAGGTTTGCTAGTAAGAAATATTAGAGATTTATTAATTATAAATAAATGCAAATCTGGAGATACTGTTTTAATTAATTCACCGGATGCTTTTTTAAAAGTCGGAGCTATCTTAGCAATATTATCAATAGGAGGGGGAGCATTACCTATTGATGAAACGGAAGATTTAGAAGAAATAGAGTCGCTAAACAAGAAGTATGATATTAAATTTGCTCTAATTAATGATATTGACGATTTTTGCTTAGATGGAGAGATTTATAAAAATTTAAAAATTATTTCTTTGGAACAGATAGAAGATTTTGATGATGAAAAACCAGATAAATTTGAAATAACTGATATAGCAAAGGCTACACTCATTTCAAAGGAGATGGATCAATTAGGTGAAATGAGATTTTATCCTATCAAGGTTAAAAACATATTTTCTTTTGTCAGAAAACAAATTGATTTATTGAAAGTAAGAAAAGCTGATGAATTACTAGTTTGTGAAAATAACAATAGCCGTGTTTTAATTACGAATTTATTAATATGCTTATTATCTCAATCAACATTAAACCTGTGCAAAAATATTTCACAACAAAAATATAATAAAATGATAATGGACTCAGAATTCATACAGGTCAATATGCATCAACTTGAAGTGTTATGTAAAAATCATATTCGTAAATCAAAAATAAAATCAATAATTTCTAAAACTTTAATTGTTATAACTGCTATTGACTCTATGAGCTTAATAAATCAATTTCCAGAGTTATTAGAAAGTTTTAGAATTATATTTATGATTGATGATTTTACAATTCAAGATAATGAGCAGTATATGATTTTATGTAAAGAGTATGTAAAGATGGATCATGAAGATAATTTGCTTTCATTTAACAAGAATCTATCGAGCGGTGAAATTTCTATTTTGGATCAGCATTTGTCTATGTGCCCAGAATGGGTTGTAGGTGATATATTCGTCAACAAAAAATCGAACGATGAGTCAAGTAGTGACATATATAACAGTACTGATCAAAAAAATGTTCTTGCGAAAACAAAATTTAGAGGAATGTATACATCAGATAGTATAATAGTAACCCATGATAGTACTGGTGATGTAAAATTAGAGGGTAACGATATTAATGTTTATGAAATTGAAAGTAAAATTAATTCTTTAAAAGATATTCATAAGTCTGCAATTGTCCCCAACAAAAATGATTGTAGCGTAGATGTGTTTGTCCAACCAAATTTTTCTGAAGCAACCAAAGATACCAGAAATATTAAATTTTCGGAGTTCAACATAAAAGATGTGGATGACTTTAACTTGGATAATTTTTTAAGGTGGATGCAGGCATCAAACGAAACGGCTATAGAGGATATTTTTCAAACATTTTTAAAATTAGGAGTATTTGTTAATAAAAACAAGTGGTATTCTATTAAAGAAATATATTATGAAACAAAGGTTGTTGATATATACAAAAGATTATTGAAAAGATGGCTTAATGCACTTATTTCCGAGGGAATTATTAAATACAACGCAAACAGAGGATACAAATTAAATAGTTGTAGAGTAGATAATATAGGAAAGGCATGGGAAAAATGGAAAGAGATAGATTTGCACGTTAAATACAGCGATATAATGATGAATTATTTTTATGAATCA
The DNA here is from genome assembly GCF_000478945.1 of Peptoniphilus sp. BV3AC2. Taxonomy (NCBI): domain Bacteria; kingdom Bacillati; phylum Bacillota; class Tissierellia; order Tissierellales; family Peptoniphilaceae; genus Peptoniphilus; species Peptoniphilus sp. BV3AC2. Next base: position 78,489 of record NZ_AWXD01000008.1, on the reverse strand, counting down.
CGAGTGAATCTAATTAAATTGCTACAAGGAAAGATAAATCCAGTTGAGTTATTTTTCCCAAATGGTTCTTTTGATGTAGCTTTAGCAGCATATAAAAACAATCCTATAAGTAACATAATGAATAAAGCAACGATAAAATATATTAATGATATTATAGATGATTTCAATCAACGCTTTCCTAACAAGGATTTCAGGATTTTAGAAGTAGGGGGAGGAGTTGGAGGAACCACTATTGATTTAATGAAGCAAATTAAAAATTATAATATAAAGTATTTATTTACTGATATTTCTCAGTCATTTATTAATGAAGCAGAAAAAAATTTTATAAAGTATAATAATATAGATTTTGGAATTTACGATATAAATAAAGATTATTTTGAACAGGGAATGAATAATTCAGAGTTTGATTTAATCATTTGCAATAATGTATTTCATAATGCAAATGATGAATCTGAAGTATTAGAACAATTTAAGGGAATGCTTACTAGAAATGGACATCTAGTAATTCTTGAAGGTTTACCCGGAAGTTATGCGTTATTAACTTCAATGGAGTTTCATGCAGGCTTAGACCATATAAAAGGATTTAGAGAAGATACGGATCAAGTGTTTTTATCAATGAATGACATGAATAAAATCATAAATTATTGCAATGGTGATTTGGTGAAGTGTTTTCCAGACAATAGCAGAGAACGAGATATTTTGGGACAATGTTTATATATTGTAAAATTTAGAGAAAGTATTATTGATTTAGATAAAAAAAGAATTTTAAATAATATATTAAGACTCTTGCCTTATCCTATTAGAGTTAATACATTTAATGTTATTAATTCAATCCCTCTTACAAGGGAAGCTTGTATTAATAGAAGAAAACTAAGAGATGATTTAAAGGAAAGAATTAATAAAAGAGTAAAAATAAAAGAAATAAATAAGAAGGAAGTTGGACCTGCAACTAATTTAGAAAAAAATTTAGTTCAAATATGGAAAGAAACATTGAAAGTTGAAAGTTTGAGCATTAATGACAACTTTTTCGAATTAGGAGGTGATTCTTTAATAGCAGCACAGATTGCCTCTAAAATGAAACAAAACTTAGCAGAGTTTAAAGAAGTCCCTTGGGATCAGATAATGTTGGGCTTAATTCAATCAGATTCCTTAAGAGAAATGTGTAGTAATTTTATATTTAACTCGCAAGAAGAACTAAAAGAAGATAATGAGAGTATAGGAAAAATAATTTTACTGAGTGAGAAAAAGACTACGAATTCAGCATGTGTTTTATTTCATGATGGTTTAGGAAGCTTGGGACCATATTCGAGCTTGATACCATTAATAAATGAAAATTGTGATAAGTATAATTTATACGGATTAGGAAATATTGATGAAAAAAGTTTTTTATCAATATCTCCAGATAACTTGATATCAACATTAGGATACGAGTATGCAAATCTATTAGAGCAGACGGGAGAAAAAGAATTCGAATTAATAGGATTTTGTACGGGTGGGTTGATAGCTATTGAAACTGGTAAAGTTCTATTAGAAAAAGGTTTGAAGGTAAATATGGTGACCACAATAGATACTATGATATGCAAAAAGATGATACTAAATAATTTTCTATTAGAAAGGGCATTTGCACAACTCATAGGAGCGAATATTAATAAAGCTGGTCATTCAGTTTCAGACGAAGAAGTGAGAAAGAGCTTACTATACTTATCGAAGAATTATAATCTTAAATTAATGCAAAGGGATGATTTATTTTTAGAGTCTATTGATAAATTTAAGAATGTGAAAGAATGTTATGTAGAATTTAGTACATTAGATGAAAATGAGCGTTTTAATAGGATGTTAAATAGCATTGAAAACGAAAAGCTTAATGAAATAAATACTTTAAGTAATATTAAGCAAAGATTCAACATATTCTCTCAAAGTTTTGAGGCTGCTATGCTATATGAGCCTGAAAATTATGTAGGAGATGTAAAAGTTTTATATTGTGATAATGAAAAATTTACTTTTTTACCGCTCGATAATATTGATAATGAAAAATTTTGGAAGAATGCAACTTTAGGGGATATAAAGCTACAAAAAATAAAAGGGAATCACTTAACATGTTTAAATGGGGAAATGGCAAGTGAAGTATTTAAAAATATTTTTGGAGATAAAAAACAATGAAAAAAAAGATAGGTATATTGGGATCTAGTGGCTTTTGCGGGAATATAGTATTTGAGGAGTTGAAGCAAAGTGGGTATAGGTTAAAATGTGGACATAGATATATAAAAAAAGATCTCGTAGATAAATATATTGAGCACGTATCCGTTGATGTTTTGAATGATAAAGAGTTGTACCTTTTTTGTAAGGATTGCGACTTGATAGTTAATGCGACAGGACCTTCATATGTTACAAGCCCTAAAATTGCACATGCAATAAAAAAACTTGATTTAAAATATGTTGATTTATTTGGCGTTAATTTATTGGATGATGAAATAATTTTAAATACAAAATCTGTAATAGGTACTGGAAATTTCCCAGGATTATCTGGAATTGTTTTGAAGTGGCTCAATGAAAAATATTCAAAAAACTTAAAACGTATTTACATGTATGCTGGAGGAAATGAGAAAGTGACATTAAATGCATTAATTGATGTTTTAATGAGTTCATTAGATGGATATATTGAGACCAATTGTTTTATCTCTAAAGGAGAAAAGAAAAAAATAAGCAGAGAAGTTGATTTAAAAGAACAAAATAATGTTGATTTTTTACCTTTGAATTCTGTATGTATAAAATATATTTCTAAAGAGTTATTAAATGTTTCTGAAAAATTTCCTAATAATGAAGTTTATTGGAATAATGTGTATCTCAACCCAGAGCATGATAAGATTCTACGACAGGGTGTTTCAGAAATCCAGAAAGAATATTCCTTGGAGAAAGTATATCAAGTTGCCGATTACATTAATGAGCAAATATCAAGTAAAAGAAAAGTTAAGGATAATTTATTTCAATACAAGTATCAATGTTCTATAATTCTAGACTATGGGTTTGGGGAATATGAGGAGTTTTTAGAAGTTATATGTGGAGATACTTATCTTATAAACGGTTATTTAACAGCAATGTGTGTAAAAGAGTTGTTGGATAGAGATGACATAAATAAAACAATGTGGGCGTTTGAGATTTTGGATAGTAAAGATGTTTTAGAAGAGTTGCTATACAGAAAAGCTATTTTAGATATTAAATTAAATGGCAAATCAATAAGAGATGAAATTTGTGTTAGCCAAGAAAGGGGGGAAATATAAGTTATGCAAAACAAATATAGAGTATTGGTTTGTGGTGTAGGATTTGGACAGTTTTATATAAAAGCTATCGAAAATATGAATGAAAAATTTCAGATAGTAGGCATTTTGTCAAAAGGTAGTGAATTGTCTCAAAGTTATGCTAAAAAGTATAAAATACCAATATATACAACCTTAAATGATGTGAATCTTAATGAAATAGATTTGGCTTGTGTTGTTATAGGGTCAACATTGATAGGTGGGGCAGGCAGTGATTTGGTTAAGCAACTGTTAAAGAATGGAGTAAATGTAATTCAGGAACAACCAGTTCATTTAAAAGAATATATAGAGTTTTTGAAATTATCAAGAGAAAATTCTTGTTTTTATAAACTTAACACATTTTATCCAAATTTAAAAAGTGTAGATACATTTTTGAGTTTATCTAAAAAGCTAAATAAGTTGTCGAAAATTAGATTTATTTCTGCACAATGTAGTGTACATGTATTGTTTCCTCTTATAGATATTTTGGGAAGAGCTTTGGGAGGACTAAAACCTTATGAATTTAGAAATATATCTACGCAGAATATAGAATCACCTTTTGAGATTATAGAAGGGTATATAAACGATATTCCTATATGTATAAGTGTGCAAAATCAAATGACTGCGAAAAATCCAGATAATTACATGTTATTAATGCATAAAATAATGTTTATAACGAACTCAGGGAATTTGACATTATCAGGTACAAATGGACCTATAATATGGGAGAGCTGTTTGGATAAGCCACATGATAAAAATGGAAAATTTAATTTAGAAGAAAGCAATGAGTTTTCGAAATTAAAAACATTTGAAATAGCTGAAGATAACGAAGAAACTTATAGTAGTATGATGAAATTAAGTTGGGTTAATTCTATTTCAAAGTCCATTATAGAATTTATAAATTGTATAGATAGTAAAAAGGCTAATATAGTGGAGCAACAATACTTGATTTCAGCGATAGAGACATGGGGTGAATTATCTAGAGAGCTTGGACAAAGTAAAATAATTCAACCGTATAAAAAAAATGCAATTAAAATTAATGATTTAAAAGGAGGAAAAAATGAATAAAAATAATATGAATGGTCTAAAAACAAAGGATTTGATTACTATAGGAGTTTTTACAGCTCTCTATTTTATATTTAATATGATTGGGGGAATGCCTTTTGGAATGAATCCTGTATTAACCTTTTATCAGCCAATGGGTAGTGCTCTTTTATCAGGAATAATATTTATGTTTCTGATCTCGAAAGTGGCTAAAAGAGGAACTATTGCTATTTTGGCAATAATAATTTGTATTTTGAGATTTGCAACTGGCATGCATTGGGCTATGGGTCTTGGAACTTTAGTTATGGGGATAATTGCTGAATTTATAGCAGGAAGCAAGTCATATAAAAGTAAAAAAACAAACATCCTTTCTTTTGGAGTATTTGCACTAGGAGATATAGGGACTTTTGTCGTATATTTTATGGATCCTAAGTCTTGGTCAAATGCAATGATAGAAAAGGGGACAGATATAACATATATAGAGTCTATGAATGCAGCAGCTGCTGATTGGATGATTTATGTTATTGTAATTGGAACTTTTTTAGTTGCTTTATTTAGTGCTTTTATAGGTTCTAAACTTTTAAAAAAGCAATTTGAAAAGGCGGGTATTTTATGATTTCAGGAGAATTGAATACACATATTAATCCATGCACAAAAATAGTTTTGCTATTTTTGTGCATAATTATATCAAGTATTTTGCCCTCAATAGAATATGAATTAGCTTTTGTAGCATTAATTGCTATTTTTAGTCTTATAAATAGAAAAATCAAAATTGCTTTTACTGGGATATTAATATATCTATTAGTATATTTTCTTAGTATTTTAACTGTAAGATATGGAAGTAATACTTTTAGAAGCATATTTATGCCATTTTTGGGTTTAGTTAATAAAATTTATCCGGTATGTATGCTTTCTATGACAATACTAAGGACAACGAAAGTGGGGGAATTTTTATCTGCTATGGATTATGTTAATGTTTCTAAAAAAATTTCTATTCCCCTAGCAGTAATGCTTAGGTATATGCCAACAGTAAAAGAAGATTGGCGATATATAAAAGATTCAATGGGGCTTAGAGGGATTTCTCCATCTTTTTTGGGATTTATAAAAAACCCTTCTTTAACCGTAGAATGCATTTATTCTCCTATGATAATTATGGCAGCAAAAGCAGCAGATGAATTAACTATAGCTTCCATCACAAGAGGAATTGAATCACCAAATAAACGAACTTCAATTATAAGAATTAATTTTGGAATTTTAGATTATTTATCTATAATAATTGGAGTAATAATTACTGCATTTACAATATATTTGAGGTATTTTTATGATTAAGTTAAATGAAGTTTGTTTCAAATATAGAAACACTAAGGATATTAGCTTAGATAATATAAATCTAGAAATAAAAAAAGGAGAGTTTATTTTAATATGTGGTTCTTCTGGATCTGGCAAAACCTCTATTACAAGGCTTATAAATAAGTTGATACCATATTATTATGAAGGAGATTTAAATGGTGATGTAAAAATAAATGATAAATTATTATCTAACTATCAAATGTTTGAACTTTCAAAAAATGTCGGAAGTGTTTTTCAAAATCCTAGAACCCAATTCTTTAATGTGGATACAAATAGTGAAATTGTATTCGCATTAGAAAACCAAGGAATAGAAAGAGAAATTTTAGAAAAGAAATTAGATGAAACCTGCAATAAATTAGAAATAAATAAACTAAAAAATAGAAATATTTTTCATTTATCTGGAGGAGAGAAACAAAAAATTGCTTTTGCATCAGTTTATGCAACAAATCCAGATATTTATTTACTTGATGAGCCTTCTTCTAATTTGGACATACCGACAATAGATATATTAAAAAAACACTTATCCATGTTGAAAGAGAGTGGTAAAACAGTTATTATATCTGAACACAGAATCTATTATATAATGGATTTAGTTGATAGAATTATTTATATGAAGAATGGGAAAATTGATAAAATTTTTTCCAATAAAGATTTTTTAAGTTTATCTGAAGATGAAATTAAGACTATGGGTTTAAGAACAAGAAACAAACCTAGTTTAAATATAAAAGAAAAATCACCAATTATAGGTAAGTCCTATTTACAGGTAAATAATGTTTCAATTTATAGGAAAGATAAATGCCTTACAGATAGACTTAGTTTTTCTGCAAACAAGGGTGATATTATTGCTGTTTTAGGATCTAACGGCATAGGGAAAACTACTTTTTTAAGAACTCTTTGTGGACTTTATACTGATTATAAGGGTGAGTTTATTTTAAAATCTAAAGAAATTGATGAAAAAGCAAGAAAGCAAATATCTTATATGGTTATGCAAGACGTAAATTATCAATTATTTGCCGATAGTGTCTTTGCTGAATGTAAATTAGGAATAAAGAACGTAAAAGATGATTTAATTAATGAACTGCTAAATGATTTTGACTTATATAATTATAAAAATAGCCACCCTAACACTTTGTCTGGGGGACAAAAGCAAAGACTTGCCATAGTTTGTGGACTATTGTGTAACAAAGAAATTTTTATTTTAGACGAGCCTACAAGTGGGCTTGATTATAAAAATATGATTAAAACTGTAGAATTATTAAAGTCACATTCAAAAGATAAAATTATTTTTATAGCTACCCATGATTTTGAATTTGCAAGTTTAATTTGCAATCGTGTATTGGATTTAGAAAAAATAAGATATGTCTAACTTGATATCTTAATGAAATTATAAAAAATATTCACATTAATAAGAAGATAATTTAATTGTTTTATTATAGTTAACTAATAATTGTTCAGTATTACACTTTAAAATTATTAAGGCATAGAGTTTTCAAGGTAGTGTTAAATAAATTGTGTAACCTCTTGTGAAACTAAGTAAATTGTACCTAACTAGATAATGCTACATGCTTTGTACCTTAATCCCATATATTGGATGAAAAATTTTTGCTTTGGCGCTTTCCTTATGTTTTATTTAGCAGTTTACTTAGTTCATATAGTGCCATCCCAAATTCCTTATGGATCATAGAAGAAAACGCCGTGTTGTATTTTGAAACATCGGTATACACATACTTTTCCAGAGATGTTTCATGTGGAAATTGTTCTTTTACTTTAGGATATTTGTCTGCCCATTTATCAAACAAATTTTCTAAGGGAAGTTTAAGTCTTCCAGTAGGGGTGACTTATTATTGACTCTTACTTTATTGGCTATATTTCTTATGATATGTATCCAGTAGGATCGATGTTTTGATAAGGGACATTCATCATTGAGAGTATGCTTTAGTTTTGTTAATTCATCGCTAACAAAGAGAACGATATCTTCTAGTCCTCTGGATTTAAGATCTTGGAGTATTTCTCTGTAGTTAGAAGCAGATTCTATGGGATAAATAGCAAAGCTTAGACCCTCTTTGTGGCCTTCTTTTGTGATTCCTATAATATCATGAACAGCTTCTTTGCTAACCGAATCTCGTCTTATAGAGAGAAAGGTAACATAGCAGTAGACAACGGCCTGTCTGGAGTTCTTTTTAAAAAGCTATAGTTCCTCTAGGGTGGACTTCGAACTATTTGATACGGTTTGCTGACCGTACATTTTCTCAATCATTTCCAATAGGTCTCTGGTTGTTAGACCATTTTGGTGGAACAATTTAATGTTATCTTCAAGAGTAGAATTTGACTCGTTAAAAAAAGATAGGGGTTTTTGAGAAAAGAGCCCCTTCCTATCCATAGGCATCTTAAGATGTAATACACCATATTTGCCTTTAAGGGTTCTAGTGTAGTAGCTATTTCTAGAATTCCCAGAGTTGTATTCACTGGTATCATAGGGCTCAAATCCTAAAAAACGTTTTTTTCTGTTTCTAGAAGAAGATTCATCGCATCTTCCGGTTGACAGCGAAATATTTCTGTAACATCTACTCCTTGGGCTAGCACTTCAATCAATTCTTTGTTAAAATTTGTTATGAGGTTCTCCAATATTCATGTGATTTAGTTGTGTTAACTTAATCTTACAAGATTGGATCCTCTTTTTCTATCCAAGGAACAACTTTACGTTTACACAAGATATTTTACACTATGATTTTCAATGAGATATAAATTTATATTGTTAATTAATAGTATTAAAAATTCTAAAAAGAGGACTAGACATATTGAGGCGTCTTAGTCCTCTTTTTAGGAATATGGTTTAGATTTATTTATTTAAATTAATCATAATTTTAACCTCATTAGGATAAACTCCCTTATATCTTTTGTAAAGTTTGCTAAATCGGCTAGCTGAAGTATACCCAACAGTTTTAGCTATATGTCTTATTTCAAGATCAGTGGTTACTAATAATTGTTCTGCTATATTCATTCTTTTTCTTTGGGTAAATTCTGTAATACTCAAATTGTTTTTTTTCTTAAAACTTTCCTTTAACTTTGTTCCACTCATACAAGCGATTTTTTCTAGAAGTGATTGAGGTATGTTGTTAGAATAATGATCGCTAATATATCTTTCTACATTCTCAATAAGTTTTTCATCTTCGGTTGAAAGAGGCTTAAAATTTTTCGAATCTTCACTAGCCTCAACAGTTATATAAAACCACTCTTTTACCTTTTCCTCAAAGAAAAGTTTAGCTTCAGCATTTTCAAGTTTACAAGTCAAAATATCTTTAGCAATCTTACTTATTGGATTAATAATTGAATTTTTAGATTGAAAAAACATATCTTTTAAATCATCTACATTATTTGAGTAAGAATATGGTGGATAGTATTTTTCTAAAAAACTTTTTTTAAATTTTACACCTACAAGACACAATCTAGAATTTTTATGTATAAGATATCTATTCTTTTTGTCGCTTGGATCCATAACAAACATAGAAAAAGGTTCAATTGACTGATAGGGATTAAACCATTCTCCGTTTCCAGACATTACAAAATTGGAAATTAATGTAACATAATTTTGCATTGATTCAACGCCATCTTCTACAAAATCTTCTTTTATGAAAAGATTATGAATGTCTATTATAAAGTCGCTACTTTCGTAATACCAGTAATAACCATTATATAATTTCGTATTAGCTATATAATACCTCCCTAGAGGATGAAAATAATTCTCGTCTTTTAATTCCGATGAAACATAAGCATTTATTAAACTTTCAAAATTTTCCATACAAACCTCCAATAACACGTTTAGACATATAAACCTATATATATTGTAAAACAAACGAAAATATTTTACAATATACTTATGATAAAAGTTATCAAGTAAGTCGTATTTTTTATTTGAAATTTATCAAAATATTATTAAGGGGGTAAATATGAAAATTTACAAAAGGCTTTTTTCCTATGTGCCTGAGGGAAAACATAATGGATATATAGCAGTTTTCTTATCAGCACTATCTGCGTTTCTGATGGTGTACGGATATTCATTGTTGTATAAATTTTTAAGAAGTTCAATTGTTGAGGAGGATTTATTAGTTGCTAGAGCAATGTCTATTCAAACTGTTTTGAGTTTGACGTTGGGAGCTTTGGTATATTTACTATCAGGTTTATTTTCCCATAAGCTCGGATTTCGTTTAGAAACTAATTTGAGAAAGAAAGGGATAGATGGACTTACAGGAGCAAGTTTTCGTTTTTATGACTTAAATCCATCTGGAATTATAAGAAAAACTATTGATGATAATGCAGCTAAAACTCATACGGCAGTAGCACATATGATACCAGATAATTCACAAGCTTTTTTAATTCCAGTCTTATCTTTAATACTTGCCTTTTCTATTAGTAGTAGAGTGGGAATAGTTATTCTTATACTAACAATAGTAGGGGCTCTTATTTTAAAGAACATGATGGGTGGAGGAGAGTTCATGGAATACTACCAAAAATCCTTAGAAATTTTAAGTGGTGAAACAGTTGAATATGTCAGAGGCATGCAAGTTGTTAAAATATTCGGAGCTACTGTAGAGTCTTTTAAAACTCTTTATAAGGCGATTAAGGATTATTCTAAGTATGCTCTTGATTACTCAATTAGTTCTAAAAAACCTTATGTACTATATCAATGGATATTTTTTGGAATTATTGCAATTTTGTCTATCCCTTTAGTTTTTACCATAAATAAAGTTAATAATGCTAATTTGCTTATTGTTGAACTATTCATGATTTTGTTTTTAAGTGGAGTAATGATGGTTTCATTTATGAAAATTATGTGGGCTAGTATGAACATCTTTAACGCTAGGTATGCTGTAGATACTTTAGAAGACTTATATAAAAAAATGAATGAAGATAAATTAAATTATGGAGAGATTAGTGATTTCAAAAACTATAATATAGAGTTTGATAATGTAACATTCGGCTACAATGGAAATAAGGTATTAGAAAATTTATCTTTTAAATTAGAAGAAGGAAAAAAATATGCATTAGTTGGACATTCAGGTTCAGGTAAATCGACTATTGTAAAGCTATTATCTGGTTTTTACAAAGTAGATAGTGGCAGTATAAAGATTGGAGAGAGACCCTTAGAATCTTATAGTAAGGATGCTCTAATAAACACAATTTCTTTTGTTTTTCAGGATAGCAAACTTTTTAAGACATCTATTTACGAAAATGTTGCTCTTGCTAATAGAAAGGCAAGTAGGGAAGAAGTTATGAAGGCTATGGAACTTGCAGGTTGTAATGTTATTTTAAATAAGTTTCCTGAAAGGGAGAATACCATGATTGGCTCAAAGGGAGTCTATTTATCAGGAGGAGAAAAACAGAGAATTGCTATTGCGAGAGCCATGCTCAAGAAATCTAAAATTGTAATTATGGATGAAGCTAGTGCTTCTATTGATCCAGACAATGAGTATGAGCTTCAAAAGGCCTTTAAAAACCTTATGAAAGATAAAACAGTTATTATGATTGCCCATAGGATGAGTAGTATTCGTTCTGTTGATGAAATTTTAGTTTTAGAGAATGGAGAAATAATTGAAAGAGGCAGTGATCAAGAACTTATTTCAAAAGGTGGAAAATATAAGGAATTATTAGAGCTTTATGATAGTGCAAATCAATGGAGGGTTAAAGATGAGGAAATTTTATAAAAAACGCTTTTGTCTGACTGATAAAGGGGCTAAAGCTCTTACTAAATCTACTATATCAAGTTTCTTGGTCTACTGTATTAATATGGTTCCTGCCTTTATTTTAATGATGTTAACAGATCAGCTTCTTTTGAAAAATGTTAAAAGCCCTTATTTATATTTTGGCGTTTCTGTTGTTACATTAGTAATAATGTATGTTTTGTTAGCCAAAGAATATGATGATCTTTATACTACAACTTATGAAGAGAGTGCTAATTTAAGAATAGATATTGCTGAAACTCTATCAAAACTTCCCCTATCCTACTTTTCAAAACATAATTTATCAGATATATCTCAAACGATTATGGCTGATGTGGAAAAAGTAGAACATGCTATGAGTCATTCAATACCTAAAGTAGGAGGAATGGTCTTATTTTTCCCACTAATTGGAATTATGCTAATGATAGGCAATTTTAAGATGGGGCTAGCAGTAATGATCCCAACTATTTTAAGTTTTATACTAATACCTATTGCTAAAAAGTCGCAGGTAAAAGGAAACGAGAAATATCACAAGGTACTTAGAGAAAACTCAGAAAAATTCCAAGAAACTATTGAACTTCAACAAGAAATAAATAGTTTCAACTTATCTGATGAAGTGAAGACATCACTTTATAAACAGATGGATGAAAGTGAAAAAATACATTTAAAAGTGGAAGAGAGTTCTATTATAACATTAGGTTTATCTACTATGTTTTCTTTCGTAAGTATAGCAGTAGTTAGTTATGTTGGTATTAGCCTTATTCTATCTGGGGAGATTGACATTTTATATCTCTTAGGTTATTTAATGGCTGCCATAAAGATAAAAGATATTTTCGATTTATCAAAAGAAGGATTATTAGAAGTGTTCTCTATAGATCCAAGTGTTGAAAGGATTAGGGAGATTAAGGAAACAAAAATTCAAGAGGGTAAAGATGTAGAACTGAATATGTTTGATATAGTCTTTAAAAATGTAGCTTTTTCTTATGATGATAATCAGGTTTTAAAGGACATTAGCTTTACTGCGAAACAGGGAGAGGTAACGGCTCTAGTTGGAGCTTCTGGCTCTGGAAAGACAAGTATATTAAGATTAATATCAAGATTATATGATTATGATAAAGGTCAAATTTTAATAGATGGAAAGGATATAAAAAACATTTCCACAGATTCTTTATTTAAGAAAATATCTATTGTTTTTCAAGATGTTACTTTATTTAACTCATCTATATTAGAAAATATTCGTATAGGTAAAAAAGATGCCAGCGATGAAGAAGTTATCAAGGCAGCTACCCTTGCAAATTGTATGGATTTTATTAATAAACTTCCTAATGGATTAGATACAGTTATAGGGGAAAATGGGTCAGAGCTTTCTGGTGGTGAAAGACAAAGGCTTTCTATTGCAAGAGCTTTTTTAAAGGATGCACCAATTCTTATATTAGATGAAATATCAGCAAGTCTTGATGTGGACAATGAAAAGAAAATTCAAGAAAGTTTGAATAAATTAATAAAGGATAAAACAGTTATTATTATTTCCCATAGATTAAAATCTATTGAAAATGTAGATAAAATCATAGTCATAGAAAATGGACATGTGGAAAGCCAAGGCAATCACAAAGAACTGATAGAAGAATCAAAATTGTATAACAATTTATTAGAAAAAACGAAATTAGCAGAAGAATTTATATATTGAGGGGATTAAAAATGAAACAAAACATGAAAGAACAGTTGTTGACCAAGAAGCCATTGTCTTTAATGTTTCAATTATCTATACCAGCAGTAATTGGGATGGTAGTTATAGGCCTATATCCACTTATGGATGGAATATTTGCAGGACAGATAATAGGGGAAAATGCCATGGCAGCTTGTTCAATAGCCATGCCACTTACATTTTTTAATAATGGGATTGCAACGCTTATAGGGATAGGTTCGGCATCGATTTTATCAAGAGCCATGGGAAAAGGTGATAAAGATACTATAGACAAACTTATGGGAAATCTTATCTATTGGGTTATCTTTTTTTCAACGATTATAACAATAGGAGGAATACTTCTAGGACCATATTTTTTAGATTTAATTGGAGCAACAGGAGAAATAAAGGCATTAGGTATAAGATATTTAAGAATAATATTTCTAGGCTCAATTTTTGTAAACTTTACCCAGTCAGCCAATATGGTTATGCGTGGTGAAGGGCTTATGAAAAGAGCAATGAGTATCATGGGACTAGGTGCCTTTATCAATATAGTTCTTGATCCAATACTAATGAAATTAATGGGTGATTATGCCATTGAGGGAGCAGCTATAGCAACTGTAACAGCACAAATAATTCAAGCTGTTATTACTCTTTATTATTTTAAGAATAAAAGTGAAAATGTAAAAATAGGGAAAATAAAAAAAGAAAAAGATATATCAAAGGAAATGTTTGGAGTAGGAGTATCAGCTATGATCATGCAAGTATTTTTCATGGTTCAGCAAACATTGCTTTATAGACAAGCTTTTAGATATGGAGGAGATCCAAATGCAATATTAATGTCAGCAACTTTGAGATTTTATGGATTTTCATTTATACCAATTTGGGGAATGAGTCAGGGGTTACAGCCGATTATTGGTACAAACTTTGGAGCAAAACAATACGATAGAGTAAAGGAAACTATGAAGATATTTTCTATAGGAGGAACAGTACTTGCAGCAATTTTTTGGTTACCAGCACAAGTATTTTCAAAACAGTTACTTGGTTTATTTAAAGTAAGTCAGGATATAATTTCAAGTGGAGTTAATAATTTCAGAATATTCTATTCAGTATTTATTCTTTATGGAATTATGATTATGACAATAACTTTTTTCCAAGCGATAGGGGATGGAAAAAAAGCTGGAATGATTGTAATGCTAAGACAGTTAATACTACTTGTTCCAGCCTTACTTATATTGCCAAGAATATTTGGAGCAGGGGCTGTTTGGTGGACAGAACCGGTTGTAGATTTTACTATGATAATGGTAGGTTTAGTAATGCAAGCCAAGGCTCTTTCAAATATGAATGTAAATAATTAAAGATTTGATTTTTATAATATTTTTATGGGAAAAATAATATATCAGTAAAGAAAATTGAAAGATTACCTGCTAATAAAAGAAAATTACAAATACAAGAAACTAGTGTAGAAGTATTTATTTCTAAAGGTTTTGCATAGACAACAAAGACAGACATATAAACAAGCAGGAATAAGCGCAGGATGTTTGTATAACTATTGAAAAATAAGAATTATATTTTATCTGAATTGATTTTTGAAAGATTTAGTCTTATAAATTTTCTAGAATTGACATTGAATGAGGTAGATAGAGTTTTTAATACAAACATTAGAAAAAAATTATAGATAAGATGTTCAAATGTCATGAATTTAGGTTTATATATGCCATATTTTTAGTTGAATCTGAAGCTAATCAAAATTGAATAAACAAATAAAACTAAGGTTTATAGATTATTTTAACAAGAAAAACTTGGATAAGTTCATATGCTTGGAAGGAAATAAATTTTATGAGAATCTAGAGCTATTAACACTTTCTGTAGAATTTTTAGATATGAAGCAGAATTAATGCAAATATATCTACTTTTAGTGATATATATAAATGTGATGGAGGTAGATATATCAATGAATAAAACTATAAATAAAACCACGATAAGAATACCTATCTATTTTAATATCATGTTTATGTTAACTTTTTAGGTTTAACAGAAAACAGTTTTTAGTTTTAAAACTCCTATTTTTCAGAGGACTCGACATGCCTAAATGCCGTAGTCCTCCTTTTTTATGCTCAAAAATCGAAAAACGAGTAAAAAAAGGAGGACCAAAGGATGTCAGATAATGATAAAGAAAAATACATTTATGTTAAGGGTAAAAAAATATATGTACCTGATGAAGTGTATAGAGCATATAAAAAAGAGATTAATCATGAAGCTCATTTGAATCGACTGGATATAAAGCATGGTGTATTTCATTTTGGAGATTTTAATACAAGTGTTGTAGATATTGCAGATAATACAGTTGATGTTGAAAAAATCATTGAAACCAAAATGCGTATAGAAGATTTGTATCGTGCATTAGACAGTCTAAATGACGAAGAGAGAAACCTAATTAAATCACTGTATTTTGAGGATAAAACTCTCACAGAAGTTGCAAAGAAAGAAGATACAAATCCAATGAAAATCAGTAGATTAAGAAATAAGATTTTAGAGAAACTGAGAAAACTTTTGGATAGGTAAATCAAATAGAGGGCAGGGGAAAATCTCTCTGTCCTCTATTTTTTAAAAAATTTACAAAAAAATATTCAAAAAAGTAGTTAAAAATTGTCCTGAAAGTAAGGTTTATATATAGAGGGACTTTTAAAACCTCGTTATATATAGATTTTGAACCTTGACAACTGAATAGACCAAGACAGGACATTAACCATTTGTGGAGCTTTATAATTTCTTCGCCATAACTTTTCTGCTGATAAGGATTTCGGTTTAAATAAATACTCTAGTTAAAAGAAGGATAAAAGAAAACGAGCGACAAAAAGAAATTATATATTCAGCCTAGGAAACTGATGCATTGAAACAAATGGGGATAATGATACTTCTACAGTTGTTGCCGGCTCATCTTGAAAAGGGGCGGTGGTGAAATTCCAATGTCGTGACCTACACGCCTGTTAATGTCAAAAAACTTAAAAATATTGAAGATAAGGAGAAGATATTATGTGTGATGAACATAATATAAATACAGAAATGAAAACAGATAAAAAAGATAAACAGATGATAAATCAAATTGATGGTTGGAATATAGAAGTTAAATTTAATGAAAATGGATTTAGTTTAGAAAATTTAGTAGAGGAATACATCAAAGAAAAATTTTCTGTCTATTAGGGGCTGACAGAAAATATAAGGAGCGTTATAATATTTTTGTGGAAGCCTAGCCTTGGTTCGATTTATTGTATGTAAATTGAATTAAAGGAGGCTTTTTTATGTTTAAAAACAATTTAGCAAAAGAAAATTTGGCAGTTATGTATTTAAGATTATCAAAAGAAGATGGCGAAAAAACAGAAAGTAACTCTATATCTAATCAAAGAGAAATTATAAACTCTTATGCAAGAAAAAATCAAATTACAATTGTCAAAGAGTATGTGGATGATGGGTATTCAGGTGCAAATTTTGATCGTCCCAATTTTAAAGAAATGATAAAGGCTGCCTATGATAGAAAGTTCAATACAATTATTGTAAAGGACTTATCAAGATTCGGAAGAGATTATATAGAAGCTGGAAAATATATTCAAAGAATATTTCCGGAAAACGGTATAAGATTTATATCAGTAAATGACAATTACGATAGTAAAAGTGCAGATATAAACGATACACACCTTATACTTCCTATAAAAAACTTCATCAATGATAGTTATTGCCGAGATATTTCCAATAAGGTAAAAAGCTCTCAAAAGATAAAAAGAGAAAAAGGAGACTTTATCAGTGCTTTTGCACCTTATGGATATAAAAAGTCTGAGGAGAATAAAAACAAGTTAGTGATTGATAAAGAGATATCAGATATTATCAAAAATATATTTGATATGAAACTCTTGGGATATTCCTCAAAGGCAATTGCAGATGAACTAAATCATTTAGGAGTTTTAACTCCAAGAAAATATAAAGAAAGTCAAGGATTTAAGTGTAATGGATTTCAAAACACAAAAGGTGGAACCTGGTCAGCAAAGACAGTAAATAGAATTATAGAAAATGAAGTATATATTGGAAATACCTTACAAGGAAAGAGTGTTACTTTAAGTTACAAAAATAAAAAGCAGATAGAAAAAGAGAAAGAAGAATGGATAAGAGTAGAAAATACCCATGAAGCAATTATAAGTAAAGAAGTTTTTACTATTGCAAATACTATGTTAAAAAGAGATTTGAATAATTCTCGTGGAAAGGACAAAATTGATATTTTTACAGGAATGCTTTTTTGTAAAGAATGTGGAAGTTCTTTGATTAGAAGGACTGTAAAGTATAAAAAAAGAGAAGAGATATTCTATATCTGTTCAAAGTACAACAAGGAAAAATCTTGCACAAGACACAGCATAAAAGAAGAAACCTTGATAAAAGCAGTATCTAAAATAATGAAGTCCTACATTGAATTTAATGAAAATCTATATTCTAAAGTTCAGCGTATAGATATAAATAAAAATTTGAAAGACAATCAAATTCCTATGCTAAAACGAGAAAAAGTGATGACAGAAGAACTCTTATCTTCTCTATACCTTGACCTAAAAGAAGATGTTATTAGTAAAGAAGAATATCAACTTTTTAGAAAAAACTATACAGAGAAATTGACTAAATTAGATGAAAGTATCGAGTATAGATTGAAAAAACAGGAATATACTAAGGAGAAGATTGACAAAAATAAGAGTTGGATCATCGACATTAACAAGTATAAAAATTTATCTGAAATAGATAGATTGTCTGTTGTGATGCTTATTGATAAAATTTTTATTTCTGAAAATAAGACGATAGATGTTAGGTTTAATCATACCGAAGAATTGTCTTTACTTGAAGAAATGACAAAAATGGATAAGTCTGGCATTAAATCTAACACCATAAAAAAGAAAAGTATCGATATAAGCAGGAAGTCAAAAACTATACCCACTGTTATGAATAAAAGTCTTGTAAGTGCTGAAAGTGAGGTATGCTATGGCTAGAACAAAAAATAGGCATATATCACAATCAGAAACAGAAGTTGGAAAAGTGATTGAAAAAATATACATTGCCGGTATTTATGCTAGATTATCACAGGAAAGAAAGGAAGCTTATAGGGATAAAAGTAATTCACTTGAAATGCAGGAAGAACTTTGTATAAATGCTGCAAACGAAAAAGATATAAAGATTTTAAGAGTATACAAGGACTATGAATATTCTGGAACAAATTTTAAAAGACCTGCATTTATTGAAATGATGGAAGATATCCGAACAGGTAGGATAAATTGTATCATAGTAAAAGATATGTCAAGGTTTGGTAGAGAGTATTTGGAAATCGCAAACTATATCGAAAAAGTATTTCCATTTTTGGGAATTCGATTTATTTCCGTAAATGATAATCTGGATACCAAAGACGGTATAAAATCAGATCAGAGTTATGAAATAGCAATAAAAAATATCTTCAATGATTTATACGCAAAAGATATTTCAAAGAAAATAAAAGCCTCTAAAGAAATAAAAATGAAACAAGGGTCTTTTATAGGAGCGATGGCTCCGTATGGCTATAAGGTTGATAAAATTGATGGAAAAAGAGTTCTGGTGATGGACGAAAAGGCAGCAGATGTAGTAAGACTTATCTTTTATATGGCAAGTCAAGGTAAATCCAATATGCAAATAGCAAGAGAATTGACTAAAACATATACGACACCTGATGAATATAAAAGAACAGGTAAAATTTTTAAGGATAAAGAAGATACAAAACAATGGGATATTTCTTATATATCAAAAATGCTTTCTGATGAAGTATATATTGGGAATTTGATTCAAAGAGTATACTCAAATAGACATGATCCAAGTAGGAAAAGTAAGTTTCGTGATAAAGAAGAGTGGATTATAACAGAGAACACCCATGAAGGGTTAATAGACAAAACTACATTTGAAAATATCAGAGAGATAAAGGAGAAAAAACAAAACTATCTACCTTACCATTCACTGAAAAACATAATAAAAGACGGAAAAGAAAATGTTGGAGTAAAAATTCAAAGAGATTATAAAAAAGAAGGAAAGTATGACGACCTCATACAATGCAGTGTTTGTGGTAGAAATTTGAAAAAACAATATGGACCACGAGGACTGAAATATCATGATGAGATTTGCTATTGCTATTATTGTAAAGGTGGAGATAGATTAAAATTAGAAAAATCTCATGTCAGAATATATGAAACAGAACTTGACAAAATTTTAGTAGATACCTTAAAAAGACTGGTTTCAAGCTTTTATAAAAAGGATAAAATATTACAACTAAAAATATATTTAGAAAATATAAGTGCTGAAAAGATAAATCAAGTTTCTATAAAAACAGATGTAAATAATAAAAAGATTGCTTCTCTTAGGATCAATCTACAAGAACAATATGAAAACTATGTTAAAGGAGATGTTCTTTTAAGTGATTTTAAAATAGAAAGTAAAAAAATAAATAATCAAATAAAAACCTTAAAAAATGAATTAAAAGTTTTTGATGAAAGAATAAGAAATATAAAGAAAAGGAAAAGGGAACTGAAAAAATTCATAGAAGCTCTCTTTTACTGCTTAGATGCTGATAAGAGTATAGAAGTGGATAAAGGATTGGTTGATACTCTCATTAACCATATAGAAATTTCACATAATAAGAAAGTAACCATAAATTTTAAGTTTAATCTTGATAAAGATATAAAAGAGCAGTTGGAGGTAGAGTATGAATAAGGTGGCTATTTATCTAAGACTCTCAGACGAAGATTATAACAAAATGGATGAAAGTATAAGCATAGTAAATCAGAGAGATTATATAAGAAATTATATTGAAAATGAATCATCTTTAAAGAGTTGTGAAATAAAGGAATATGTAGATGATGGGTATTCGGGAACGAATACAAACAGACCTGCATTTTTAAGACTTATTGATGATGTAAAAGAAGGAAGAGTAAAGACTATCATAGTAAAGGATATGTCGAGGTTTTCAAGAGATTATATCTTGCTTGGGGATTATTTGAGCAATATATTTCCATTTTTAAAAATACGATTTATAGCTATAAATGATTGTTATGATTCCATAAACGAAAATGGAAATGGCTTAGATATGGATATGCAGTTTAAGACCTTGTATTATGATTTGTTCAGTAAAGAATTATCTGAGAAGGTAAGCAATTCTTTAAAACAAATTAAATCACAGGGGAAGAATACAAACTGGGCAGCACCTTTTGGATACATCAAAGATCCAAATAATAAATATCATATCATCATTGATAAAAAGACAGCATTTATAGTAAAAGAAGCATTTGATTTAATTTTAAGAGGGTATTCTTGTACTCAAATTGCTAATATTTTTAATGAAAAAGGCTATATAACTCGCTCTGAGCGAAAAGAAGAACTGAAACTTTCTGATTATACTGGAAATTTAATTACAGGAAGTAGAGTAAAGAAAAGAGTTTGGACAAGTGTTTGCATATCACAAATTACAAGAAATGAATTATATACAGGAGATTATGTATATAACAAGTATAAAGAAACAAGAATTGGTAGGCGAAAAAAGATATTACTTCCTGAAGAAGAGTGGAAAGTAATCCATAATACTCATGAAGCAATTATTTCAAGAGAGGTTTTTGATGAGGTTAAGTCAATAAAAGAAAAAAGGAAATTTTATGTTTATACAGGAAAGAAAAATCGCTCTATTTTTTCTGGTAAGATATTTTGTAAAGAATGTGGTAGACCTATGAGTTTTCGATGTGACAGTAGACAAAAGAAGAATTCAGATAAAATATACAAGTATAAAAGTTATTATTGTAATTTATGTAAAGCTGAGAAAACACCAAACAATATCAAAGAGAAAGATATTATTGAACTTATAAAACCAAAATTAAAAGGTTTTAAGATTCAAAACACATTAAATAAAGAGAAAGTTATAGAACACAAGAATGTAAAAGAAGAGATTTTAAAGGAAATATCCATATTAAACAGTAATTTACAAATCATTTATGAAAATTATAAAAAGAAAAATATTTCAAAAGAGGACTACTTAAAGGAAAAAACTTTTATCAAAGATAAAAAGATATTATTGGAGAGTAGGTTGAAAGAATTAAAATCAGAGAAGATTGATTTGAAGAAAGAATTCGATGGTAATTCCTTAGATAAGAATAATTTATTGAAATCCTATGTAGATAGTTCTATTGATAAAATAGTTGTATCAAGAAGTGGAGAAATAGAAATTGTAGAAAAATAGATGAATAGCATTAAAAGTAACTCATAATCTCGCCAGCTTTAATTTTAATATGCCAAAATGTAAATAATGGCGAGAAAATTTGCAGAAATAAATAGTGCTGTTTACTATGAGTTGATAGGGTAAATATTTAGGAACAAACAAAAAAATGATATAATTATAGTTAAAATGAGATATTGTGAGGTGATTTTTGTGTCTAAAATAAATGTGGAAGGATCAGAAATTAGCATTATTGCCATAGATAATAGAGATTATATTTCTTTAACCGACATGGTTAGAAATGTTGAAAATGGTGTGACACTAATAGAAAAATGGCTAAGGAATAAAAATACAATTGAATTTTTAGGAATATGGGAAGAAATGTATAATGCGAATTTTAATTCCACCGAATTCGAGGGAATTAAAAATGAAGCAGGTTTTAATCGTTTTATTTTATCGGTTAAACAATGGGTCAATAAGACGAATTCTATCGGAATTGTTGCCAAAGCAGGAAGATATGGTGGAACATATGCACATAAAGACATAGCTTTTGAATTTGCATCGTGGGTATCACCTTATTTTAAGCTCTATCTTATTAAAGAGTTTGAGCGCTTAAAAGAAGAAGAACAAAAACAATTAGGTTGGGATATCAAGAGGAATTTAGCTAAGATAAATTACAAAATTCATACAGATGCAATTAAGAATAAACTTGTCCCTGAGAAATTATCAAAGGAAAGAATAAACTATATCTATGCAAGTGAAGCAGATATATTAAATGTAGCTTTGTTTGGAATGACAGCAAAAGAATGGCGTGAAAGTAATCCGGAGTTAAAAGGAAATATGAGAGACTATGCTGATATATCACAATTAGTGTGTTTATCAAATCTTGAGAACTTAAATGCTGTTTTTATAAATGAGGGAATGGATGCAACCGAAAGGATAGAAAAATTAAATGCAATTGCTATTGAACAAATGAGGATTCTAACAGAAAGTGAACGTATAAAAAAGTTAAAATAAAAGTTTTGTATATAAATTAGGCGATAGAAATATCGTCTAATTTTATGTAACAATTGCTTGACATTGTAGGGTAAATCAACTTTTCTTAAGATTTTGCTAAGGGAATTAAATGGCTATTCAGGGAATATAAAACTATTTGGGGAAGATTTAAAAAATATAAAAGATTTTAAAGATGTGGGATATGTACCACAGGTGGAAAGATCCAATGGAATCAGCTTTCCAGTTACAGTAAAGGAACTTGTGAGCTTAAACTTTTATAGGGAGTTTGGTTTTATAAAGAAACCGAGCAAGAAGCTTATGGAGATGACTAGGGACAAACTAAAGGCTCTAGATATTTTGGAATACGAAAACACTCCTTTCAATGAACTTTCTGGCGGACTTAAACAGAGGGTTATGATTGCGAGATCTCTTGTAAAAGATCCGAAACTTCTAATTTTGGATGAACCTACATCTGGAGTGGACATGGAAAACAAAGTTCATTTTATGGAAATGATTGGAAAATTAAATCAGGAAAAAGGTATAACCATTTTAATGGTTAGCCACGAATGTGAATTCATTAAAAATCACTTAAATTTAGATAGAATTTTAGATATGAGGGAGGGGGCACTTGTAGATGTTGGAATTTGATTTTATGAGAAGGGCGCTTTTAGCAGGACTAATGCTATCAATCATGATTCCTTTAATCGGAGTAGTCATGGTAAATAGAAAAACTTCCATGATTGGAGATGCTCTTTCCCATACCTCCTTGGCAGGGGTTGGTCTAGGACTTATCCTTGGACTAGATCCTGTAATAGGAGCAGTATTTATCTGTATAGTTGCAGCATTTCTAATAGAAATTATAAGGAAGAAATTTCCTCAATATGGAGATATGGCTGTGGCGGTAATCATGAGTACTGGACTTGGATTTGCGGCGGTGCTATCTGACTTTGCACCAGGAGGTAATACTTTTGAATCATACCTGTTTGGAAGTATTTCTGCAGTTACAGAACAAGATTTAATCTTCATAGGAATCGTATTTGTCCTTGTGCTATACCTCTCAATTAGGTACTATGGAGCTCTTTTGGACATTGCAATAAACGAAAACTTGGCTAGACTTGCAGGAGTAAATGTAAGATATATAAACTCAATCATCACATTACTAACTGCAATAACAATAGCACTTGCCTGCAAGATTGTAGGAGCACTTCTAGTTGCATCTCTAATCGTACTTCCTGTTGCAACCACGCTAATGGTAAGCAGAAGTTACAAGACAACTGTACTACTTTCAGTTCTTTTAGGAGTAATCTACACCATGGTAGGAATAATAATTTCTTACTACTACGATATTAGACCCGGCGGATCAATCGTTATAAATTCTGTTATAGGAATGATGGTAATGGGTATAATAAATTTGTCGAGAAGAAAATCTAGTGTAAGCTTGACAAAGAATTAAATTAGTGCTAGATTATTTATATTGACGGATGGGAAGAGTAACTTCTACAAGAATTTTACAGAGAGGAGCTAAAACCAGCTGAGAATGCTCCACATTCCTAGAGGCGAAGACTACCCCGGAGTTCTGCAGTAATATGCAGCGTAAGAAATGCGTTAAATTCACTAAGGCCTACACAGGCGAACCAAGGTGGAACCACGATCATACGTCCTTTCGATGTATGATCTTTTTT
Source organism: Peptoniphilus sp. BV3AC2 (assembly GCF_000478945.1). Taxonomy (NCBI): domain Bacteria; kingdom Bacillati; phylum Bacillota; class Tissierellia; order Tissierellales; family Peptoniphilaceae; genus Peptoniphilus; species Peptoniphilus sp. BV3AC2. The sequence goes on along the minus strand of NZ_AWXD01000008.1, from coordinate 54,475 downwards.
TATATTTAAGGAGGAAATGATGAAAATAAGTTTTCCAGATGGATCATCAAAAGAATTTGAAAAGGGAATAAAAGTTTATGACGTTGCAAAATCTATTTCAGAAGGTCTTGCAAGAAATGCTCTTGGAGCAATGGTAAATGACGAAGTTTTAGGAATAAACGATCCTATTAATTGTGATGCAGAAGTTAAGATCTTAACTTTTGAAGATAAGGAAGGTAAGAAGATTTTCTGGCACACCAGTTCTCACGTACTTGCCCATGCAATTATGAACCTATGGCCAGAAACTAAATTTGCAATAGGACCTGCAATAGACAATGGATTCTACTATGACATCGATCTTGAACACAAAATCGTCCCAGAAGATTTGCCAAAGATCGAAGAAGAAATGCAAAAGATAGTTAAGGACGCTCACGAAGTAACCTTCGAAACTATGCCAAGGGATAAGGCAATTGAATTTTTCAAAGAAAGAGGACAAGATTACAAAGTTGAACTTATAGAAGGAATTGAAGATGAAAATGTAGGAATCTACAAGATGGGCAACTTTGTTGACCTATGCAGAGGACCACATATCGGAAATGTTAAAATAATAAAAGCATTTAAACTTCTATCAATAGCAGGAGCTTATTGGAGAGGCGACTCAAACAACAAGATGCTTCAAAGAATCTACGGAATTTCTTTTGAAAAGAAGAAACAACTAGATGAATATATAGAACGAATGGAAGAAGCTGAAAAGCGTGACCACAGAAGAATCGGTAGAGAACTAGATCTATTCACCATGAGAGATGAAGGACCTGGATTCCCATTCTTCCTACCACACGGAATGATTTTAAAGAACACACTTCTAAACTGGTGGAGAAATGTTCTTCTTGAAAATGGTTACGGAGAAATCCAAACTCCAATCATCCTAAACGAAGCACTATGGCACAGATCAGGTCACTGGGATCACTACAAAGACAATATGTACTTCACCAAGATCGACGGAGAAGACTACGCAGTTAAACCTATGAACTGCCCAGGATCAATCCTAGTATATGAAGAAAAAGCTCACTCATACAGAGATCTTCCTATAAGATTATCTGAATTTGGACAAGTTCACAGACATGAACTTTCAGGAGCTCTTCACGGACTATTCAGAGTAAGAACATTTACTCAAGACGATGCTCACGTTTACTGTCTACCAGAACAAGTAAAAGACGAAGTATTCAAGATGATAGACCTTGCAGAACTTCTATATAGCACATTTGGATTTAAGTATGAAATCGAACTTTCAACTAGACCAGATGACTTCATGGGAACTATCGAAGCTTGGAATATCGCAGAAAAGAATCTAAAAGATGCCCTTGAAGAAAGAGGATTAAAATACACAATCAACGAAGGAGACGGAGCATTCTACGGACCTAAGATCGACTTCCATCTAGAAGATGCAATCGGAAGAACATGGCAATGTGGAACTATCCAACTTGACTTCCAAATGCCAGAAAACTTCGAACTAACATACATCAACGCAGATGGAGAAAAAGCAAGACCAGTTATGCTTCACAGAGCACTACTAGGTTCAATCGAAAGATTTATGGGAATTCTAATTGAACACTTCGCAGGTAAATTCCCACTATGGCTTGCACCAGTACAAGTTGAAATCATTCCAGTATCAGAAAAATTCCACGACTATGCAGAAGAAGTTAAGAATAAACTAAAGACAAGTGGATTCAGAGTAGAAATGGATACTCGTGCAGAAAAAGTTGGATACAAGATTAGACAAGCTCAACTTAGAAAAGTAAACTACATGCTTGTAATCGGTGAACAAGAAGTAGAATCAGGACTTCTATCCATCAGAAAGAGATCTGGAGAAGAAGTAAAAGATGTAAAAATCGAAGACTTCATCTCACAAATGAAAGAAGAAGTTAAAGAAAAGAAGATCACTGAATAAAAAATATATAATTAAAACTCAATCCAAAAGGGTTGAGTTTTTTTATGTATTGTTTTCAAAATGTTACAGAAATTTGAAAGTTTCTTCACATTAGCAATTAATCATGATTATGTATTGAAAATTTCAAAAAAATCTTGTAATATTTTATAACAACGAAAAAGGAGGAATGCAAAATGAAAAAATTACTACCAATACTTTTAGCATTTACACTAGTACTTACAGCTTGTGGAAACAAAAACAACGCTGAAAAGAAAAATGAAGGAGCAAATGCTGGAACACAAACTGAAGCTCAAGCAGAACTAAAAGACGGAACTTACACAGGAGTTTCAGAAAAAGATGAACACGGCGGATACATGGAAACAACAATCACTGTTGAAAACGGAAAGATTACTGATGCAACTCTTAAGAACTTCGATGCAGACGGAACTGAAAAAGGTGAAGACTACGGAAAAGTTGACGGAGAAATCAAAGATCAAGCTATGTATGACAAAGCTCAACAATCTTTAGTAGGAGCAGCTGAATATCCAAAACAACTTGTAGAAAAAGGATCTGTAGATGCACTAGAAGCAGTATCTGGAGCAACTATATCACTTGAAATTTACAAGGATGCAGCTAACAAAGCTCTTGAACAAGCAAAATAAGAAAAATAATTAAGGGACTTCTAATGAAGTCTCTTTTTTTTACAAATTAAAATTTTTATCATTTATGACTTAGGGATCGATTAAATATAATCAAAGAAGTAAAACAATTTCCAAAACTATAAATAAAAATTTGAAACAAATTAATGGAATTTGTTAAAATATTTCTTCGGTATTTACTGAAATAAAGCGGAACACATACTTGAATTTTGCGAAAAAGAGAAAAAAGTCTTGGAATTGCAACGCTTCATAATTGCTTTTTCACTGTGTCGAAGTACTATTTTGACCTAATTCATGTTATAATGAATAAGTAGTTAAAATATATTTATAAGGAGGTTGAATACAAAGGCTAAATATTTTACTTAATGAGAAAACGATTGTTACGGTATTCAATTATTAAAAATTTTAAGGAGGTTAATATGATACCAAAATACACTGGCGATAATTTTATGGAGATCGCTAACTCAGGAATAATGTGGCTAGGTGCGGCGGTTGTTCTAATAGCTGTTGCTCTAGAAGCTATTATTTTTACGAAAAAAGCTAGAAATGCTGCCCACTTGGTAGATCTTTCTAAAGAAGAAGCTGATCAAGCTTTCCGTGTAGGGATGACTTCAGCTATTGGTCCTGCTCTTGGAGTATTCTTCGTTATGGTTGGACTAATGGGTGTTATAGGTTCTCCTCTTTCATGGATGAGACTTTCTATTATAGGAGCTGCTCCTACAGAACTTGCTGCTGCTACAATGGCTGCAAAGGCTCAAGGAACTACTCTTGGAGCTCCAGATTACAATCTAATTAACTACGCAAACGCTACTTGGGTTATGGCTCTTAATGGTGGTGCTTGGATTTTCTTCTCTGGTGCTTTTGCTGATAAGCTAGACGTTATCCAAGAAAAGATTTCTAGAGGAGACCCTGCAAGAATTCAAATTCTTTCTGTTACAGCTATTATAGGTGCTTTTGCCTACATGTTCTTAAATGAAATTTTTAAGGCTATTAGAGATTTTAAAGACCCTACTGGAATCGTAGTTGCTGTTTCTTCAGCTGTTCTTATGATTCTTTTCGAAAAATTTGGAGAAAAACATCCTAAACTTAAGGAGTTTAACCTTGGACTTGTTATGATTCTTGCTATGGTTCTTGGTATGATTTGCAAGAAAATGGTATTTAAGGGATAGGTGAAATTATGGATTTAAATAAACAATATGAACAAGAATTTACTAGACCGATTATTAAATATGGTAGATTTATAAACCTACTATGTGTATTACTTTGCTTTACCCCATCTATTTTATTATGGGTTATTTATGGAGCTAAACCATCTTGGTCAGACATTGGTTCTGGTTGGGGACTTATTGCTTCTATATTCTTAGTATACGCAGTTATTGAACCAGTTTCATACTTCCCAATTCTAGGTCTACCAGGAACATATCTTGGAGTTCTATCTGGTAACATTGGTAACGTACGTGTACCTGCTTCAGCTGTTTCTCAAGAAGCTGTAGGAGTAGAACCAGGAACTAAGAAGGCTGAACTTGTATCTACTATCGCTATTTCTGGATCAATTTTAACTAACTTAATAATTGTTACTATTGGTGCTATCGGTGGTGCAACACTTATTTCAATTTTCCCACCTATAGTTAGAGAAGCTTTTACATACGTATCACCAGCAATCTTTGGTGCTATGTTTGGAATGAACGCTGTTAAGAATTTAAAATTCGGTACTTTTGCTGTTATATTAGTAGCTCTTCTATTAGGATTTACTAGCCTACCTGCATATGTAGTTGTACCTGCTGCAGTATTTGGAACAGTTGGATTTGGATTCTTTGAACATTACAGAAAAAAGAAATAATAAAAAATATAATTATAAGAAAGAAGTAAAAGATTTAAATAGTATTGGAGAATGATATGAATATCTTAAATGAAGCTAAAAAAATCGAGCAGGAAGTTATAGAGTGGCGTAGACATTTACATGAAAACCCAGAAGTTGGATTTGATCTAGACAACACTATCGACTTTGTTTGCAAAAAGCTTGATGAAATGGGAATTAGCTACGACAGAAACATTGCAAAAAGCGCAGTTATCGCTGAGATAAAAGGTAAATCTGGCGGCAAGACTATCGCTCTAAGGGCAGATATGGATGCGCTTCCAGTTAAGGAAGAAACAGGACTTGAATTTGCATCTAAAAACAATTGCATGCACGCTTGTGGACACGATGCTCACACCGCTATGTTACTTGGAGCATGTAAATTAATAAATGGTTTTAAAGATGAATTAAAGGGAAATGTTAAATTCATTTTCCAACCAGCGGAAGAGCTAGGCGTAGGTTCAGTAGACGTAGTTGAAAAAGGTGTACTTGACGATGTTGACGAAATCCTTGCAGTACACGTAGGTAATTTAACTACAGAAGGTAAAAAATCTGGAGAACTATTCTTCTCAGAAGGCTCAATGATGGCTTGTATGGACAAGTTCCAAATCACTGTAAAAGGTAAAGGAGCTCACGGAGCATACCCAGCAGAATCAATTGACCCTATTGTAATTGCATCAAACATAGTTATGGCATTACAAGAAATAGTTTCTAGAGAAATTCTTCCAACTAGACCAGCAGTAGTATCTGTTTGTCAATTCCACGCAGGAACTGCATTCAATGTTATTCCTGGAGAAGTAAAACTTGAAGGAACTGTTAGAGCGGTAACCAACGAAGACAGAGATATTATAGCTAAGAGAATTGGAGAAATAGCTGAAGGAATAGCTAAGTCTTACAGAGGAGAAGTAGTGTATGATTTCTTCTGGCAACCACCACCACTAGTAAACGATCCAGAAGTGGCAAGAAAAATTAAGAAAACCGCAGAAAAACTATTCCCAGAAGATGTAAGAGATTTAAAAGATCCTGTAATGCCTGGAGAAGACTTTGCATGGTACTTAGAAAAAGTGCCAGGATCATTTGTATTCCTATTTAACCCAATGGAAATAGACGGACAAAAATGGGCACATCACAATTCAAGATTTGCAATAGACGAAGCACAATTTATAAAAGGATATAGTTTATTCGCTCAATACGTATACGATGAACTATCCTAATATTAATGGAGATGAGAAATTGAATTATTTACAAAGAGCTAATGAAATATATAAAGATTTAGTTGAAATAAGAAGACATATACATCAACACCCAGAACTAGGATATGAACTACCAGAAACTGCTAAATTCGTTAAAGAAAAATTAGCGGAATATGGAATTGAAGGACATGATTTTTCAAAAGGTGGAGTAACAGCTGTAATCGGTAAGGAGGGTGGCAAGACCATACTACTAAGAGCAGATATGGACGCACTACCAATAATAGAAAAATCTGGACTAGACTTTGCATCTAAAATAGAAGGCAGATGCCATGCCTGCGGACATGATATCCATCCAACAATCCTACTAGGAGCAGCAAGACTACTAAAAGAAAATGAAGACAAACTAGAAGGCCAAGTAAAATTTATCTTCCAACCTGCAGAAGAACTTCTAACAGGTGGTGGAGTTATGGTAGATGAAGGCATACTAGAAAATCCAAAAGTAGATGTAGCAATGGGATTACACGTATGGCCACATGCAGACAGAATAGGAATCGGCTACAACAAAGGCGTAATGATGAGTTCTGCAAATAACTTCAGAATAAAGATCAAGGGAGTTGGATGTCATGGATCTATGCCATACGTAGGAATAGACCCAGTATTTATAGGAGCTAAAATAGTAACAGGAGTACCTGAACTAATTGCAAGAGAAATCAAATTTGATGAATCAGCAGTAGTGACTATGGGTAAATTCGTAGCAAATGGAGCTATCAACGTAATACCAGCAGAAGCAGTAATCGAAGGAACAGTAAGAACATTCTCAAATGAAACAAGAGAATACATCAAGAAGAGACTACCAGAACTAGTATCTGATATAGCTAAGACTTATAGAGGAGAAGCAGAACTAGAATTCCTAAGCGACTGCCCAGTATTAATAAACAATACAGAACTTGCAGAAGAAGCACTAGGATATTTAAAAGAAATAGATAAAGACTTATTCTTACAAGAAATACCTAGACAAAGTGGTTCAGAAGACTTTGCATACTATGCAAACAAAGTACCAGCATTCTTCTTTGTTCTACAAAATCCAGTTGAAGACGAATCAAAGAGAAGACCACTACACCATCCAGAAGTACTATTTAACGAAGAAGCAATGCCACTAGGAGTGGCAGCTCTAGCACAACTTGCAACAAGATGGTTAGAAGATAACAAATAAAATTTAATGTAAATATTAATAAATATAAATTTTGTAAGACTTATTAATAACTATTAATAAGATATTAAAAAAATAGAAGAGAGGGCGACCTCTCTTTTGTTTTGCAATTTAAAAGACTATTTAAACATAAGAAAGATAATTTCATAGTCTCTAAAAATGTAAAAATAATCGCTTATATAAAAAACAAAAATATAAAAATCCCCCGACTAACGGGGGAAAATTTTTATCGTTTTTTATTTAAGAAGGGCAAATTCATAGCCTCTTTCTTTGAAATAATTTATTATACTTGGTAGTGCATTTACGGTGTGTTGTTTATTCATTGCGTCATGCATAAGTACTACCGCCACTCTCGTCTCTTCATTTTGATGTAGAGATCTATCGATATATCTAACCATTCCTTCTGGAGTAGAAGGTCTTACTGATTTAGGTTCAGCATCTCCTGATAGACAGTTCCAATCTATCCAAATTATTTTTCTGCTTGCTAGAGCTGAGTCAGCGCCTTCAATATTGTCCCAGGACATATGTCCTCCTGGATATCTCCACACATGGGATGCGAAATTTTCTCCTAGGATACTTTTTAGCTTCGCTGATAAAAGGTCAGCTTCTTTTGAAACTTGGCTATCATTTGCAGATCTTTCTGGATAAAGAAGATGGTAGTCGTGGGTATAGGAGTGCATTGCAATTGCATTTCCATCTACTAGAGCTTCTTTCAAATATCTGCTGGACTTGTCATTTATGGCTCTTCCAACAACGAAGAAGGTTCCTCTAACTCCATTTGCCTTTAGAGTTTTTAAAACTTGTGGAGTGATGGTAGTGTTTGGACCATCGTCAAAGGTTAAGAATACAAGTTTTTTATTTCCTTCATAGGAAACTTTGCCAGTGGTTACATCTCTTACCCATTTAGTATCGTAGGCATACTTTGCAGCAGTGGTGATATGATTTTCTCCAGGAACCAATTTCTTTTTAATTCTTGAAGCTCTCACTTCTGCGATATAGCTAAGAGCCTTTACATCGTCTTTTTTGATGTTGAAGTTAATAGGATTTAGCTGATTTTCTCTCATATTTATCTTTAGAAATGTAGCTACATAGTCTGAGTTACTTTCTAAATTCTTCGTAGCTCTAGAAGGTCTCTTCCTCAAAGTAAGACTAAAAATAAGTAGCACGATAATTGTTACTACGAAGTAAAATCTTCTTCTTGCTCTCTCTTTTCTTCTTTTCGCTCTTCTTTTTCTTTCCAATTGTCTATCTTTTAATTTTATTTTTTCTAAATCGTTATTCATCTTGTCTCCTCACATATCAGTTTTTTTAAAAAACACGGATTCATATCTCGGATGCAGGTTCTGAGTTTTAAAATACTTCATCGAGTACAAAACTCCATTTATCTCAGAGCCGATGAGCATGGTGTAGCTCATAAAGTAACTCCAAGTTAAGAATGCAAATATGGACCCGAGGGATCCATAGGTCACCGAGTACTTAGCGAAGTTCTGTAGGTACACACCGAATAGGGCACTGAAAAGATTCTGTCCTATGGTTGTAAATATAGCTCCCGGTAGAACTTCTGTTATCTTTATATTTCTTCTGATGTTCTTATTTAGCGTAAAGTAGTACATCATAATAAATATTATTAACATATAAGCTATGGGAACCAAATTTCTCAAAGCTTTAAACACATTGTAAAAGTTTGATGCATCTATCTGTAGAAATAGAATAGCCTTTGTAATAGCCATCTCTCCAACTACTGATGTAATTGATATTAGTACTATCATAACCATGAGTAGTAGGGTAAAGACTGCTGCTATAAGTCTTCTTAAAAAATAATTTCTATTGTCCTTTATTCCATAGGCATAATTTATATTTATGATAAGCTGCTTAACTCCACTGGATGCAGAAAATATACCCAGGATCAATGAAACCGATAGAAGCCCGGTGCTCGACGCTTTATTCAGTTGAGAAATAAATTCTGAAATAATTGAATAAATTTCTTCTGGCAGCACCGTCATAAAATTTACAAATTCACTTTGATTAAATATTTCTACAAAAGAAATAATATTTAAAAAGGCGATTATAAATGGAAATATTGAAAGAATGGTAAAAAAAGTTAGAGATCCAGCCATCGCTGGCAGATTTTTGTCCCCGATTCTAAAGAGCAATTTGTCAATAAAGATCATAAGGGGACTATTTTTGTATTTATCTAATAATTTTTCTACTGCTTTCATTGTCACCTCAAAATAAATTGTTTAACTGTAAATTATATTATATAATAAATATTGAGATAATGCTTTAAATTTAAACATTCTTAAGAAAGATATTAGCAACTGTATCTGCAACATGTTGACATGTGTCGACACAGGACTCAAGTTTTAGACTTAATGTGTTATGCTTTAAAATATCTTTTGCCTCAAGGTTTGAAAATATATTTTGAGTAGACTCTATATATACATTGTCGGCTCTATCTTCAAGTTTTCTTATATGTTTAATTAAATCTTCTATGTCCGAATATTTTTTTGCGGTCTTCAGGCTGTTTATAAGTAGAACGATGCTATTGGAACAGTCGACGATTATATCTACAAAAGTATATGTGGACGTTGTTATCTCTTTGATGTCATACATATAGATCGCCATCAGGATATCTTCTATGTCGTCGATTACAGCATCGATGGAATGACCGAGATGGAGAATATCTTCCTTGTTAAGTGGAAGTATATACTGTTTTTCAACTTGTTTTTGAATTTGGTGGTAGACTTTATCCGCATCATTTTCGATTTCATGAATTTCCATCACTAGGTACTTTACGTTTTCGTATTGGAAATCTATAAGGCTGCGCCTTAACATATCGGAAGCACGGACTGTATATTCTGAAAGATCTACTAATAAATTATAAAAATTTACTCTTGTTGCCATAGCTCCTCCTTCGATACTTACAGTATCACAGTGGGGTAATTTTTACAAGATAAAGGAGATTAAATGCCTACTTTTATTTTAAGTTTGCTCTTTATAACCATCGCCCTTTCGGTGGTGATGCTTCTCATATTATTTAGAAGACATATGGTTGTTGAAGGCAATGCAAAAGACGAAAAAAAACTGAAAAAATGTGAAGAAGCGATAAACGCTGTTTCAGATGAGGATCTCGAATATTTAAAGAGATTAAGTAGAGATTTAGGTCCTGTAAATGGGGTCAAGTTTCTCATGGACAAGTACGATATGGATATCAGATGTGCAAAAACAATAATGGATGGAATCTTGGTACACAATTTAAGCGATGAAGATATCGAATATCTAAAGAAGGTCAAAAAAGATTTTGGTGACGATGCTGCCTATGATGTAGCTGTAACCAAGTTAAAGATAGATAAGAAAGATGTTAAAGAACTTATAAACAATTTGTAATGGAGGATTAAATTGGATATCACTCATTTTTTCGCCCTTCTCGGAGGACTTGCATGCTTCCTATATGGCATGGATCTTATGAGTAATGGTCTAGAACTGGTAGCAGGGGATAGACTTCACAAGATAATAGAAGGGATGACTAAGTCAATCTTTAGAGGACTTCTCGTAGGTATCGTTGTAACTGCGGCAATACAATCATCATCAGGTACTACTGTAATGGTAGTTGGATTTGTAAACGCAGGTCTTATGACACTTCAACAAGCGGTTGGAGTTATTATGGGAGCCAATATCGGTACTACTATAACTGGACAACTGGTTGCTTTAAATATTACAGCGGTTGCACCAATATTTGCATTTATAGGATTTATTTTAAACCGATTTGTGAGTAAAAATTCTGTTAAATATTTAGGACAAGTAATCCTAGGTCTAGGATTTCTTTTTATGGGGATGGAACTCATGAGTACAGCCATGGCACCTCTTAGAGAGTATGAAGGTTTTAGACAACTTATGATTACCATGTCAAATCCAATAATAGGAATCTTAGTAGGTGCACTTGTAACAGGACTTATCCAATCATCTGCAGCCAGCCTTGGTATCTTACAAGCCATTGCCAACGAAGGACTAATAGGACTTACAGGATCTATGTACATCATCTGTGGATTTAACATAGGAACTTGTATAACCTCTGTTCTATCAGCAATTGGAACTTCTAAGAACGCCCAAAGAACTGCAGCAGTTCACGTACTATTTAACTTTATAGGAACTATTATATTTGTTTTAATTTCATTTGTAGTTCCGATTGATACATTTATCGAAAGTATATCTAGAAATTTACCAGCGGCACAGATTGCAAATATGCACACATTCTTTAATATTATGGCTACGTTAATACTTCTTCCGTTTTCAAGACATTTAGCTAAGCTTGCAACTATGGTTGTCAGCGGGGATGACAAGGAACAAGAAGAAATGGCGCTTCAATATATCAATCCTAGAAGAGCTGTTACAGATGCATCAGTAGAAATCACAGACATTAGAGCAGAAACCAACAGAATGCTAGCCATTGCGAAGGACAATTTTAAAATGGCGATGGAACTTCTAGTTAATTTCGATCACAAGAAATATGATTTAATCTTCCACAACGAAGATATATTAAATTTCTTAAATTCAAAGATTACTAAGCATATTATCGACTGTCTATCCCTTCAAATGGATGAGAACATGGCAGGGAATTTCACAGGATATATGCGAATCGTAAGAGATATCGAAAGAATTGGGGACCATATAAAAGCTGCAGCAGATATTGCAAAGGCAACCGACGAAAGAAAGCTAAGTTATACAGAAAAGGCAGTCAAGGAAATGGAATCTATCCAAAACTCTATAAACACTATGTTTAATACAATCGGCGAAGATATCACATATGCAGAAAGAATAAATAGACTAAGATTTTTCACCAACAGGGTGGACGGATTCGTTACAAATTATAGAAACACTCATATAGAAAGAATGAAAAACGGAGAATGCGATCCAGAAAGTGGACTGCTCTTCGACAAATGCCTAACATCCCTTGAAAGGATATCGGCATATTTATACAATGTTGGAAAACTTATAATATAAGGGAGGAAAAATGACTATTGTAAAACCATCTACACTACCTGGATTTATGGAACTTTTGCCAAAGGACCAAGTAGTATTCAATAATTTATTAGATATAATCAAAAAGAATTTTGAAAAATACGGATTTTTGCCAATCGATACTCCAGTACTTGAAAAGGCAGAGGTACTTCTTGCAAAGGGCGGCGGAGAAACTGAAAAGCAAGTCTATGAATTTACCAAAGGAACCACAGATATCGCCATGAGGTTCGACCTTACAGTTCCACTAGCAAGATATACGGTAGAACATTTTTCAGACTTACACTTTCCATTTAAAAGATACCAAGTAGGCAAGGTTTATAGAGGAGAAAGAGCGCAAAAGGGAAGGTACAGAGAGTTCTACCAATGTGACATAGACATCATTGGAAATGGAAAGATATCTCTTGTAAACGATGCGGAATGTCCTGCTGTTATCTATTCAATCTTTAGAGAATTCGACTTTGGAAAGTTCACAATACACATAAACAATAGAAAGATTCTAAATGGATTCTTCAAAAGCTTAGAAGTTAAATCTTCAGAAGAAGTGATGAGAATCGTGGATAAACTTGATAAGATTGGCGTGGACAATGTAAAAGAAGAGCTTGATAAGATTGGAATGAGTTCAGAAAATATCGAAAAACTAATTTCATTTATAGGAATAGACGGCACCAAGGAAGAAATTCTAGACGCCCTTAAAAAACTAGACTGCGATAACGAAGATTTCAAACAAGGAGTAGAAGAGTTAGAAGCTGTAGTTAAATACATGAGAGCCTACGGAGTTGATGACGACTATTTCAAGATTGATCTAAAGATTGCAAGGGGTCTCGATTACTACACAGGAACAGTCTATGAAACATTCCTAGATGATCACAGAGAACTCGGTTCAGTATCATCAGGAGGAAGGTATGACAATCTAGCTGGATACTACACCACAAACCTTATGCCAGGAGTTGGTATGTCCATAGGACTTACTAGACTCTTCTCAAAGATGCAAGAACTTGATCTAATCAAGAAGAAAGGTAACAAGGTATCTGACATCATAATCATACCAATGGAAAGCACCATCGAAAAATCTATAGAAATTTTAGCTAAACTTCAAAAGGCAGGCATCAGCACCACCATCTACACAGAATCTGGTAAGATGGGCAAGAAGTTTAAATATGCAGACGCACTAGATATTAAGTACGCCCTAGTAATAGGAGAAAATGAATTAGAATCCAACGTCTTTGGACTTAAAAATATGGAGACAGGAGATCAAGAAGAACTATCTCTAGAAGATATAATTGCCAAATTTAGCAAGTAATCTAAGCTCCTTAATAACATGGTGACGTGCATATCTTGAAAGTTAAAGAAGGACGTTGTACAATTTTTTATAAGTTGGTGAAAAAATGAATGATCAAATAGACAAGATAAAAGAGCCAATAGAAAAAGCTGCGGAGCCAATTACATCGAAGATGAGTCCTATGATGATGGATATAACTGTCATAGCACTCACAATTCTAATAGGATTATTAGCGATAAAGATAACCGATTATATATTTAAGAAGTTTAGAAAGACTGGCAAGATCTCATATAACTTTTTAAATACACTTATAAAAGGATTTATAATTCTCGTTATGATCTTTAAGATTGGTAATCTTTCTCAGACCTTCCAAAGCATGGCAGGATCCATACTAATGAGTTCATCTCTCATTGTGGCGGTGCTTGCATTTGCATTTCAAAAGAGTTTAGAAGATTTGATAGCTGGATTTATGATTTCAGTATTCAGACCATTTGAAGTTGGAGATAGAATCAATTTTGTAAACATGAAGATAGTTGGATATATAGAAGATATTTCTCTAAGACATACAACTATTAGGACATTTACAAACTCTAGACTTATAGTACCAAACTCAGTGATGAATAAGGAAGTCTTGGAAAACTCCCACATAGTTGATCCGATATCCGGTGGATTTTTAGATATAACCATTGCATACACAGCGGATATAGATAGAGCTATGGAAATAATTGTAGAATGTGTAGAAAGTGACAAGGACGTACTGGACATTAGACCAATAGACGAAAGGGTGGGAAGTCATTTCACCACCGTATTTATAAATGAGCTATCTGAATATGGAGTAAACCTAAGAGTTACCATTTGGACGGCGAATGTGGATTTAAACTTTGAAACAGTTTCAAGGCTTAGAAAAGAAATAGTTAAGAGATTTGTAGCAGAAGGTATAGAGATTGCATCACTCTCCAACAATCTTAGAATTGCAATGGAAAATGATAAAATACGAGGTTAGCATGGAAAAACATTTAAATTTTAAATCGATTGAAAAAATGATTTTCAAACAAACATTTTTTGAAAAATTCATGGCGGTACTCATCGGTTGTCTATTCATAACCATTTCCATAGTTATGTTTATAAGACCAAACCAAATGATAGCTGCCGGAGTAAACGGAATGAGTATACTAATAGAACACGCGACAGGAATACCACTATCCATATTGGTATTTGCGCTTAATCTTCCTCTTTTAATAATAGGAGTATTCCTACTATCAAGAGAATTTATATTCTTTACTATACTTTCTACAGTATTTACATCTCTATACATTGCAATGTGGACCGCAATACTTCCAAAGGGATTTGCAGTTACACATGATTTAATCTTGGCAAGTATATTCGGAGGAATATTCTCAGGAATTGGAAATGGAATCACCTTTAGATATGGGACCTCCACAGGAGGATTCGATATTCTAGGTGCAATAGCAAAGAAGTACTGGAACGTAAACATAGGCTCAGGACTACTTGCTCTTAATGGAATAGTAATAGCAATATCCGCATTTGTATTTTCAATCGACAAAGCACTATATACACTTATTGCGTTTATAATTGGATATACTTTGGTTGACAAGATTCACCTAGGTGTAGGTAAACAGAAACAAGTACTTATAATAAGTTCAAAATGGGACGAAGTAACAGAGATGATTCAAGCGAAACTTGGAAGAGGAGTTACCCTTATCGACGGAGAAGGAGCATACCAATTCAAGAAGTTAAAAATAATCTACTGTATCTGTACCTCAATGGAACTTGTAAAACTAAAGAATTATGTAAAACTTGTAGATCCAAAAGCATTTATGTCTGTATCAGAAACTGCGGAAATACAAGGACACGGTTTCAAAAAAATAGCTATTTAAAATTTAAATTAATTTATCTTAATAGAGCTTTAAATGGATGACAACCTTTTCTCGAAAAGGTCTCATCCATTTTTTTTTATTTATAAATTTTGATTAGATTTTATTTTGTTTTAAATATTCCTCAGTGAAAATTATTAGTTATATAGCCAAAGAATTGCGATTTTAAATTTTGTAAAAATATTTTTTTTATATTTAAAAGACCAAATAAATATAAATAAAAGATTTATAAAAACATTTTCATTTTTTTACAAAAATTATAGACATTAAATCATATTTTAGATAAAATAAAATTAACAAAATAATTTTAGGAGGATGCACAAGATGCAAGATTCAGAAAAGAAAATTAAGTGGCAGATACTATGCTTTATGGTATTCTCTACTTTATGGGGATTTGGAAACGTTACTAATGGTTTCGTATTCTTTAACGGTATTCAAGTAATATTTTCATGGATCCTAATGTTCGCGTTTTATTTTATTCCATACGCACTTATGGTTGGAGAACTTGGTTCCGCATTTAAAAACGAAGGTGGAGGAGTTACTTCATGGATGAGAGCAACTACCACAGACAAGATCGCATACTACGCAGGATGGACTTATTGGGCTGTACATATTACTTATATAGCTTCAAAAGGTTCTGGTGGATTAAAGGCTATGGGTTGGATGTTCTTTCAAAGCGCAGAAGCATATGACACAATACCAACACTTTATATTCAGTTAGCAACACTTTGCGTATTTTTATTCTTCTGTTGGGTAGCAAGTAGAGGACTTAATCCGCTTAAAAATTTAGCAGCTATCGCTGGTTCTAGTATGTTTGTAATGGGTATTTTATATATACTTCTTATGCTAGCAGCACCAACTCTTAACCCTAACGGCGGATACTTAAAGATGGATTGGTCTTTAACTAATTTGATTCCTACATTTGATATGAAATATTTCACAAGTTTATCAATACTTGTATTTGCTGTAGGCGGAATTGAAAAGTTAAGCCCTTATGTAAACAAGGTAGATGGTAATCCAGCAAAAAATTTCCCTAAAGCAATGATATTTGCTGCTATAATGGTAGTTGTTTCTGCAATTTTCGGAACTATTGCAATGGGAATGATGTTTGACCCTAGCGTTATAAATGCTGACCAAGCAACATTTGACTCTTATGCAGCTAATGGATCTTATTGGGCATTCCAAAAATTGGGAGAATACTATGGAGTTGGTAACGCAATTCTAATTATATATGCACTATGTAACCTAATTGGACAATTCGCAGTACTTGTTGTAAGTATCGATGCTCCACTTAGAATGCTACTTGATGATGAAAGAACAAACCAATTTATTCCAAGAAGACTTCTAAAGAAAAACAAGTATGGTGCATATATCAATGGTATCAAACTTGTAGTTGTGCTTTCTGGATCAATTATCCTTGCACAAATCTTGGTACCAGGAGCAGCGACAGTATTAAGACAGTTAACTAAACTTAACTCAGTTACGATGCCACTTCGTTATTTGTGGGTATTCTTGGCATATATTGCCCTTAGAAAGAAAAATGATAAGTTTGATAGAGAATTTAAGTTTATGAAAAACAATGGAGCCGCATTGTTCTTCGGTATCTGGTGTTTCATAGTTACAGCATTCTGTTGTGCTCTAGGAATCATCTCAGACGATCCATTCCAACTTGTGCTTAACATCTGTACACCAGTTATTCTTCTTGGACTAGGAGTTATACTACCAATAATAAGAGCAAGAGAAGACAAGAGATTAAACTAAATTCTAAAAAGGAGGAATCATGAACTATATAGAAAGTTCAAAAGAATTATTAGAATTTATTAAAAAAAGCTCAAGTATGTTTCACACAGTAGATACTGTAAAATCATACCTTGATAAAGAAAATTTTGTAGAATTAAAAGAAGGCGAAAGCTGGAATCTTGAAAAAGGCAAAAACTACTACACCACTAGAAACGATTCAAGTATCTTAGCTTTCAAAGTAGGAAAGAATATTTCAGACTACCACTACCAATTAGTGGCTTCACACTCTGACTCACCAACATTTAAAATTAAAAGCGTAGCAGAACTTGAAGGACCTGGAGATTATATAAAACTAAATGTAGAAGTATATGGCGGTCCAATAGACTGGACATGGCTAGATAAACCTCTCACATTAGCTGGAAGAGTCTTGGTAGAAGAAAATAATGAAATAGTTTCAAAACTTCTATATATAGACAAGGATATTTTAATTATTCCAGATGTTGCAATCCACATGAATAGAGAAGTAAATAGCGGATATAAATTCAATAGACAAGTTGATTTACTTCCACTTTTCACAACAGGAGCAATGAAAAAAGGCGACTACAACAAGATGATCGCAGAAGAACTTGGAGTAAAAGAAAATCAAATTATTTCAAAGGATCTATTCCTTGTAAACAGACAAGAAGGAAAAGTATGGGGATATAAAGATGAATTTGTATCTTCACCAAAGCTTGATGACTTGGAATGTGCCTTCACATCACTTAAAGCATTTATAGCAGCATCAAACGATGTGGCAGTAAATGTATATGCTTGTTTCGACAACGAAGAAGTTGGATCAAACACAAAACAAGGAGCGATGAGTACATTCTTAAAAGACACACTAAGAAGAATCAATTCAGCCCTTGAATATTCTGAAGAAGACTATCTAAGAGCGGTTGCTAAATCATTCTTAGTAAGTGCGGATAACGCCCACGCAGTTCATCCAAACCATCCAGAGTTAACCGACGATGGAAACAAAGCCTTCATGAACAAAGGAATCGTAATAAAAGAAGCTGCAAATCAAAAATACACTTCAGATGCTTTTTCACAAGCTGTATTTAAAAAGATCTGTGCACTTTCAGAAGTTCCGGTTCAACATTTTGCAAACAGAAGCAATATGCAAGGTGGATCAACTCTAGGTAATCTTTCAAACACACAAGTGTCACTTCATGCTGTAGATATTGGACTACCACAACTTGCAATGCATTCAAATTATGAAACTGCTGGAGTTATGGATGTAGAATATATGATAAAAGCGCTTACAAAGTACTATAATACAAATATAAACATCCAAGGTGCAACCAAGATTTCTATAGAAGAATAAAAATTATCAACACAAAAATAGAGCAGGAAACTGCTCTATTTTTATTTTAGTAAATATTTATATCTGTCGATCATAAATGCGCCAAATGGTGCGGTAAATAGTATTGCAAGGACTGCCACAGTTAATACCTGCGGTCCACATTTAAGTCCCATGGCAAGAGGAATTGCTCCTATTGCAGCTTGCACCGTTGCCTTTGGAGTGTAAGCAAGCATAGAAAAAATTCTTTCACCACGGTTAAGTTTGGTTCCTAGGACAGAAACATAGACTCCAACCATTCTAATCATTAGACATAAAATAATTGTAACTAGTGCAATAGGCCCTAGTTTTAAAGCATATCCAAGATTTACTTCCGCTCCTACTAGTACGAAGAGAAGTATTTCTGCTCCGGACCATAGGGACCTAAAACCGCTTGAAATTTCTGCTGCGGCTTCGAAGTTGGTATTTTGTGTTCCAATTCCTAGTGCCATTACTGCAATTAGTCCAGAGATTGGAATTATATTTTGAACTTCTTCGGTGGATGCAAGTAAGAATGCAATGGATAGGGTAATCATAGTTTGGATGGTGTGTTCCATCTTAATTTTCTTTAAAAATATCCCATAAAGTTTTCCGACTGCGTAACCTAAAATTATCCCAGTTGCTATGGAAATAGGAATATTTACAAAGCTCATTATATCTACATTTCCACCTTTTGCAATGGAGACAAATGATGTGAATAGAACGATTACAAATATATCATCAACCGATGCGCCCGCCATAATCATTTGAGGAATGGAATTCTTCTTGCCATATCCATTTTCCATTAGATATATCATCTTTGGAACCACCACTGCGGGGCTTACCGCTGCAACGACAGCTCCCATTATAAGTGCGTCTATTAAATCAATTTTTAGAAGTAGTGGAGCAAATATTGCCATTGCCATGATTTCGAAACTTGCCGGTACAAATGAAAGTAGTACTGCAGGACGACCAACTTTTTTAAGATCGGAGATATCCAGGGTAAATCCAGCCCTTGCAAGGATGATTATTAGGGCGATTCTTCTAAGCTCTGCAGAAATATTTAGAATCTTTTCGTCGAGAATATTTAGTGCAAATGGTCCTAGGATCATCCCGGTTATAAGCATCCCGAAAAGAGCGGGAAGTTTTATCTTTTTCATAAAGTAGGAAAGTATACATCCTAGGATAAAAATATATGCGATTGAATTTAACATTTTTTCTCCTTATTTTTTCATTTTTAAATTATTTTGTATAAATTATTTTTAGTTTAAGCTATTCTAGAGTATAAGTAATTAATAATCTTTCAACTAAATTCATTATTATAATAGCACAAAAAAAGCTGATGCTCTACATTTAAGTAGAAGTCATCAGCTTTCGCGTTTAAAGTTCCCAATTATTAAATTAATAAGTTTAGAATGGAGCGTATGATTGGTCAGACCACCATTCGTTCTTAAGTTCTTCGTATTGTTTAGCGATTTGTGTTAATTGGAAGTTTTCCCAGTATGCAAGTTCTTTGTAAAGTCCTTTTGCTTCAGGTACTTCTGATCTTGCAGCTGCCTTTTCATAGAATTTGATGTTAACCTTCTTAATGTTCATTCCAAGGTTAAATACTGATAGTACCATGGTTGCATTTTCTGGATTAACTTTGCCCCATTCAAAGGCTTTACCTTCAAGAGAAGATTTAACTTTTTCTATTACAGTTGCTTCATTCTTTTCTATATTATTTTTTAATTTGTTTAGATAGTCAACATGTTCTTCTGATTGATGAGCAAGTGATAAAAATATTTCCTTAGATTCACCAATTAGTTGTTCAGAAGACATTTTGAAGTAGTTGATACTTTCTACTTCGTTAAGAATTGCTTGTTTAACTATATTAAGTTCAGAAGAGAAGATCTTTTCTTCTTGAGCCTTATCCATTTGTCTAACGTCGTTTAGATAATTAATCTTCATTTCTTCTTCGCCACCCTTTAGGTGTTTGTAGTGTTCTGGAGTCTTAGATTCAACTTTATTTTCAGCTGCAGTTACATATTCTTTGCCTGCTGCATTTCCACCTGCTTCGATAGCTTTTTCATTTATTGGAATAAGTTTCTTCTTCTTGTCTCCGTAAACTTTTGTAAATGCTTGGATTACAGATTCTACTTTTACAAGCTTAGTTATATTTAGATATGCACCAAGCATAACCATGTTTGCAACTCTTGCGTTACCTAAATCTATTGCGATGTCGTTTACTGGAATTTTGTGAACTTCTATATCAGTTCTTGTGGTTTCTTTTTTTACTAGTGATGAATTTATAAATAAATTTCCGCCAGGTCTTACATGTGATTCAAACAATGAAAGAGATGGTTCGTTCATTACTATTACATCGTCTGCTACTGCTATGATTGGAGATCCTACAGGGTCTTCAGATACTACTACTGAGCAGTTTGCAGCTCCTCCACGCATTTCTGGTCCGTAAGATGGATACCAAGATACGTGTTTACCTTCAAGCATGCCGGCATAGGAAATAAGTTGTCCCATTGCCATTACACCTTGACCACCAAATCCTGCCATTACTATTTTTCTTGTCATTTTATTCACCTCTTCTAAAATTACCAAGTGGATAATATGGAATCATATTGTCTCTTAACCATTGAAGTGATTCTACTGGAGGAAGTCCCCAGTTAGTAGGACAAGTAGATAGGACTTCGACAATACCAAAGCCTTTATTATCAAGTTGTAGTTGGAAACATTCTTTGATTGCGCGTTTTGCACGTCTGATATTTGCAGGAGTATCAACTGAAACTCTTTCTACAAATTTTGCTCCGTCTATGGTTGCAAGCATTTCAGAGATTCTAAGTGGCTTACCTGACCAGTCTTCATCACGTCCGTATGGGGAAGTGGTGGTTACTTGACCGATAAGAGTAGTAGGAGCCATTTGTCCTCCTGTCATACCGTAGATTGCGTTGTTTACAAATATTGTTGAGATCTTTTCTCCTCTATGAGCAGCGTGTACGATTTCAGCTGTACCTATAGAAGCCAAGTCTCCGTCGCCTTGATAGGTGAATACAAATTTATCTGGATGAACTCTCTTTGCACCGGTTGCAACTGCTGGAGCTCTACCGTGAGCAGCTTCATACATATCGCAGTTGAAGTACTTATAAGCAAGTACTGAACAACCTACTGGGCATACGCCTATAGCTTTGTCTTGAAGACCCATTTCAACTAGACATTCTGCTACTAATTTGTGGATGATACCATGAGTACATCCTGGGCAGTAGTGGAATACTTCGTCAGTTAAGCCTTCTGAGTATGTGTATAGACAAGTTTCATTTTCTTTTAATACTGGTTTCTTCATTTATTTAGCCTCCAATACTTTAAGTGCAGCTTCTGCTACTTCTTCAGCTGTTGGAATATTTCCGCCTAGTCTGCAGAAGAAGTGGATGTTTTGACGACCTTCTGTAGCGATCTTAACATCGTCTGTCATTTGTCCGTGGTTCATTTCTACAACTAGAATATCTTTACAAGATTCTGGAATTTTTTTGAATGAACTATATGGATATGGCCAGCAGGTAATAGGTCTTATAAGTCCTACTTTGTATCCTTTCTTTTCAAGGATTCCCATAGCTGATTTACAAATTCTTGCAGAAGTACCATAAGCAGAGAGTACAAGTTCAACGCCTTCTTCAAGACCTACTTCTTCAACTCTTGTTTCGTTTTCTTCGATAGTTTTATATTTTTCAATTAGATGATGGTTGTGTACTTCTAGTTCATCTGCAGATAGATAGATTGAGTTTATAATATTGTTTTCTTTTCTAGTTCCTCTACCTGTAGCTGCCCAAGGTTTTGCTGGTTCTTCTTCTGTTCTTTCTTTAAATTCAACAGGTTCCATCATTTGACCGATAACACCGTCACCCATTAAAACAACTGGGTTTCTGTACTTATCAGCAAGGTCAAATCCAAGCATAACTAAATCTACCATTTCTTGAACAGTAGATGGGCTAAGTACGATTGTTCTGTAGTCACCATTTCCTCCACCTCTAGTAGATTGGAAATAGTCGGTTTGTGATGGTTGGATAGATCCAAGTCCTGGACCACCTCTCATCATGTTTACTATAAGTGCTGGAAGTTCAGCTCCACACATGTAAGAAATTCCTTCTTGTTTAAGTGCGATTCCAGGAGAAGAAGATGAAGTCATAACTCTTGCACCTGCTCCTGATGCTCCGTAAAGCATGTTTATAGCAGCAACTTCTGATTCTGCTTGTAAGAAACAACCTCCAATTTTTGGAAGTTCTCTTGATAAGTACTCTGGAACTTCTGATTGTGGTGTAATTGGATATCCAAAGAAGTATTTGCAACCAGCTTTTATAGCAGCTGCACCTACAGCTTCATTACCTTTCATTAATACCTTTGTCATTTTATCACCATCCCTAACCTATTTTAATTACTGAAATAACTGAATCAGGACAAGTTATTGCGCAGTTTTGACAAGCAATACAGTCCTCTGGTCTTGCAGCTGTTGCAGGGCTATAACCCTTACCATTGATCTTGTGTGGATCGATTTCAATTACGTTTTTTGGGCACGCAATTACGCAAAGACCGCAGCCTTTGCATCTTGATTCATTGAATTCTACTCTACCTTTTGCCATTTTTTCCTCCTCAAATCATCCAATCGTCTCTGAAATATAAGTCGATTGGAAAAATTTCGTTTTTAATCGAATTTTCTTTTTCAAGTTGTTCTGCAACAGGTCTTATACAAGCTGTGTAGACAACTGGAATATTTAAAAGTTTTGAAACTTCTTCGACTATTTCTTGACCGTAAAGTACATCGTCTACGGTAGTATCTTTTAGCATATGAGTTGTATTGATAAGTCCATTTATTCTCGTTTGAGAATGAGCCTCTGTACTTTTAATAAAAGCAATAATGTCTGAAACTTCAGCAGTCTCAGGTCTATTTCTATTTATGATGAAATAGTTATCGTAGCCTGATCTATGTAGAAGCTCTCTGTACCTACCTAGGGATAAGGAGCCTTTTGGGTTGCCTCCAATATCCATTACAACTTGATATTCTTCTCTCTCAAGGGGCATTAAAATCTGCGGATCCACAGCAGGAATATCTAGAGCCTGCATCTTTTTCATGATTGAACCGTAGACTTCTACTCCATTATTTTCTAGGAACTCAGTCTTCTCTCTAATCCTAAAATACATGTTGATTATGTCTAAGTCTATTGCTGCCACTTTTTCATAATATTTTTTTAAAAATAGACAGTAGTTGATAGAAAATTCAGTCTTACCAGAACCAAAATGACCTGTAATAATTTTTATTCTATTGCCTTTTGGTTTCAAATCTGCCAATTAATCACCTCACATGTCAGTGTAAAGCTTTAAACAAACATAGTAAAATGCTAATGTGAAAAGCTTTTCTAATTTAATTCTATATTATTTTTAATTTTTTAACAAGTATTTTTTATAACGGATAAATAAAATATCACTCTATTATAAAAATGTGTTAGAAGAGATTTGTATTCATTAAACTATATTTTATTTTTTAAATAAATTTGATAATAAAAAGGAAATTAATTTTAGAATTGGGTATATTATAGGTATTAAGAAATATTTTAGGAGGGTAAAATGTTAAAAGAAATAATAAAAGCGAGAAGAAGTATTAGAAAATATAAACCAGAACTACCAAGCATGGAAACCATAGAAGAGATACTTTCTCTATCAATTATGGGTCCTTCCTATGCATCTTCTCGTCCTGTGGAATTTGTAATCGTAACCGAGAAGGAAAACCTTAAGAAACTCGCTGACATGGAAATGTTTGGAACTCAATATCTAAAAGATGCGCCAATGTGCATATTAGTTATGACAAATGCAGATACAGTTAGAAATTGGGTGGAAGAATGTGCAATTGTTTCTTCTTATATTGGACTTTGTGCAGTTGACAATGGACTTTCTACTTGCTGGGTAAACGTAAGGGAAGGGGAAACTCAAGATGGAAGAGAGTACCAAGAATTTTTTAAAGAAGAGTTTGGAGTGCCAAAGGATTACAAAGTGCTTACCATAATTCCAATTGGGACTGGTGATGAAAGAGTAAGAAGAAGAGAAGAAATAGATATTAAATCTAAGATTCACATGGAAAAGTTCTAAAATTTTAATAATATTTAAAAATATCCAAATAACTTTGTGAAAAATAAAATTATTTCACGCTAAATTGTTGATTTGGTATTGAAAAGATAGATTTAAGATGATAAAATGATTTTGGGTTTGTAAAGAACCCAATCATCTTTTTTCTTTCCAGATACATAAAAGGGACCAGGATAGGTCCCTTTTATACTTTTTTGATATTTACTTTTTTTAATTTAATTTTTGCTTTCTATTTTATCCGTCTTAAAGAATAATACAATTCCTATTAAAAACATAATGGATAGGGTGGATATTGAAAGATGTTGGTTTCCTGTTGCCTGTGTCACAAGTGATACTACTAGTGTACCTATGATTGCCGCACCTTTTCCAAATACATCGTAGATTCCGAAGTACTCTCCAGAGTTTTCCTTTGGAATTATCTTTGCATAGTAGGAACGGGATAGGGCTTGAATAGCTCCTTGGAACATTCCAACGCTTACTGCTAGGATCCAAAATTGAACTATATTATTTAAAAATATTGCATATATAGAAATTAATAGGTATGCAAATATACATATTTTAATTAAAACTCCAGTTTCATATTTTTTAGAAATCTTACCGAAGTAGATGGCACATGGGAAAGCTACCAGTTGGGTAACTAAAAGTGCAAGGATTAATCCGTTGGAGCTTAGTCCAAGGGAAGTTCCGTAGGCTGTTGCCATTGAAATTATTGTGTAGACTCCATCTATATAGAATAAGAATGCAAATAAAAACATATATATTTTTCTGTCCCCTCTTATTTTTTCAAAGGTTTGGAGCAGATGCATCTTATCTGTTTCTTCTTCAGTTCTCACATATTTTTGTCTGTATACTTTTAGTAGAGGTAGGGTGAATAGTATCCACCAAAGGGCATTTATGGTAAATACCATCTTCATAGCTAGATCCATGCCTATGCCCAAGGCTTCGTGTTTTACAGATATTAAAATTGATATTACAAATGGAATTACAGAGCCTATGTATCCGTATGCAAATCCGAGGGATGAAACATTGTCCATCCTATCTTCTGAAGTTATATCTATTAGCATTGAATCATAAAATACCAATGATCCATTGAAACCTACTTTGGAAATAATTACAAGTGCTAAGAAAACCATCCAAGAATCAGTAAATGGAAATAAAAAACATCCCAAAGCTCCGAGGGTCATAAATACTATAAAGAATCTCTTTCTAAGTGAAAATTTGTCCGCTAATGCTCCGAAGTATGGACCCACAAGGGCTGTAAGTATGGTGCTAATAGTAACTGCATAACCCCAGTAGGCTAGGTAGGTGGAATCTTTTAGATGTCCTTTAGCTAGAGAGTTAAACATAATTGGAATTATGGTTGTAAATAGGAGTATGAATGCAGAGTTACCGACATCATACAAAATCCAGTTGCGTTCACTTTTCGTAAGTTTCATTTAATTTCTCCCATATAATCTTTTAAAAATTGAGGATCGAGTTCGCCGTCGTTGTAGATGTAGTCTAAGGCATTCTTTATAAGTCGCGGTGCGTTTTCAAGTGCCTCGTCAAACTTTCCAACTAAAACTTTATTTACTTCTTTTGACTGAGGTCGAACTTTGTGGGTAATGAGCTGTCCTGTAAATTCTTTTTTGCCGCTTAATACCATAACTGATTTTAAGAAAAATTCTTTTATATTCGTTCCGGTATGGAATAGTTTTCTATATTTTTTAAAACCGGCAATGCTGTCGTAGACATCTTTTAACTTTACTCCGTAGGAATCATAGACATGCACTACCTTTGGAGCTATAGTTGGCTGGGGAATAATCGTAGACATATTAAATTTGTGAGGGTTTCTTCCATCTTCTAACATATAGTGTCTATCTAGCTCTATCTCAATATCCATATGGGAATATGAACTAGTTACATTTGCTTCCACCGCTGGATGTATGTAGCTATCTAGAATAAAATGGCAGATTGAACCTGCAAAGTAATAGAATTCATCGGAACATCTATTTAAAGATTTTACATATTCTTTATTTCTATCCAAGTAATCCTTAAAAGGCTGGTCGTGAATAGCAGTTCCAGGATTCTTGCCGTTTATTTTTAAACCTAAATTAAAGAAAAAGAGATCCGGTCCTTGATTTCCAAACTGAAAAAGTATTCTGTTTGTCAGCCCACAGGTTATCTCCGGCATGATTTTAACGACTTGTCTTCCAAATCTATCATGAGTATATATTGACGCCATAATTACCTCCTCAAATGTATTTTACCATAACAATTCCTGTTATAATAGTATTGGAGGAAGTATGAATAAATTTATATTTGATAGTGTAAAATCCGTATCGAAAGATATATCATTTTCAACCCCTGGTCATAAGGGAAGAGAATTTAATTATTTAAAATTTAATTACGATGTGACAGAACTGGATGAAACGGACAACCTATTAGAACCTAGTGGTGCAATTTTAAAATCCATGGAGGAACTTAAAAAAATCTATGGAAGCAAAAAATCCTACTACCTAACACAAGGGTCAAGCCTTGGAATAATGTCTGCGATAATGGCAACTTTGGATAAAGGGGATAAAATATTGGTGGAGAGAACTTGTCACAAGTCAGTGTATAACGCAATAATTTTATCAGAACTTGAGCCAACCTATATTCATCCTGTAATAGATAAGAGATTCAATGTGCCTGTGGGAATCGACCTAGACGATTTAAAAGAAAAATTAGAGACGAGAAAATATAGAGTCTTGGTAGTTACAAGTCCAAACTATTTTGGGAAGGTACTTCCGTTAAAAGAAATATTTAAAATGTGCAAAAATTGCGGTACTATTTTAATAGTGGATGAAGCTCACGGGGCACATTTAAATTTCTTACCGGAACTTTCTAAACTCTCTGCAAAGGACTGCTGCGACATAGCCATAGAGTCCGCTCACAAGACCTTGCCTTCTTTAACTGGATCGGCATTTATGCATGTGTATACAGATAGAGTTTCAGTTGAATTACTAGAGAAGACCATGAGACTTTTGCAGTCCACCTCTCCATCGTACCTTATGCTTATTTCCATGGAAGAATCCTTGGATTTTATGGAGAAAGATGGAGGTAAAAGACTAGATAAAAATATAAAAAGGCTTAAAACTTTAAAAGAAAATTTAAAGAAGGAAGGCTTTGAATTTTTAGAAGGGGATGGATTTGATCCGACGAGGCTCGTTGTTTCAAAGGAAGATATTTCTGGGTATGAAATCGAAAGAGCGATAAAAGATTATGGAGTAAGGGCGGAGATGGCGACACCATTTTGTGCTGTATTTATAATAACTGCCTCAGACGATGAAGTTTCCATAGGAAAATTAGAACAAGCTTTTAAAAATTCTAATTACAAAAATGATTATCCAAGATCCATCGACTTTTCCTACAGAGAAAAAATTGTAAATAAACCTTGCGAAATTTTTAGAAAAGAATCAAAATGGGTAAAATTAGAAGATACAGAGGGAATGATATCCACTTCCTTTGTAATTCCATATCCACCTGGAAGTCCAATACTGGTGCCAGGGGAAGAAGTAACCGATGAAATTATAAAGATTCTTAAAGAATATTTGAAATTAAATATAAATGTTGTCGGTCTTAAAAACGGAGGTTTAAAAGTTGGATCTAAGTAGAATAGATGAAGTTGAAGAACTTTTAGAAGAGATAGTAGAAGATATCCCGGAAAAGTATTTTGACCATTTAAACGGTGGAATAGTGCTGGAAGAAGGGATAATGTACCATCCACAGGATATAAATAAAACCATGCTGGTGCTAGGACTTTACAAAATAGATGCCACTGGAAGACAGATTGCAATCTTCTACGGATCATTTATGCAGATGTATGGATTCTTGCCGAGGGAAGCTCTAAAAGAAGAACTTAGAAAGACTTTCTGCCATGAGCTTACACACCATTTGGAATTCTTGGCAGGAAACTACGACCTAGTCGAAGAAGATAGAAGAGATATAGAAAAGTTTTTGAAGGATGAAATGAGGTGAAAATGAAGAAGATTTTAGGACATATATTAAATGGCGTCGGCAAATTTATAGAAGTATTTTTAAATATAATTATATTTATGGTTGAACTTGCCACATCATTTTTTAATGGAATTAAACAGATGTTAGCGGCCCTATTCTTGGGAGGAGGATGTCTACTTATATTCTTCCTTTTAAATCCTATAGTTTTATATTCGGTCACAAGAAATAAGTACATCATGACCATCATATTTCTATCATTGGTGGTGCCGATCTTGGGAGTAAAAGGCGTAAGTTACTTAAAATATATTCAGTACATGGCGACGGAATATTTCTACGACAGGGCAGATTACTACCTACTTGGAAAGAAGAGGACCTTTGACAAGATTTCTGACTACGGCAAAAAATATAAGGCGCATATCGAAGAACTTGAAAGACTTAGAAGACAGAGGGAACAGGAAGAAAGAGAAAAAGAATTTGAAGAGAGATTTAATTCTTCATTTGGCGGAACCTACTATACCTTTGGCGACGATATAAATTTTGAAGATCTCTTCGGAGAAGGAGGATTTTTCGACGCATTTAATAGAGGCGGTTACTACTATAATCAAGGAAACTATCAAGGAAATTATGGTGGAAATCAAAATAGTAGTGGACAAAACTATACGGGCATTGGATTTAAACAGTCCTACGAAGAAGCCATTAGAATTCTTGGTTTGAATACAGACGCAGATAAGTACGAAATAAAATTAAAGTACAGACAGCTTGCAAAGAAGTATCATCCCGATTTAAATAAGGAAGAGGGAGCCAAGGAAATGTTCCAAAAAATAAATAACGCTTATGAATTTTTAAGCGATGAAAATATAGAGAGATACAAGAGAATAAAAGAACAATAGGGAGGAATTATGAAAGATTTTATTTTCGACGTAAAGACAAAGATTTTATTCGGTGAAGATCAACTTGAAAATCTAGGAAGAGAAATTAAAAAATATGGAAACAAGGTTCTGCTTTGTTACGGAACTGGGTCCATAAAGAAAAATGGTATCTACGACGATATCGTAGGAGAACTAAAGAAGGACGGAATCGAATACTTTGAACTTGCGGGAATCGAACCAAACCCAAGGGTAGAGTCTGCAAGAGAAGGAATAAGATTAGTAAGAGAACATAATATCAGCTTCATTTTAGCAGTGGGCGGAGGATCAACCATCGACTGTGCAAAATTAATCGCTGGAGGATATAAATTGGACTGCGACCCATGGAATATACTAACTGGTAAAGCGAAGATAGAAGAAGCACTACCAATAGGAGTTGTGCTTACCCTATCAGCAACAGGATCAGAAATGGATGACAGCGCAGTAATAACAAATTTAGAAACCAAGGAAAAACTTGCCTTTGCAAATTCCCATGTACTTCCAAAGTTTGCTCTTATGAATCCTAAATATACATTCACAGTTCCAAAGTATCACACAGCTGCAGGAACAGCAGATATCATGAGCCACACCATGGAAAACTACTTCACCTTGGATGACTGTTACTTCCAAGACGGCGTTGCAGAAGCAATCTTAAAAACCTGCGTTAATTACGGAAGACGTGCAATGGACGAACCAGAAAATTATGAAGCAAGAGCAAACTTGATGTGGGCATCAACCTGGGCAATAAACGGACTACTTTCAACAGGTAAATCTGCAGACTGGTCAGTGCATCCAATTGAACATGAAGTATCAGCATACTTTGATATCACTCACGGGGTAGGACTTGCAATCATCACACCAAGATGGCTCGAATATTGCATGAATGAAGAAACCACACCTAAGATTGCAAGATTTGCAAGAGAAGTATTTGAAGTAGAAGAAAGAGATGACAAGAAAGCAGCAGAACTTGGAATACTTGCCCTATATAAATTCTTTGAATCACTAGATATTCCAATGCACTTAAGAGATACAGGAGTAACAGAAGATAAACTAGAAGAAATGGCAAAGATGACCATAGAACATAAGAGAAGAAATATCAGAGGATTTGTAGAACTTTCAGAAGAAGCAGTACTTGAAATCCTTAAAAAATCATTTTAATAAAATAAAAAAACTAGTCTCTAAAAAGGGGACAGTTTCTATACAAGTCTATAACTAGGCTTGTATTTTTTTTTTTTTTTAATTTTTCTTTCTTCAAAGTCTTTAGACTGTCGAATAAAAATATACCTACGCTAAGCCCAACGAATAGAAACATATAGGCGTGGAGTTTTGTAAACTCTTCGTTATAGAAAAAACATCTGTCTTTTGTCATTTATAACGCTTTTTATATCCTTTATTTCTCTTTTAATGAGAAGAACTAAAAAGCAAAATACCAAGGACCAGGTAATCCTAAAACATAGAACCGCAATCGGATCAATATTTGAAAATAGGGACCAATATATGGACAAAAGTCCCCATAATATATAACAAAATAAAATTAACAAAGTTGATTCCAAAATAACACCTCGAATAATATTTATACTATTAATAATAGTTTAAATCATTATATGGGGAAATAAAACGTTAAAATTTTTATAAGAAATAATCTTTAAAAATAAAAAAATTTTTAAACAAATTTATGAAAAGGATATCATATTCATATATAAAAAATGCCAAAGTTAATTGGAAATATCATAATATTATTGCAATAACAAATAAATAAAAAAAGCTAAAAATCACAAAAATAGTAAGATTTAATTAACAGATATAGAAATATATCAGACTTTAAACTAATAAAAGACAGCAAATAGCTAGAGTTTAAGAATAAAAATTTATAATATTTATTATTATAATAAAATAACGCAAATTAGGGATTGTGATTTAGTATAAAAGAGAAGTAATATGGTTATCGGATAATTTATTTATAAAATAATATTGTGAAAACTATTTCTTCGTTGTATAATAAATTCAGATGGACAAAATTATTTCTTTATTTAAGGAGGAAAAAATGGAAAACAAAAAAGTAAGACCTAATGGCAAAGCCTTGATACCTTTTCTAATTTTCGTACTTTTCTACCTTGGCGTAGGACTTTACTTAAATTACAAAGAAGTTCCGATGGCTTTCTATGTAGTACCAGCACCTATTTCAGTGCTAGTTGGTATTATATTCGCATTTATAATGTTTAAAGGATCTATCGATTCTAAATTCTCAAACTTCGTTAAAGGATGTGGAGATGAAAACATTATAATCATGTGTATCATCTACATACTTGCAGGAGCTTTTGCTACAGTATCTGGAGCAATGGGCGGAGTTGAAAGTACTGTAAACCTAGGTATGAGTATCATACCTCCACAACTTTTAACTGCTGGTATATTCCTTATGGCAGCACTTATTTCTCTTGCAACTGGAACATCCGTAGGTACCATCACTACCATGTGTCCAATCGCAGTTGGACTTGCTACCCAAGGTGGACTAAGCATGCCACTTACTATAGGAGCTCTAGTTGGAGGTTCTATGTTTGGGGATAACCTATCAGTTATTTCTGATACTACTATCGCTGCTACACGTACCCAAAACGTTGAAATGAGAGATAAGTTTAAGATGAACTTTAAACTAGCTCTTCCTGCAGCTATAATCACATTTGTACTACTTCTTATCTTTGGTAAACCTGAAGTAGTTACCCAAGGCGGACCTTACGAATACTCATTTGTAAAAGTTATTCCATATATAGTTGTACTTGTTTCAGCTCTACTTGGATTCAACGTATTCTTAGTACTTACCTCAGGTATTTTACTTTCTGGTATTATTGGTATTGCTACACATTCATTTACTCTTCTTGAACTTCCTGGACATATTTATACAGGATTCTCTGGAGTATTTGAAATATTCTTACTTTCAATGTTAACTGGTGGTCTAGCTTACATGGTTAGAAACGAAGGTGGTATTGAATGGATAATTCAAAAGACTAAGAAATTCTTAAAGGGACCTAAATCAGCTGAAGTTGGTACTGCAGTACTAATCAGTGCTCTTGATGCAGCGGTTGCAAACAACACTGTAGCAATCATCATCGCTGGTCCTGTTGCAAAAGAATTCTCAAACGAATATAAGATGGACCCTAGAAGATCAGCTTCACTTCTTGATACTTTCTCTTGCGTAATGCAAGGATTTATCCCTTACGGAGCTCAACTTCTTATAGCAGCAAAATTAACTGAAGGCGCAGTAAGTACCTTCCAAATCATGCCATTCTTATGGTATCAATTTATACTTGCGATTGTGGCTATAATCTCTGTTTACATTCCATTTACAGAACCTAAAGATAAATGGAACTATGAATATGATATGCCACAGTCAAAAGCAAAAGAATTTATAGACAAGGGCATTGCCCCAAAAGATGCAAAATTAGCTTAATTTTAGGAGGAAAAAATGAACACAAGAGACGAACTAATGAAAATGGGAGTAGGAACACAAGCAATTCACGGAGGCACTGTACATGATCAATACGGCGCACTTGCTACTCCAATCTACGCTACATCAACTTTTATATTTGATTCAGCTGAACAAGGTGGAAGAAGATTTGCACTTGAAGAAGATGGATACATCTATTCAAGACTTGGAAACCCAACCAACTCAATGGTAGAAAACAAAGTTGCACTACTTGAAGGAGCAGAAGCTGCTCTATCAACTGCATCTGGAATGGGCGCTATTACATCAGCGATCTGGCCATTTATCAAAGCTGGAGACCATATACTAGCATCTAAGACTCTTTATGGATGTACATTTGCTTTCTTAGAACATGGACTTACTAGACTAGGAATCGATGTTGAATTTATAAACATGGCTGACCTAGACGAAGTAAAATCTAAAATAAGAGACAACACTAGAATAGTTTATCTAGAAACTCCTGCAAACCCTAACATGGACATCTGCGATATCGAAGCAATATCTAAGATCGCTCATGAAAAAGAAGGAAGAATGGTTATAGTAGATAACACTTACTGTACTCCATATATTCAAAAACCACTTTCACTAGGAGCAGATTTAGTAGTTCACTCAGCAACTAAGTATCTAAACGGACACGGAGACGTTATCGCCGGATTCGTTGTAGGATCTGCTGAACTAGTTGCACAAGCAAGACTAGTTGGTCTAAAAGATATGACAGGAGCTGTACTAAGCCCATTTGAGGCATACCTAATCAACAGAGGACTTAAAACTCTTCACCTAAGAATGGAAAGACACTGCGAAAACGCAATGAAGATCGCAGAATTCTTAGAAAAACATGAACAAGTAGCTTCTATCCAATACCCAGGACTTAAATCATTTAAGTTCTATGATCTTGCTAAGAAACAAATGAGACTTCCAGGCGCTATGATTTCATTCGAACTTAAAGGCGGAATCGAAGCAGGAAGAACTCTTATGAACTCTGTTAAACTTTGTACATTAGCTGTTTCACTAGGTGACTGTGAAACTCTAATCCAACATCCAGCAACTATGACTCACAGCCCATACACAGCTGAAGAAAGAGCAAAAGCTGGTATAACAGACGGTATGGTTAGACTTTCAGTAGGTCTTGAAAATGTTGACGATCTAATCGCTGACCTTGATCAAGCACTTGCTAAAATCAAATAAATAAAATAAAATTAATATTAATAAAAAGGCTTGGTTTATATCAAGCCTTTTATTAATTTCTAAACTCTGTTAAAATAGATAGGAAAGGTCGGGTGAAATATGGATTATCAAGAATATGTTGAATTAAGAGAATATTTTCTAAAATTAATAGAAGAAAAAAACTTAAAAGAATTAAAACAAGTAGTATCTGAAATGAACGTAGTCGATATTGCAGAAGTAATAGAGGACTTAGAAGATAAACAGATGCTTTTAGTATTTAGAATGCTTCCAAAGGATATGGGCTCCGACGTATTTTCCTACATGGAAATGTACAACAAAAAGAGAATTATAAACTCTATTACAGATGAAGAGCTTCACTCAATCCTAGATGAACTATACTTCGATGATATGGTCGACGTTATAGAAGAGATGCCAGCTAACGTAGTTACCAAGGTTCTTAAAAAAGCACCGGCAGATAGGCGTAAACTAATAAACGACTTTTTAAGATACCCTGAAGATTCAGCTGGATCTATAATGACCATAGAGTATGTATCCTTAAAGCCAGAGATGACAGTTAAGGAAGCTCTTGACTATATCAAAAAAGTTGGAATAGATAAGGAAACCATCTACACATGTTACGTTGAAAATGAATACAAGATGCTAATCGGTTTTGTATCTTTAAGAACGATAGTAACATCAGATGAAACACAAATTATTAAAAATATAATGGAAGAAGACGTCATCTTCGTAACTACACAGGACGACCAAGAAGAAGTAGCAGACATCTTCACAAGATATGGTTACCTAGCACTTCCGGTAGTAGATAATGAACATAGATTATGCGGAATTATAACATTTGACGATATTTTGGACATAGTTGAAGCAGAGGCTACAGAAGACTTTCACAAGATGGCAGCGGTAGCACCATCTGACGATGAATACCTGGATCAAAGCGCATGGCAACTTGCTAAGAATAGAATTCCTTGGCTTTTAATACTTATGATTTCAGCGACAGCAACCACAGCAATCATAGGAAGATTCGACGCACTTATCGCACAGTACGTAGTCTTGTCATCATTTATTCCAATGATAACAGACACAGGCGGTAATGCAGGATCACAAGCTTCTACGGTAGTTATCCGTGCCATGGCAACAGGAGAAATCGGTTTTGGAGACGGATTAAAAGTAATATGGAAAGAAATCAGAGTTGGAATGATAGCAGGAGCAACCCTTGGCCTTGCAAACTTTTTTAGGATTTGGCTATTTACATCAAATGGACCACTTCTAGCGGGAATGGTATCAGTAACAATACTATTTACAGTGCTATTTTCAAAACTACTAGGAGCGCTTCTTCCAATACTTGCTAAGAAAGTAAATCTAGACCCTGCAATCATGGCGTCAGCACTGATTACAACCATCATAGACTCATTGGCACTAATGGTATACTTTTTAATGGCAGAAGCATTCTTAGGAATATAATTTAAAAAATAAATTTAAGAACCGAAAGGTTCTTTTTTTTATGAAACGAATAAGTCGGAAAATAATTTTAAATTTTGAAAAATTTTAGAATATAATTTTAAAAATAAAAAAAGCCCCTAAGGGCTTATATTAATTTAGAGACGCTTTTAGATCATCTTCAACGCTTCCAGTAGGTGAAATATTATAATTTTCTACCAAGTAGTTTAGTACATTTTCTGAAAGAAATGCTGGAAGTGTTGGTCCTAGTTTTATATTTTTAATTCCGAGATATAGAAGTGTTAGTAGGATACATACCGCCTTTTGTTCATACCAAGATAAAATCATGGAAAGAGGAAGTTCATTTACTCCACAGTTAAATGCATCTGCTAGGGCTAGAGCAATTTTGATTGCGCCATAGGCATCGTTACATTGTCCAACATCAAGTAGTCTTGGTATTCCATCGATATCTCCTAAATTTAAATCATTGAAACGATACTTTCCGCAAGCAAGGGTTAAAATCACTGAATCTTTAGGAGCTTTTTCTACAAACTCTGTATAATAATTTCTTCCAGGGCGTGCTCCGTCGCAACCACCTACAAGGAAGAAATGAGAGATATGCCCACTCTTTACAGCGTCAACTACCTTGTCTGCAATACTTAAAACTGTATTGTGGCCAAAACCTGTGGTTACACTTTTTCCACCATTTATACCAGTGAATTCTTTATTTTCAGTATATCCACCTAGTTCAAGAGCTTTTTCTATAACTGGTGTAAAATCTTTTTCTTCACCTATATGGGTAAGCTCAGGGAAAGAAACTACTTCTGTTGTAAAGACTCTGTCCTTGTAAGATTCTTTTGGTGGCATTAGGCAGTTTGTTGTGAATAGTATCGGTGCAGGAATATTATCAAATTCCTTTTGTTGATTTTGCCATGCAGTTCCGAAATTTCCCTTTAGGTGGGAGTATTTCTTTAGTTCTGGATAGCCATGGGCAGGAAGCATTTCTCCATGGGTGTAGATATTTATTCCCTTACCTTCTGTTTGTTCTAAAAGAAGTTTTAAATCGTATAGATCGTGACCAGTGATAACTATAAATGGTCCTTTTTCTACTTCTAGACTCACTTCTGTTGGAGTTGGATTTCCAAAAGTTTCTGTGTTTGCCTTATCTAAAAGTTCCATACATTTTAAATTTACCTTACCAACTTCTAAAACTATTGGAAGTAGTTCATCCATTTTTAAATCTTCATTACCAATTACGTCAAGTGCTCGTACTAAGAATTCGTCCACTTCGTCATCACTATAACCTAAGATCATTGCGTGGTATGCATAGGCAGCCATGCCACGAATACCAAAGAGAATTAAAGACTTCAAAGAACGGATATCTTCATCTGTAGACCAAAGTCTATTAAGGTCGTAATCATCGTATTCTCCAAAAGTTTTATCGCATTTGGAACAGTGTGGGACGATGCTTTTTCTTTCTTCTAGAACTTTATCTATCATTTCCTTTACGGTATCATCGTTGAAATTTACATTTGTTACAGTAGTGAAAAGCCCTTCCAAAATAATTTTGCAGGTTTCTTTTCTTGGTAGTCCAGTGTTTTTTGCACTTTGAGCAAGACCTATAAGCGCTCCTGTTAATTTATCTTGCAAGTTTGCAACGGTAGCTGATTTTCCGCATACACCAGCACATCCGGTACAAGCTTGTGAACGAGAAGTCTGTTCACATTGAAAACAAAACATTTGATTATTCATAATTACCTCCTAAAATTTACCTTTTAAATAACTTATTTATAGAATATAATTATTTTAAAGATAGTTCCGTTGTTAAAACAACAAAAATAAAAAAGGTTAGAGAATGAAAGAAATAATTTTAAAGTCCAAAATTTTTAAAAATATAGAAGAAAATGAAGTAGATCTTCTTCTTAAATGTATCAATAACTATAGGAAAACTTTTAAAAAAGGTGAGATTATACTTAGAGAAGGGGAAAAAACAGAGTACATGGGAATAGTTATAACTGGCAGTGTCGTAGTGGAAAGAGCAGACCTTTGGGGTAACAACACGGTGCTTGGTGTGATTTCGCCTGGAGGAATATTTGCAGAGACCTATTCAATATTAAATGATGAGCCACTGATGATAAATGTGTATGCAAATGAAAAATCTGAAATTTTATTTTTAAGGACCAATGAAATATTTAAAACCTGTGAGAAATCTTGCAATTTTCACGACCAACTAATACTTAATCTAATACGAATAGCTTCTTTTAAAAATTTAAATCTCTCAAGGAAAATTCTCCACACAGGACCTAAAACCATTAGGGGTAAGCTGCTCTCATTCTTTTCGGAATGGGTGAAGAAGGAGAACTCACTTTCGTTTTCCATTCCATATAATCGTCAACAGTTGGCTGACTACCTATCTGTGGACAGATCTGCCATGTCAAACGAGCTTTCAAAGATGCAAAAAGAAGGGATCTTAGAATTTAAAAAGAATAAATTTAAAATTATAGACAAGAATATTATTTTTTAATTCGTTGTTAAAACAACGCAAAAATATTTTCTAATTGGGTAAAATTATCATTAAGAGATAGAAATAAATGAAAGGAGAAGAAAATGAACAGAGAAGAAAGAATTGATTTGATCAAATCCTACTTAAAAAGACTAGGTGCAGGAGAAGACTTGGAAGCTGTAAGGGAAGATTTTAAAAAGAATTTCGAAGGAGTAGATGCCACAGAAATCATGGCAGCGGAAGAAAGCCTTATAAGAGAAGGAACTCCTGTTTCAGAAATACAAAAACTTTGCGACATACACTCAGCCTTATTTCACAAGGAAGACGAAGATCCTAGTAAAAGCATGGACCTAATAAAAAATACGGAAAATAAAATCGATACAGGATTATTTGAAAAGAAGTTTGAAATTGCAGAAGAACTAGTAAACACCAAAGGTCATCCGCTAAATATATTCCATCTTGAAAATGAAGCCCTAGGAAAATTAATTGAAAAAGCAAAAGTTGCCCTTGAAAAGAAAGAAAATTACTACGATGCATTTCTTGAAATGAGAAATTTAAGCATCCACTATGCAAAAAAGGGAGATCTCCTATATCCTCATCTCGAAGCTGGATTTGGAATAGTAGGACCATCCAATGTAATGTGGACCCATGATGACGAAATCAGAGCAGAACTGAAGAAACTTCTTTCAAACAAGGATAAGGCAGAAGAAAATATAGAAAGATTTAAAACACTTCTTACGAGAATCGAAGAGATGATCTACAAAGAAGAAAAGATTCTATTCCCAAACTGTGCGGTTCATTTTAAAAAAGAGGATTGGATAGGAATTTACAAAGATATGAAGGACTATGACATCGCCTTTGGAGTAAATGAAATCTGGGATGAAGCTGAAGAAGCTAAAGAAGAATTTAAACTAAAGATTGAAAATGAAGTGTACCTATCAGGCGGACATATGAATATCAATGAATTAAATTCTGTTTTAAATTCAATACCAGCAGAAATAACCTTCGTAGATAAAAATAACATCAACAAATATTTCAACGAGGGAGAAAAGTTGATGAAGAGACCGAAGATGGCAATCGATAGAAATGTCATGACCTGCCATCCGCCAAAGGTACAAGCGATTGTAAATGCAATCATCGATGATTTTAGAAATGGAAGAAAGGACAACGTCCCAATCTGGATGGAAAAAGCAGGAAGAACACTATTTGTAAATTACATCGCAGTAAGAGATGAAAAAGGAGAATATCTAGGAACATTGGAACTTGTACAAGATATGACCTTTGCAAAAAAACATTTTTTAGGATAACACTCACCGAGTCATCCTGAGGGAGAAACCGAAGGTTTCGATTCGAAGGATCTCTCCATGAATAAGGTTCAGTTTGGATTATTAAATTTCAATAGTTTTACTTGAATATATTATTTTTAGATGCTCTAGCAGACTGTTTCAACCAATCGGCTCTGCCTCTTGGGAAATAGTTCCGGCACACCTACTAAGACTCACAATGATTATCAAGTTAGGTGTAGAACGTAGAGCATCTATTTTTATGTAATTTAATTATTTCTTCGTGGGAGATTTAAATGCTATCCGGATAGCATGAAATTTTATTTTATTTCCCATGCTCAACGTAGAGCATCAAAAATTAAAATATTATTTCACTTGCCCAAACTTGGTTAAAAATAGCTTATACCCATTCGACTCGAAACCTTCGGTTTCTCGCTCAGGGTGACTGTAGTTGGGAGGATAATTGTAGCCTCGAAGCCTTAGACGAAATCTTTGATTTCGCAGCAGGTTTCGTGCAAAGAGTTCCAAAGAAGCCGAATGAAATGAAGGCTGATTTGTAGAACTCGACTGCCATACTCGTAAAAGAAAATTTGAAGGAGATAGAATATGGTCAGGTTATGTATAGGATATTTAATAATATTTATTATGATTTTTTAAAATAGTCCATTTACATAGAACAATTGACAATTAAAACTAATAACAATATAATTTAAATCATGGTGGAAAAATATAAAAAAAGATTAATTATTATATTATTATTATATTATTATCTTTAATTTTGCTAGGAACTACAAGTTTTCCAAATATAGGCTTTGCTAGTTGTAATAGTGATTATGTTATCAATCAAAAGTTAACTATTAATAGTGAATTTAATCGCACAAATTCTAAAATTGAAGACCGTAGCATTCCATCATGGATATCAAAAAAAGTATTTAAAGTTGCAATTAAAACCGTCATTGATTTAGTGATCTAGGAAGTGAGAAGATATAGAATGAAAAGTTTGCCAGATAGAGATATTATATATGAGAGAATGGTGGAAGGTTTCACTTATGATCCAAAGTTAATAGTTCATGCAATTTTTGAGATTTCTGAGTATTTAGGTCATAGTATGCTAAACCCAATCTTTCCAGCAGTATTTAGTTTGAGCCAATATTTGACATGGGAAGAGCATGATAAATTATTAGATATATTTTTTGAAATTGCTAGAAATAAAGATGATTATATTGATTTTATTAGTATTAAGAAAAAACTATTAGAAGAAATTCCAGCTCTATCGGGTTTAAATGATAGCTGTATAGCTTCGCTTATTAAGCTTTACGCAAGAATTTATGTTCCAGAGTTATATAATTTCGCAATGACAGGTCTTAGGGAGTATGAATTTAAGAAGGAGACAAGGCATGGATACACAAAACATAAACAAATGGATAAAAGATAATAAAATTCAAAAAATTCCGAAGAAAGAAAAAGACAAGATAGAATTATTTAATTATATAGCTAATTTAACCTTTGAAAAAAACGTACAATATACTGAAAAAGAAATTAATGAGAAATTAAAAAATTTCTATATTGATTATGCGCTATTAAGAAGATACATGGTAGATTATAAAATATTATCTAGAACAATAGATTGTAAGACATATTGGTATTAGATTATTCGAAAGATTTATCATTAATTTAATAATATTATTTGCGCAACTATTATATATTTAATGCTTATCGATTAGCACATGCCTATTCTCGTTTTACTAATAAAATTAGTGAGCAAAAAAAATGAAGCAACCAAAGAAATTATCCAGGTTGCTTTTTTTATACTTTATTTACTTATCTCAGTTTCATCTTTACCGATTCAAACAACTTCTTTGTATATTCGGCTCGTCCTTCTTCAAATAATTCTTCTGCGTTAAAGACTTCTTGCAATACTCCATTGTGGAGCACGGCGATTCTATCGCAGAGGTATTCGATTACGTTTAAATCGTGGGATATAAATATACAAGTGAAATTATATTTTTCTTGAAGTTCATTTAAAAGATTTAAAACTTGGGCTTGCACTGATACGTCAAGGGCGCTTACTCCTTCGTCAATTACCACGAGTTCTGGCTCTACGATTAACGCTGATGCGATAGAGATTCTCTGTCTCTGTCCTCCTGAGAGTTCGTTTGGATACTGTTCCATAACTGATGGTCTCATCTCCACGTCTTCTAGGATTTTTTCTGCCATTTTGATTCTCTCTTGTTTTGTCCCAATCTTTTGAATATCAAGTATCTCCATTAGCGACCAACCTATCTTCTTCTGAGGATTAAGTGATGAATATGGATCTTGGAATACCATTTGAACCTTTCTTCTATAGTCGAAGAGTTCTTTTTTATCAAAGGTTTCTATATCTTTTCCTTCAAAATAAATCTTGCCAGAAGTTGGTTTTATTAATTTGAGTATTGCCTTGCCTAGGGTGCTTTTTCCGGAGCCACTTTCTCCAACCAAGCCGAAGATTTCGTTTCTATTTACAGTTAGACTCACATCGTCCAATGCTTTAAAATATTTCGTCGGTTCAAAGATGCTATCCTTCTTTATTTTATATTCTTTTGTGAGATTGTCTATTCTTAATATTTCAGCCATTGTTACCTCCGTATAGGTGACAATAGACGATTCTTCCAGAGTCTTCTGTCGGTCCTGGGAAGGACTCTTTACATATATCCATACTATGCTCGCATCTATCATAAAACGGACAACATTCGTTCTTTCTTTCCCTTAGGGCTGGCACTTGTCCTGGAATATTGTAAAGTTTTTCGTTTCTCTTTTTATAGGACGGAATCGCTTTTAAAAGTCCCTTTGTATATGGATGCATCGGATTATCTATGATGACATCCACAGGACCTGATTCCACGATTCTTCCTGCA
This sequence comes from Peptoniphilus sp. BV3AC2, assembly GCF_000478945.1. NCBI lineage: Bacteria > Bacillati > Bacillota > Tissierellia > Tissierellales > Peptoniphilaceae > Peptoniphilus > Peptoniphilus sp. BV3AC2. The sequence continues at coordinate 12,579 of NZ_AWXD01000008.1, read as the reverse complement.
TACATTACGAGTACTCTCTTACAGATTCTAGATACCAATGTAAGATCGTGGGTTATAAATAATATTCCGCCGTGGTAGATCTGTTCGATTTCTTTAAAGAGACTTAAAATTTGCATCTGTATCGTCGCATCTAGAGCTGTGGTTGGTTCATCTGCTATTAATATTCTTGGGTTTGCTATAAGTGCTACGCAGATCATGATTCTCTGTTGCATTCCTCCAGAAAGTTCGTGAGGATACATATTGTAGAGTTTCTTTACATCTCTTAGTCCTGCGTTTTCCATGGTTTTATATACCAGTTCGCGTCTTTTATTCTTATCAAAATCGTAGTGAATCTTAAGAACTTCTTCTATTTGACTTCCAACACGCATAAGTGGATTTAGTGCGGTCATCGGCTCTTGGAAGATCATTGAAATACTTCTACCTCTGTACTTCATCCACTCATCTTCTGTAAAATTAAGGAGGTTTTCATCTTTTAAATTAACTTCTCCTGAAATAATCTTGGCGTTTGGATGTTGGATGCCCAAAATTGTTTGAGCTGTTACAGATTTACCACAGCCACTTTCTCCAACAAGTCCGACGAAATCATCTTCATAAATGTCAAAAGATACATGATTGACTGCATTTTTAACTTCACCTTGGAAATCAAATCCCACAGTCAAATCTTTTATTTCTAATAGTTTCTTCATCATTTTTTCTTTTCCTTAAATCTCTTGTCGCGAAGGGCATCTCCAAGTAATGTAAATCCAAATACCATTAGGGATAGAATAATCCCAGTTGAATAGAAGTACCATGGAGCTTGGTTGAAGTAGCTTTGGGCTTCTTTAAGCATCCTGCCCCAGGAAGGAGTAGGAGGTTTTATTCCAAGTCCCAAGTAACTTAGTCCCGCTTCTGAAATAATCGTCGAACTGATTGCGAGGGTTATCGCAACGGTAAGTTGGTTTTTTATATTTAAAATTATGTGGTGTATGGCGATGTGAAAGCCGTTTGCTCCCTTTGCCTTTGCACCACGAACGTAGTCTCTCTTCTTAACTTGCAAAAATCCTGAACGAGTAACCCTTGAAAAGTATGGAACTCCCATGATACCAAGAGCAATTATCGTGTTTTCGATTCCGGGTCCAAATACTGAAACTAACATGATTGCAAAAAGTATTCCTGGAAAAGCCATAAGGGCATCTATTATTCTCATGAGCACTTCGTCCACTTTGCCACCTAAGTATCCGCTAAATCCACCGATTAAAAGTCCGATTATAAATGCGACACTGACAGCTCCTACTGATAGTAAGAAGGCTGAGTGGGTGCCCACCATAAGTCTAGATAGAATATCTCTACCGAAATTGTCCGTACCGAAGAGGTAGGTTGAGTTCGGCGGGGTGAACTTTATATCAGAATTTATTTCATAAGGGTTGTGGGGAGTCCAGAAGAAACTTACTACAAACACTACGGCAAAAAATATTATGATGATCTTTCCCAGTTTGATTCCAAATTTATTCGTCTTCATCATTCACCTCTGATTCTTGGGTCTATGACTCTATAGAGTATGTCGACAAAGAAATTTATCAGGATAACCATAGAGGCGATGGCAACTACGACAGATTGGATAAGTGGGAAGTCACGACTGGATACACTCTCTACTATAAGGGAACCAAGTCCAGGTAGAGCAAATACATTTTCGATTACTATGGAGCCACCGATACTTGATGTAAGGATGATTCCAAGAATTGTAATTACAGGTATAAGTGCATTACGAAGGACGTGTCTGTATAGAATCTTATTTATTTTAAGTCCTTTAACTCTAGCGGTCCTCACATAGTCACGCCTTACTTGATCTAAAATGGAACTCTTTAAATATCTAACGATGGTAGCAATATTTGAAAGAGATATCGCTAGGGAAGGGAGGAAAAACTTGTGAAGTTTATCCAAGAAACTTCCACCCATTGCGTTGTAACCAAAGGTTGGAAACCATTTGAGTTTAAGTGAAAATACCATTATGAGCATAAATGCCAGCCAAAAGCTTGGTATTGATATGCCCAGTTGAGTAATCCAACTTGCCAGTGTTCCGTACCAGGTGTTCTCCTTCGAGGCTATCCAAATTCCAAGGGGAATTCCTATTGCCACAGTTAGAAATAGTGAATAGAGAGTTAAAAATAGTGTGACAGGAAATCTCTTGACGAAGAGATCCTTGACACTGACTCCATATTTAAGAGACTTGCCCATATCCAAACGGGCAAGTCCTTTTATCCATTCCAAATATCTTACAGGCATAGGTTTATCTATGCCCAGTTCTTTTTCAAGTTTTTGAATTTGTGCTTCGTCAGCTTCAACTCCAAGTATTATTTCCGCTGGATTTCCAGGTAGCACTTGAAATACCAAAAATATCATGATGCTTACCAAGAATAGGGTTAATATTACGGAGATGAGCTTGTTTACAAATATTTTCATCTTTTTTATTTAGTGAACTGTAGATCCTCAAAGTTTCTCTTTTGAATAGGATATAGTTCAAGTCCACTAAGTCCTTTCCTCATTGCTAATATAATATTAGGGTCTTGTAAAAATACTGAAGCATTATCTTCTACTAGAGCCTTTTGAGCATTTTTGTAGTGTTCTATTACTTCGTTTTCATCTTTTGCAGTGTTTGCAAGGTTCATTTCTTCATCAAACTTAGCTGATTTGAAATTGATGAAGTTGGATTTGTTATCTGATGTGTATCTTTCTAGGATTTGGTTAGGGTCAAGATATCCGATAAATCCTATGATAGTTGCTTCGAATTCTCTTCCTTTATAAACTTTGTCTAACCAAGTTGAAAATTCAATTGGTCCGATGATCATGTTTACTCCAACTTGTCTAAGTTCTGATGCGATAAATTCTGCTGTGTCAACGTGGAATTTATAATCTGATGGAACTTTACATACAAGATCGAATCCATTTTCGTATCCTGCTTCTTTTAGAAGTGCCTTAGCAGCTTCTTTGTCTGATTTGTAATATTCTCCCAAGTCGTTATAGTACTTTGGAAGTGCAGGGGAGAAGTTAGAAAATACTTTTGCAGCTCTTCCGCCTGCTACTGTCTTTATAAGTTCATCTCTATCTATTGCCATGTTAAGAGCTTCTCTTACCTTAGGGTCCTTAAGTGGACCGAAGTCATTATTTAAAGCAAAGGTTTGAACTAAGTTTTGTGGTCCTTCGATGATGTTTGCATAGTCCTTTACTTGATCTGCTTCTTCAGAAGATAGACCAGGAGTTACGTCGATTTCTCCATTTTGAAGAGCCATTAACATAGTTTGAGAGTCTTTCATTCTAATTATTTCTAAGTTTTTGATCTTTGCAATGTGATCTTTGTTGTGATAGTCGTCGAATCTTTCTAGTTTTAAAATTTCTCCAGGTACATAGGATACAAATTTATATGGTCCAGTTCCCACAGGGTTTGTATCTTGATCTTCGTATCCCTTTGGAAGAATAGCCTTCAAAGTAAGATATATAAATGAATTTTGTCTTTCTTTTAAGGTTACTTTAACTGTGTAGTCATCTTCTGCTTCTACGCTCTTAATAATTTCGAACTTAGTTGAAAGAGGTTCCTTAGAAGTAAGTCCTGCTTGTAGATCATAAGTATAGACTACGTCTTCTGCCTTGAAATCTTTTCCGTTGTGGAATTTTACACCTTGTTTTAATTTAAAAGTGTACACAAGACCGTCATCAGAAACTTCATAAGATTCTGCTAGATCTCCAACTAATTTACCGTCTTTATCTGTGTCAAATAGTCCGTCGAAGATTTGATCTAGGACTGTTTCTGTATCTCCTGCAGTTATCTTAGTTGGGTTAAGTCCGTCGAGTTCAGTTTGAATTGCGACTCTTACAGTGTCGTTCTCACCTGCGCCTGTATCTTTGTTTGCGTTGTCTGTTTTTCCACAGGCAGTGAGTACAAGCATTAGTGCTAGTGATAAGATTACCTTTTTAATTTTCATTTCTCCTCCAATTTCAAAAGTGGTACACCTAAATTCTTTAGGGTTTTGTTAATAGTGGCGATTACTTTTAGTTTGTCCTGACACCATTTAGGTTCAACTAGGAGAGATTTAACTGGATCTCCCGTTATTCTAAATAGTACAATATCCCTTTTTAATCTGCAGATAGCGTTGACTACAGATCTTACATAAGTATCCATATCTATGGTAGACACTTCGCCTCTTACGTATTCTTCGTATATATTGGAACCTCTTTCTATGTAGAAAGAATGAATCTTTATTCCTAGAGGATGAATTTCATTTACGTAGTCGATAGTATTCATAAAATCCGTCTCATCTTCACCGGGAAGCCCGAAGATTACGTGAGTTGTAACATCTATACCCAAATTTATTAACTTCCTTACATTTTTATCGAAAGTTTTATGAGAGTAGCCTCTCTTAATATATTCGATGGTCTTCTCGTTTACAGTTTGAAGTCCAAGTTCAATATTTAGATCCGTAACTTTATTTAATTCATCTAGAAGTTCTAAAATTTCGTCGCTTAAACAGTCGGCTCTAGTTGCAATCGTAAGTCCAACCACTCCGGGATATTCTATGGCTTCGTAAAAAATCTTGCGAAGGTAGTCCACATCTCCATAAGTGTTTGTGAAACTTTGAAAATATGCTATATATTTTTTTGCGTTCCATTTCTTCTTTAAAAATTCTATTTGAGATTCTATTTGATCTTTTATAGAGTCTTTAGAGTTTGCTGCAAAGTCACCGGCACCAAGCTTTGAACAGAAGATACAACCAGTATTTCCTAAAGTTCCATCTCTATTTGGACAGCTAAGTCCAGAACTTAGAGATAGCCTTGCTACTTTCTCATGATACTTTTCTTTGTAATAAATATCTGCACTTAGGTACCTACTCATTTTCTCACCATCTTTATTTTACCATAGATGGAGTATCGTTTTAAGTGTTTACAGCAAATCTTAGAAAAAAATTTAACAATCTTTATGCTACGATATTATTACCAGTTGTAGCCTTTGTGTTATAATAGTTTTGGTGACATTATGAAACAAAAGTATAACAACTATATAATCATGGCAAATGAATTTTTGCTTAAATCTGAATATATAAAAGCACAAGAGGCATATATAAAATCTTTGGAGTTTGCAAAGACTAAAAAGGAGCTTACAGATTCATATTTTGAAATCGCAGACATCTATTTAATCGAAGGCGAAAACGAAAAGGCACTAGCAACTTTTAAGAAGATTATAGAAATCGACGACAGTCTCCCAGGTTCTTACTATGGGATCGCTGTTTACTACGATCTTAAAAATGATTTGGACATGGCAAAGAAATATTATGAACTTGCAATCTCAAAGGATGAAACCTATGACAGAGCGTACTACTACCTCGCCCATATTTTAGATAGAATGGGAAAGAAGGACGACGCAATGGAATGTCTCTTTAGATGCATCGAGCTAGATCATTATGACTATGTTTCTTACAACGATCTCGGTTCTTTCTATGAAGAGAGAAGTGAATATGACACGGCGCTTAAGTATATAGACAAGTCTCTTGAAATTTGTCCATCTTATTTCAGAGCACTCTACAACAGAGGGGTGGTCCTATACAAGATGGGAAAACCTGAAGAAGCACTTGAAGAATATAAAAAGGCGCTGGACGAATCTACAGAAGATGACATCTACCTAAATATGTCTGCAATATATATTTCAAAGAAGGATTATAAAAGTGCGATTGAAATACTTTTGGAAGGAATAGAAGAAAACCCAGATTCAGAAAATTTATACTACAATCTTGGATGTTCTTACGAAAAGCTTGGCAAAAGAGCAGAAGCTGTAGTTGCAATTAAAAAGTCCATAGAACTCAACGAAAAGATTTTGGACTTTGCAAAAAATGATATAGATATGAAGAAAATTTTAGAAGAGGAGGATTTAATTGGTTAATATATACACAAAAAAAGATGTTTTAGGCATGATCGAAGCTGGCAAGGTCCTAGCAGAAGTCCACAGAAGACTTAGAACATTTATTAAAGAGGGAGTCACAACACTTGAAATCGACGCCTATGTAGAAAGTATTTTAAAAGAATTTGGAGCAACAGCAGAACAAAAAGGTTACGAAGGATTTCCGTATGCAACCTGTGCATCAGTAAACGACGAAATCTGTCATGGATTCCCAACTGAGTACGTACTTAAAGATGGAGATATTGTAACCATAGATATGGTTGTAAACTTAAATGGATCTCTTGCAGACTCAGCATGGACCTATGCAGTTGGAGATATAAGCGAAGAAGCTAGACATCTAATGGACACAACCCTAAAATGCTTGTACCTTGGAATAAAAGAAGCAAAGGTTGGAAATAGACTTGGAGATATTGGACATGCAATTCAAAGCTACGCAGAGGGAGAAGGATTCTCTGTGGTAAGAGAGTTTGTCGGTCACGGCATTGGCAAGACTATGCACGAAGATCCACAGGTGCTCCACTATGGAGAAGCTGGTCGTGGACTTAGAATCCAAGAAGGAATGGTGTTTACCATTGAGCCGATGATAAACGAAGGCACATTTAATTTAAAGATAGACAAGAACGGTTGGACTGCTAGAACGAGAGACGGAAAACTCTCCGCCCAATACGAACATCAACTTGCAATTACAAAGGATGGACCGATTATTATAACTGATCAAGGAGACACCAATCCATTTGAAGGTGAATAGATGAAAAAAAAGATAGACCTGCTAAATGGACCGATCTATAGAACCCTGATCAAGATGTCCTTGCCACTTATGGGAACGGCATTTATACAGATGGCATATTCATTTATCGATTTGATTTGGCTAGGTAAACTTTCCACAGATGCCGTAGCAGCAGTCGGAACCTGTGGTTTTTTTGTTTGGATTGCCAATTCGCTTATGCTCGTCGGGAAGACTGGAGTCTCAGTTGGACTAAGTCAAGCCTACGGGAGGGGCAATGAAAGAGAAGCAAAGGAAGTGTTCAAGGCTTCTGCCACTGTAAATTTAATCATCTGCGTCCTAATCACAGCATTTTATTTGATATTTAAAGAAAATCTGGTAGATATATTCCATTTGGAAGAGAGTGTAAAACTTCTTGCAATAGATTATTTTGTAATAGTTACTATTGGACTTATATTTTTATTTGCAAATCCGGTGCTTCATGCATCATTTCTTGCAAAGGGAAACTCGGTAACGCCTTTTATAGTTTCAATCGTTTCCTTAATTATAAATATAGTACTAGATCCGATCTTAATCTTTGGAATCGGACCATTTCCTAAGATGGGAGTTAAAGGTGCCGCCCTTGCAACGGTACTTGCACAAGCAGTTGGATTTTTCCTAACTATGTATGCGGGAATAAAGGGACAAGAAATATTCGTAAGGATTAAATACTTTTCAAAAGTATCTTTTAACTATGTAAAAGGAGTTTTAAAACTTGGAGTGCCAGCCTGTGCTCAATCTATAATTCACGCCTTGGTAAGTCTCTACTTAAACATCTACATCGCAAGCTATGGAGCTGCGGCGATAGCTGCCTATTCAATAGGATCTCAGATAGAGAGTATCGCGTGGATGAGTAGTGAAGGATTTGCCAGTGCCTTTGCTGCATTCTTCGGACAAAATTACGGTGCAAAGAAGTTTGACAGATTAAAAGAAGCTAGAAGAAAAGGTCTCGTTATAATTTCTTTAATCGGAGGATTTGCAACGATACTCCTATTTACAAAGGCGGAAGAACTATTCACATTCTTCATTCCAATTGACAAAGAAGCCATAAGAATAGGAGCATTGTACCTCATGGTCATCTCTCCATCGGAATTGTTTATGACTTTGGAAATAGGAACCACAGGAATGATGAGTGGTCTTGGACTTACTAAGTATCCTGCACTGGTGGGGCTAGTGTTCAACGTGTTTAGAATTCCAATGGCAAAATTTCTTATGCCAATCTACATGGTAGGTGGAATCTGGGCAGCAATGAGTCTAAGCTCCATCTTAAAAGGAATATTCTTACTCATTGGGTATGAAGTATATAACAGAAGGACCAATGAATTTACAGAAAATATGGCAAACTATATAAGTGAAAATTAATAAGGAGAAAATATGAAACAATTAGAAATAAATAAAGAAGATAAATTCGCGATAATTCACACAAATCTTGGAGATATCAAGGTTAAGATGCTAGAAGAAGCAGCACCACTTGCGGTTGAAAATTTCTTGACCCATGCAAAGAATGGTTACTATGACAATACAATTTTTCACAGAGTTATAAAAGATTTTATGATTCAAGGTGGAGATCCAGAAGGTACAGGACGTGGCGGTGAATCCATCTGGGACAAACCATTTAAAGATGAATTTAGCATCGACTTTAGAAATATTAGAGGAGCTCTTTCTATGGCAAACGCAGGGCCATCTACAAATGGAAGCCAGTTCTTCATCGTACAAGGACCAAAGATTACGGAAGATATCATCGGACAGATGAAAGAACTTGGAGAAAAGGGTGGATTTCCTGACGAAGTTGTAAAGGCTTATTCAGAACTAGGTGGAGCATACTGGTTAGATGGAAAGCATACAGTATTTGGTCAAGTAGTTGAAGGAATGGATATAGTTGATGCGATTGCTAACACTGAAACAGGATTTATGGATAAACCTGTAGAAGATGTGGTAGTTAAAAATATAGAAGTTCTAGATTAAAATTTTATGATAATTGTTACCATGTCGGTTCTTGATATTATAAGCTCCGATATGGTAATATTTAAATGATTATAGGGGGAGAATCCCCTTATGCTACTGTAGCTCAGTTGGTAGAGCAGTGCACTCGTAACGCACAGGCCAAGGGTTCGAGCCCCTTCAGTAGCTCCATTTTTTTACAGAGGGAATTAAATGATACAGATAAAAGAAGTAAAAACTAAGGACGACTTTGAAAAATTCTACGGAATCTATGAAAAAGTCTATGGAGATAATCCGTACTTTGTCTATCCGATAAAGAAAGATTATTTAAAATATATAAAAGGGCAAAATAATGACCTCGGTATGTTTCCATACATAACCATTATGGCTACAGATGAAAATGAAGATTGCCTAGGAAGGCTAATTGCATTTGTAGACACAAAATTAAATGATTATAACGGATTAAAAGTTGGATATATTGCAGAATATGAAGCAGTAGATAATTTAGAAGTTTCAAAAAAACTTTTGGATAGGGCGGTTGAGTTTTTTAAATCTCAAGGAATGGACACAGCAAAGGGACCGGTTGCTCTTCCAGGAGGGGATGACAATAGAGGATTTATCATCGACAATTTTGATAGGATGCCATCCATAATGAACAAGTACAATCCGCCATACTACAACGATCATTTCACAGAGTTTGGATTTGAAAAGTACCACGATGTCTACGCATACAGAGCAGAGATTAATGATCTAGAAGACAAAGTTGCAAAGCTTGAAGTGCTTCTACCTAAGATTGAAGAGAGATACGGATACAAGGTTTACACGGCAGACATGAAGAACAATCTTAAAAGAGAGACGGAATCTGTTTACCAAGTTCTTGAAAAGGGAATGCCAGAAGAATGGGAAGACTTCAGTCCAATTAGTAAAGAAGAAATAACAAATATAGTAAATGCCATAAAACCTTATGCAGATGAAGATCTCATCATGATTGCTAGAAATAACGAAGGCGAGCCGATAGGATTTACATTAGCCCTACCAGATTACAATGAAATACTTAAGGATTTCAAAGGTAAACTTGGAATTTTAGAAGGAATAAAATTTTTACTAAGAAGAAAATCAATAAAAAGACTTAGAGTTTTTGTGCTTTTTGTAATACCTGAATACAGAGATAAGGGTGTGACCTCAGCCATGTATTTTAAATCTTTTAAAAATGCTGCGAAAAAAGGTTATAGATATCTAGAAGGCTCAACCATTTGGGACTACAACAAAAAGATGCAAAATGATATAGAAAAATTCGGAGCAACAATAGACATAACTTATAGAATATATAGGAAGAGCATATGAAGTACGTACCAATATCCGCATTTATACTATATTTAATAATGCTATTTGCAATAAGAAAAGAGATTGGCGAAGATTTAAAAAGGACAGGCGAGTTAGTAGATATAAAGAGGAACAAACTCTACTTCATCCTAATATTTATTGCCAATATAAATCTTTTAGTAGTGGACTTAGTAAGACCGGTGCCAGGATATTTAAATAGAAATATTATGAAGTACCCAGGAATTTTTCTATATGTTTATGGACTTCTCCTAACAATCTATGTAGTTGCAACCATAAAGGACAGCATGAGAGGTCCAAACGCTGACAAGATGAAGGAGTTTGACGGAGAGGACGCATACACAATAAATAGAAATCCGCTTTACAAAGCACTTATGTTAATCACAGCGGGACATCTTGTGACCACGACCAGGCTTTCATTTATATTTTTATTTATAGTGACGGTGCTTCTTGTAATCTCACAAACTTTGAAAGAAGAAAGAGCATTGCAAACTAGGTATGGCAAGAAATATCTGAGATACAAAAATAAGATAAAGAGATTTTAAAATTTAAAATTATAAAGTTAAGTCGCTTCGGCGGCTTTTTTTGTTTAAGCAAATTTACATTTTTACAAAATATCGCCAAAGTTTTAATAAAAAATTTAAGGGTAAAAAATTATTGTAAAGAAATTTTTAATTGAGAAAGGAAGGAAAAAATGCACGAAGGATTAAAGAAGAGAAGAAGTTATTATAGTATTGGCAAGGATATCCCGGTGTCACAAGAAGAAGTTATAAATCTTGTAAAAGAAGTGGTAAACCAAGTTCCAGATTCCTTTAACAATAAATCACAATCAGTGGTGCTTGCTCTTGGAGAGTATCAAGACAGACTATGGGATGCGATTTATGATGCGTTTGGTGGCAAAGTTCCAAGAGAAAAGATCGATTCATTTAAGAAAGGTTACGGAACAGTTCTATACTTTATAGATAAACAAAAAGTTGAAAGCCTAAAGGAACAATTTCCGGCATACAGCGATAGATTTGATGAATGGAGCCACGTTGCAAATGGAATGCTTCAAATAAATATTTGGACTGAGCTTAGAAATCTTGGAATTGGCGCAAGCATCCAACACTACAATCCAGTTATAGACGATGTGGTTAAAGAGATGTTTGACGTGCTAAAAGATTGGATCTTGGTGGGACAGATGCCATTTGGACAAATCTTAGAAGAACCAGAACCAAAAGATCGTGGCAATGTTGAAGATAGGCTAAAGATATTTAAATGATTGGATATTTAAAAGCTTTAGATGACAACTACATCTGGACCATTGAAAAGGATGGGGAATTATTAGTTGTAGATCCATCGATGGCTGAAGAAGTAGTTTCAAAAATTGAAAAGGAAAATCTAAAATTAAAAGCCATACTACTAACCCATAAGCATGGGGACCACACCGGTGGAGTAAAAATTTTAAAAGAAAAATATAACCCGGTGGTCTATGGACCTTCAGAAGTTAAAAATCTTTGCACAGAAGACGAAGTAGTAGGGGATGGAGACTACATCGAAATCATGGGCATGAGGATTGAAATTATAAAATCTAACGGTCACACAGAAGATCATGTTTCTTATTTAGTCGATGGAAATCTATTTTGCGGCGATTCATTATTTTCAGCAGGAGTAGGGAGAGTCTTCACAGGAGATTATAAATCTGCCTATGAAACCATGGAGAGATTTAGAAAACTTCCCGATGATACAAAAGTCTACCCAGCCCACGAATACACAGTTTCAAATTTGGAATTTGTACTAAGCCTTGGAGAAAATAAAAGAGTGGAAGAAGAACTAGAATTAGCAAGAGATGTGGTTGCAAAAGGCGGTTGTACACTACCAACTACAATTGGAAAAGAAAAAGAAATAAATCCATTTCTTATGGCAAAAAGTTTGGAAGAATTTAAGAAGTTTAGGGATTTAAAAGATAGATTTTAGATTTTTATAAGAAAGATTAAAAGAGCAGTTTCGACTGTTCTTTTTTGTTGGAATTAATATTTATTTAATTTGCAATGTGGGTACAATTAAATTCAGCCGTCAGGCGTGTGACAATATTGCCTACAAATTATCCTCGTAGCGGAAGCTACCAGCTTCCATTAACTTTGATACTACATTCTCTCCACTAATCCGAAGACTCTGAAAAACAAAACGTATTAATTCATTGAACCTCTATGGGCATATACCTAATAATAGTCATCCTGAGCGAGGAATTTATTTCCGAGTCGAAGGATCTGACCTATATTTAACCTAGTCTTTGCAATTATTTTTTACAAAAAATCTTCCAACTGCAGTCACCCTGAGCGAACGTAGTGAGTCGAACGGGTATAACCTCCGAGGGTATAGCCTAAACAAATGAAATAATTTTAAAATTGCTAATTAATAATGATTATATCTCATGCTATACGTCTACACCTAACTTGACGAACGTAGTGAGTCTTAGTAGGTGTGATGCAACCTGTTTCCCAAGAGGCGTAGCCGATTGGTTGAAACAGTCTGCTGAAAGCATTTAAATATTCCACCAAAAAATTTAATTTCCTCAACAAAAAAAGACGGCGGTGCCGCTTAAAAATTATCTTTATTCATTTTACTTTTT